>JBHHXE010000118.1:0-6178 GCA_046756865.1 Nitrospiria bacterium | reverse complement strand
ATCCACAATTATATTCCATTTACTGTGCCGATCATGGAACGGGATGAAGCAACCGAGAAGGACCTGATCGATTCCCCTTGGATGCAGCGGCTTCGTTATGTATACCAGTTGCAGTCGGCGCGCTGGGTCTATCCTTCGGCCGAGCATTCCCGTTTTGTTCACTCACTTGGCGCGATGCATGTGGCCGGTCGTTTTGCAAAGCACCTTTACCTTTCCCTAAAGGAAGTCACTTCCAATTGTCCTTCTTTTAACTTTATCGAAGAGTTACTGCGCATTTCGGTCATGGTGCATGACATCGGACACGGCCCCTTCTGTCATTTTTTTGACCATAACTTTCTGGATGAATACGGCCTCACCCATGAAAAGCTCGGCCAAGCGATCATCCGCAGTGAGTTGGCACCGATCATAAAGCGGATCAGGCGCAGCCCGAGCGGCCTGTTCGCGCTTGATGAAGCCCTCAATCCCGAACATGTTGCTTTTTTAATCCATAAAGATGACACCTATAAGACACCGGAAGACTACCCTCGTTGGCTGGTGATGTTGAAACCGCTTTTGTCCGGAATCTTTACTGCAGACAATCTCGATTATGTGCTGCGGGATGCTTATATGTGTGGAGTGGCCATCGGCCCGGTCGATCTGAACCGTCTCATGCACTATACTTTTTTCACCAAGCAGGGCCTGACGATCCACAAAGCGGGACTTCCTGCCTTGACGATGTTTTTAAATACCCGGTCTTACCTCTACTTTAATGTCTATTACCACAGGACAACCCGTTCACTCGATCTGCACTTGAGTGATGTGTTCCGCGAGACGATTAAGGAGGTCTTTCCCTACAACCCGCTGGATAAGCTCAGCGCCTATCTTGATTTAACGGACTGGTCACTCCTGCTGGAAGTCAAATCGTGGAAAGAGGCAGATTCATTGGTAAAAAGGAATCTTTTTTCCGAATGGAATAAAATTCTCCTCAGGGATGTCAAGTGGAAAATGGCCTATGATACCACCCTTTCTACTGACAAAATAAAAAGAGGAAAGTGCCGGATCGCACCGGCAGATTTTGAGGCGCGCATGCGCTTATGCCTTCCCCCGGAATTGAAAGACCTCCCTTTCCGGGTTGATCTGGCCAGCCAGGACCCCCGGCCGGCCGATCCCCTCAGAATGGGAGAAAAGCAGGTCTATGTTTTCGAGCCTGCCACCGGCCTTGTTTCAAAGGAGGCTTTGTCGGAGCATGTTGATTCTATCCCGGCCTGGCTGGTCCAGTGCCGCGTCTATGCCCTAAACCACGAACACGACCCCACCTTATCCCGCGTGGCCGAAAAGGTCCTCTCAGAGTATTCCTGAAGCCGGGATTGGATCATGCATATTTGAAAAGCCCCTCTGCAAGCCGCGCCCGGTCATTATCAGATTTTTTATTTTTGTAATTGATAATCAGGCTTTTGCCCGTTAAGATGGCTTTATTGGAGTATTATTCTGCGGGGCTTGTATGGAAAAAGTAATGTCGATTTTGAATGCGGGTGAAAAGCCTGTTATGGGAATCTACCTGAAGATCCTTGCCGCTGCTTTTATGGTTTTTGCTGGCCGCCATTTTACCAACCTGCTTGGATTCGGGGACATCAAGCTGGAGGAGATGACCGTATACTGGCTGATTGCGAACAATGTTTATGCCTTGTTCTTTGCGGTTACGGCAGTGGGCCTCTGGACTTTACGCCCCTGGGGGGTTGCCTGTTTTTTGATCGCGGTTTCTTCGCAGCTCATCTTGTATGTCGGATTTCCAGAATATTTTTCTGGGCTTGGGGATCAGGAGCAATCCTTCCAAAGCATCATTAATTTCCATATCTCTACGCTGGGGATCTTTTTTTTGATCCGGATCAAGGGGAGGTAGTCGCGCTTTTCTGAATGGTTTTCCCTCGTCTCAAAATAATGAGAAGAAATTATAGACAAAAGTGCGGTAATGTCCCGGGAATTTGATCATTAAGTGGGCAGTATCATTGACAAAATGGGGGCCTTCCTCTAGTGTTGTAGGTTCAGGCAATTGCCGAGCTTGAGGGCTATGGTCAGGGCGGGAGGGGAAAGCCTGAGATCGTCCTGGGATCTGTTGAAGGAGTGTTTTTTGGAAGACCGAAGGATGTTTCTCAAACTTTTTCTGCCACGATTTGTAGGGATGATCGGGGCACTTTCGGTGGCTCCTTGGCCCGCGGCCTCTGTCTTTGCCGCAGCGGACACGCAATCCCGATCTGTCCCTCTGCATGATCCCAGATATAAAGCGTTGATGCGTGAGCTCGAGGGTAAGCACCGTTTTGATTCTGACGGGCTGGATACCCTATTCAAGAAGGTTGTTTTCCAACCTGAAATCATGCAGAATTTCAAACGTCCCGCAGAACGGCTTCCCTATTATAAATATCGTAAGCGGTTTATCAATGATCCTTTGGTTACAAAGGGACAGGCTTACGTTCAGAAGAACGGTTCTCTCCTGCAGGCCGTTGAAGAAAAATATCAGGTGGAGAAGGAGGTCGTCTCAAGTATCCTCGGTATTGAGACTAAATTCGGGCAACCGGGGATAGAACGTTACCGTGCCTTTGACATCCTGAATACCGCTTTTGCCCTTTTTAAAAGAAGGGAGACTTTCTACCGGAGTGAACTGATTGCCTTTCTTCTTCTCTGTAGAGAGGAGGGCATTGATCCCTTTTCGATTAAGAGTTCCTACGCCGGCGCTTTCGGCGTTCCGCAATTTATTCCTTCCAGCTTCCGGCGATATGCGGTTGATTTTGATGGAGACGGCAAGCGGGATTTGTGGGATTCCAAGGGGGATATCTACGCAAGTGTTGCAAACTATTTGAAAAAATTCGGTTGGAGAAGAAATGAGCGAACCCATCTCCCCGCTGAGATCGTGAAGGATTCAAAAGAGCTTCAGGCGGTTCTCCGGAGGAGCATCAGAAAGACCTTGCCTGCCGCGAAGGCGAAACAGATGGGAATCCGTTATTCCGAACCCGTGTCGGATGAGGCGGAAGTTTCATTTGCTTACTATGAACCGGAAAAAGGGAAAAAGTCGTTGTTGGCCCTTTTTAATAATTTCCGGACCATCACACGGTATAATTTTTCTGTAAACTATGCCCTTGTTGTCATTCATCTTTCCAGGCGTATCTCAGGTAGGACGTGATCTTTCTCTCCTTGCCGGATTGACGATAAAGATCTTTATCTTGTCGGCCTTTTTAATCGGAACCTTTCTCCCCGCTGCTTCCCTCCATTCAGAAGACATTATCGCAACAGTCCATGACCTTCTCAAAGGGGGAGACCAGCTTTTTCACACGCGTGATGAGGATGATCATGCCGAAAGAGCGATTTTATCCTTCCGGCAGGCATTAGAGGCCAATCCAAAAAATTATGGGGCACTATGGAGGCTTTCCCGTTCCTATCAATGGCAGGGAGACCTGGCGGTATCCACAGATGAAAAATTGCAAGCCTACAGGGAAGCCGAAGAATATGCCAGGAAGGCCATTGCCCTCAATCCGAAAGGCCCCGACGGACATCTGGTCCTGGGGATTGCCCTGGGCCGAATCGGGGAGACGCGGGGCGTCATGAAATCCCTCTCCCTCATCTCCCCGATCAAAAAAGAAATGAAGGCGGTTTTGGCCGGAGATCCTCAAAATGATGTGGCGATCCATGTCTTAGGGGTCTTGTATCGAAAGGTTCCGGGTTTATTCGGGGGGTCGACCCGGAAATCAATTCAGTTGTTAGAAAAAGCAATTGTTTTAGACCCCTCCAGAACGGTCCACTACCTGGAACTCTCAAGAAGTTATCTGGAAAAAGGGAAGACCGAAGCCGCCTTGCAGGCACTGGAGGCACTCCTCGCAGTGACCCAGGCGACAGACCCGCCTCAAACAAAGATAGATCGAAAGGAAGCAGAGGTTCTCCTGTCGGAGCTCAGGCCTGAGTAGGCGGTCCTCTTATATGCTGGGATAGGCCCGGGTTTTTCAATTTCTTCTTTTTGTTTTGAACCAAAAATGGTATTGTCTTCCGAGAATGGCCCCGGAATCCTGCCGGAGAATCATGATGGCCTTGGGCCGTCCCGATATGCGTGGGCCACAGGATGATTTTGCGAATGAAGGGAGCAACTTGGATAAAGCTTTACAGATCAGTCTGATTGGCATTATTTTGAGCGTTTCCTCAATCGGCCGGGCGGCAACCATCGGAAACATTCCCGAAATGCAGGGTGGATCGGGACGTTATTCTCTGGGGATTGAATATGATAGCCTTGCCAACCGGGATATGACCTTTGATTCAGGGAGCGCAAGCTCAATGGCGTTTTTAGTGACCACCCCTTCTCCCTTTCCCGACTCCGGGTCTCTGATCTCGGGTACTGAAACAAAATCGAAGCGGATTCTCTTAAGAGGGGCAGTGAACCTCATGTCGCGGCTTGATTTTTATGTCAAACTGGGGATTGCTGACGCCGAACTGGGCTATACGATAAAAAGTCCGGCCCAGGCGGATAGGCAGGTGAAGTTTGATGGGAGTCTTGATTTTGCCTATGGTACAGGCTTTAAAGCCCGGATGGCAAGCTGGGGCGGATGGACGGTTATTTCTGATCTTCAATTTTTACGATATGAGGTAGAGGGTGATTACACGGTTGACGGGAAGGACTTTGCGGAACTCTTTCCGGGGCGTCTCATCCCGGAGCGCTCTCGATCAGAGGCAGAGGTTCAGGAACTCCAACTTGCGGTGTACTTGACCGGGAAGATCGGAATGATGACGCCTTATGCGGGCTTTAAAATTTCTGATCTCACGATAGACATTGATAACGAGGCAAGTGGGAAAGAGTTTATCTCTCTCTCGCCCGCAACGGAATCGCGCCGCGAATCTCACGAATCTGCTGATCAAGTAGGCGTTTTTCTTGGTACAGGGCTTGAGATGAATGGCCCCTGGACTGCAAATATCGAAATCAGATTCATAGATGAAACGGCAGTCAGCGTTGGCATCAACCGCCATTATTAAGGCCTCAAGACTATTCCGCATTTGGATTTAGAGGATTTTGTAACCATTTTGCTTTTCAGGTAGAATAAGCGCGCCTGAAAAATTTCTTCAGCGTTAACCCTAGGTATGATGCAATGATAAAAAGAAATAAGGTTACCATCATCGGCGCCGGATTTGTCGGCGGGACGGCGGCACAGCGGCTGGCTGAGAAGGAAATGGCAGACATTGTCCTGGTGGATATTGAATCGGATCTTCCGAAAGGGAAAATGCTTGACCTGTCGGAGTCGGCTCCGATCTACGGCTATGATGTCCGCCTGGTGGGGACGGCGGGATATGAAGAGACGGCGCAATCCGATATTGTCGTGATTACATCGGGTATTCCTAGGAAACCCGGGATGGACCGGGAAGACCTCCTTCGCGTCAATACCGGGATTGTCAAAGAGGTGACAGAGGCCGCTATTCAAAAATCACCGGAGTCGATACTCCTCGTGGTTTCCAATCCGCTCGACGCGATGACGTATGCGGCTTACCGGGTCAGCGGTTTTCCGCGTGAGCGGGTGTTCGGCATGGCGGGGGTACTCGACTCTGCACGATTTCGATCTTTTATCGCGGAGGAGCTTGATGTTTCCATCGAAAATATCCAGACCCTGGTTCTCGGTGGGCATGGTGACAGCATGGTTCCGCTCCCGCGCTATACGACAGTGGCGGGCATCCCCCTTGGTGATTTTATTTCAAAAGCACGCCTCGATGCCTTGATACAGAGAACGCGCGATGGCGGGGCTGAGATTGTGAAGCTGTTGAAAAAAGGCTCAGCCTATTATGCCCCTTCTGCGGCCATTGTGGACATGGTGGAAACAATTCTGAAAGACAAGAAAAAGATCCTTCCCTGCTCGGCGCTCTGTCAAGGGGAGTATAAGATAGACAATGCGTTTATCGGCGTCCCGGTGAAGCTGGGTCGAAAGGGGATCGAGAAGATTGTAGAGATTGACCTGACGCCGGACGAAGAAGTTTGTTTGAAGCGGTCCGTAGCTTTGGTTCAGTCCCTCTGTACGTTTGTCGATAAAGTCCTCTGATATGCTCCCGGTTTTCTCCTGCTTCTAAAATGGAGGCCCACGGGCATTCTTGAGGAAGCCCTGATTAAGTCTGGGTTGAATTTTTCAGGAGATAAAATGTTTCGATTCAAGGCGCAAATCGCAGAGCATAGCCCGCTATT
>JBHHXE010000117.1:0-6410 GCA_046756865.1 Nitrospiria bacterium | reverse complement strand
CCTCGGAGGGGTCCCACCTATATCCCCTAGCAGGATGTTAATGCTATCAGGTCTTTACCTTGGCATCTGACCTTTCCAAATCAGGGATGATAATGGTTCTGCCCTCCCGCCGCCTTCGCGCCATCGTCGCATGGTGCGGACAAGCCGCTTCGTGAGCTGTGCATTCAAGGGGTCAGAGTACTTGATATGCGAGTCTTAAGTTGCTCATTCCCGTTACCCATTAAAAGACCCAAGGAATTCCGGGGACTTCACATTTAATTCCTTTCCTTACCGCCATCGGGGACCAGTTTGCGGAGCTTATCACGATCCGCCTTAAATGGGGAGATTAACGCGGCTCCCTCATGCCGCAACCGCAGAATTAGAACCCGCCAATCCACCTGAAATAGGGCAAAAATGGTGCCGGGGAAATGATGTTCCCATAACACTCTTACCGGAATGAATGAAACCCCTTACAAAGCTAGGGTTTACAAGGGGTTCTTTTTTCAGTAAGGATGTGACCTCCATATTTAATGTGTCTCTGAAAGGAGACAAATTTAAACACAATCAGATACAGGATTGACTTCACTCCGCTTAATTCCCCCCGCATCTCCTCCCACACATTGCCAGGGTCAGGTCTTTACCTTGGCATTTGACCTTTCAAATTATAAATAATTGTTCTGCCATCCCGCCGCTTCCGCGTCACCGTCGCATGAGGCCAAACAACATTCGGCATGGACGCGCCCCCTGGTATTCTGTAATCCGTTATGGATGATGGGCAGGCGTGACGAAAGGCGTGAGGCGTATTTACGCATTACGCCTTTCTGATCAAGGCATTTCGCAGAGGGAATTTTCCTGTAAATGCTCACAGAACCACGCGTAGGTTTTTTTCAGGCCGTCCTCCAGGGTAATCCTGCGCGTCCAACCAAGCTGTTTCAGCCTGCTGACATCAAGCAGTTTTCTGGGCGTACCGTCCGGCTTGCCGGTATCCCATTGTATTTCCCCCTGATACCCGACAATTTCCTTGACCTTTTCGGCCAGGCCCTTAATGGTTATATCCTCCCCCGCCCCGACATTGACGATTTCACCGCCTGCGTCATTTTGCATTAAGAACAAACAGGCTTCGGCAAGATCGTCCACGTGCAGAAACTCACGGCGGGGCGTCCCCGTCCCCCACAGGACAACGGAGGACGCTCCCCCGATCCTGGCCTCGTGAAACTTCCGGATCATGGCCGGGAGCACGTGGGAGCTGTTCAAATCGAAGTTATCATGCGGACCGTAGAGGTTGGTCGGCATCGCAGACATGAAGCGGGTTGCGTACTGCCGGTTGTAGGCCTGGCACATCTTGATCCCGGCGATCTTCGCGACGGCGTAGGCTTCATTGGTCGGCTCCAGGGTTCCGGTTAAGAGATCTGTTTCCTTCATCGGCTGTGGCGCATGCTTCGGATAGATGCACGAACTCCCGAGGAAGAGCAGTTTCCGGACACCACTCCGATAGGCTGCATCAATCACGTGGGTCTGTATGGCCAGATTCCTGTAGATAAACTCCGCCGGATAGCTGTCATTCGCCAGGATGCCGCCCACCTTTGCCGCCGCGAGAAAGACATATTCCGGTCGTTCTTTTTCAAAGAAGGCATCGACTTCTGATTGTTTGCACAGATCCAGTGCTTTGCGTGTCTGAAGGATCAGGTTGGGATACCCCGCATGGCGCAGTTGGCGAACGATCGCCCGACCCACCATGCCCTTGTGTCCGGCCACAAATATCCTGGCCTCTTTCTTCATCGGCGCGCCCTCAGATCATGACCTGCATCCTTCAAAGTCTTCTCCTGCCGGGCCAGTTCCATGTCATTCTCCAACATCATCGTGATCAGCCCGTCCAGATCAACCTTAGGCTTCCAGTCAAGGTGTTTGCCTGCCTTTGAGGCATCGCCGATTAGAATATCGACCTCGGTCGGCCTGAAGTAACGGGGGTCTGTTTCGACAAAGTCCTGCCACTGAAGCCCAAGCCGGGTAAAAACACGCTCGACAAATTCGCGCACCGAATAGGTCTCTCCTGTTGCGATCACATAATCGTCGGGATCGGGATTTTGAAGCATCAACCACATCGCCTCCACATAATCTCCTGCAAAGCCCCAATCCCGTTTCGCTTCAAGGTTGCCCAGGTACAGTTTCTCCTGAAGCTCCATCTTGATCCGGGCTGCCGCACGCGTGATTTTCCGGGTGACGAAGGTCTCCCCGCGGCGGGGGGATTCGTGATTGAAGAGGATGCCGTTGCAGGCGAAGAGCCCGTAGGCCTCCCGGTAGTTGACGGTCTGCCAGTAGGCGAAGACCTTGGCTACGCCGTAGGGACTCCGCGGGTAGAACGGTGTGGTCTCACGCTGGGGGATTTCCTGTACCTTCCCAAACATCTCGGAAGACCCCGCCTGATAGTACTTGACCCGGCGGCCTGTCCTTTGCTCGAAATCCCGTACGGCTTCCAGGAGCCGCAAGGCTCCCATGGCAACTGCATCGGCTGTGTACTCCGGTTGGTCGAAGGAAACCCGCACATGCGACTGCGCACCCAGATTGTAAACCTCGTCGGGACTGGCATGCTCAAGGAGCCGCCTTAGGCCGGTCCCGTCGCACAGGTCACCATAATGCAAAAAGAAACGCGTTTTGTCCGCATGGGGGTCCTGATACAGGTGTTCCACTCGTGCCGTATTAAAGGTAGAGGCGCGGCGGATGATGCCATGGACGATATAACCCTTGCTCAACAATAACTCCGCAAGGTAGGAGCCATCCTGCCCGGTAATACCCGTTATTATTGCCTTTTTCATTTATAAAATCCTTATTGTGTGCCATGAACCGTTATGTGTCAGGCGTGATGGTGTCTGCGTAATCGAAGATCTTGGCGTACTTGTTTTACTGAGACCGAATCTCATTTTGCTGAAATCATACTACCTAAAACCCCTGATTGAGTAAAGGAAAAAGAGAGTTCAACAAGGGGAATCTCCGCCCTTCCGTGCGGAGATGCTTCAATAGCGCTCGCCTTGTGTGTTTAATTTTCTTGTTTTTTTACTGTCTTTTGATATCCTTTATAAGGTTTTCAGGGTAAGATCTGTTGGAGCATTGTAAGGATTTAACAGGCTTGGGTTTTTCTTCAAAGCAGGGAGGAATAAATGTATGGTGTAATTTTAGCCGGAGGAAGCGGGACACGGTTTTGGCCCTTGAGCCGGGAGGAATACCCGAAACAGCTCCTCAATATCTTTGGACATCAAACGCTCATTCAGGCAACTTTTTCCCGGGTCTCGGATCTGATTCCTCCTGAGCGCCTATCCATCATTACCAATGCGCAACAAGCTGAGCAAATCCGCCTGCAGTTATCCTCTCTCACGGATAAACCCTTTTTCATTCTGGAACCGGCGGCCAGGAACACTGCAGCTGCCGTGGGTCTCGCCGCGATGATCCTGGGCAAAAAATATCAGGACGGAACGATGGTTGTCTTTTCTGCTGATCATTATATCCGGGACAATGCCGCCTTGCTCGGTGCACTCCGCCTGGCGGAGAAGGTTGCCGAAGAGGGGCATCTGGTCACTCTGGGGGCAAAACCCACGCGGCCCGAGACTGCCTACGGCTATATACAAGAAGGAGAACCTTTCAATAATCACTCTCCCGCCGCATCCGTAAAACAATTTATTGAAAAACCGGACAAAGAAAAGGCCAGGCAGTATTGTGCAAGCCGGAACATCCTCTGGAATACCGGTATCTTTGCCTGGAAAATTTCAAGCATCCTCGAAGAAATAAAGCGTTTTATGCCGGAATTGGCGGAAGGGCTTCATCAGATCGCCCCGGATATCGGGACCGAAAAGGAGGAGGAGACGCTTCAACGCGTTTACCCGAAGCTGGACTCCATTTCAATTGATTATGGCGTATTAGAGAAATCAGAGCGAATGGCGGTTATCCCGACCGATATGGGGTGGGACGATGTCGGCTCCTGGAATGCCCTTGACCAGGTGCTTCCGGGCAATGATGATGGAAATGTCGTCACCGGAAATGTGGTCAATATCGGGAGTAAGCAGTGCGTCATCTACGGCGGCAAGCGTCTGGTTGCTGTGGTCGGTTTAAAGGATGTTGTCGTGGCCGATACCGAGGATGCCACACTTGTTTGCGCCAAGGAGAAGGCCCAGGACGTTCGCAATGTCGTTAAGGTTTTAAAAGACCGGGATAACGGCGATGAGCACCGTGTCCACCGTACCGTGATCCGCGCCTGGGGAACCTATACCGTACTGGAAGAGGGCGTGGGATACAAGATCAAGCGGATCGTTGTTAATCCGGGAGCGAAGCTCTCCCTTCAAATGCATCATAAACGGAGTGAGCATTGGGTGGTTGTATCCGGTACAGCGCGGATAACCTGCGGCGAAAGCGTCTTTACGATTCAGACCAATCAGAGCTCCTTCGTTCCGATGGGGGTCAAACACCGGCTGGAAAACCCGGCGGAGGAACCGCTCCAGTTGATTGAAGTGCAAAGCGGGGTATATCTTGGTGAGGATGATATCGTCCGCTACGAGGATATTTATGGAAGAATAAAAAAACCGCTTGAAGGCCGTGATGCGTAAAGAGCGCTCCGCAACTTAAGGGCGGCGGACCGGAATAAGTGATGGGTTATGACAACATAATCTCAGCATCCGGCTTTTACTCTTGCGGCAAAAGGATGGTAATCCCCGATTAGACCTTTCGGGCTGGCCACACGAATGTCATGAACGGTTTCAATGCTCGATCTTGCCTCTTCCAGGTCAAATCCTCCGCAGGACAAGATATCCCGGTAGCTTAAGGTATGTAAGTCTGTAAAGCCATCTGAGAATTCGATCTCTTCCCCATCGACAGTGATGGAGCGATAGGTTCTTTGCCCGGCGGATTTTGCTTCCTCCGGGAGGGTGGCATGGTTGACGGATAAGAACCAACGCACCCGGGCATGTTCCAGGGCCAGATAACCGGAGGCGGTGTCAAACCGCTTAAGGTGGACAATGTTTTCCTTGACCCCGCCAAAGACCCAACTGAGCATATCGAAAAAATGGATACCGATATTGGTGGCGATTCCCCCGGATTTTTCTTTTACACCCTTCCATGAGGTAAAGTACCAATGGCCGCGGCTGGTCAGATAGCACAGGTCTATTTCGAATATTTTATCCGGGTCTTTCTTCAGTTGATTTAAAACTTTTTCCTTCAGGGCGATTATCGCCGGATGTAAACGAAGCTGAAGGATGTTATAGACCTTTGAACCGGTTTCTTTTTCAATCAGCTGCAAGCCCTCGATATTCCAGGGATTCAGGACCAGCGGCTTCTCGCAGATGGCATCGGCCCCATTTTTCAGGGCAAAGCGTATGTGTGAATCATGCAGGTAGTTCGGCGAGGCGATACTGACGTAGTCAATATGGGTTCCTTTCCGTTTTAATAAGTCAATATGACGATCAAAACGCTCGAACTCCGTAAAAAAATCCGCCTCCGGAAAATAGCGATCAATAATCCCGACCGAATCATTTTTATCCAGGGCCGCAACCAGGTTATTGCCTGTTTCTTTGATCGCTTTCATATGGCGAGGCGCAATGTATCCCGCAGCACCGATTAAGGCAAAATCCTTCATGATCGTTTCTCTAAAGGTTCTATACGGTTGTCTTCATTACGATAGTGAAGACCGCATTCACTGCATTCGGCTCTGTTTTCTATGATTTTGAGCCTAAAACCGCAACGGCAGACCCAACCGGAGACGCGGGCCGGATTCCCCACCACCAAGGCATAGTCAGGCACGTCTTTTGTGACAACCGCTCCCGCCCCGATGAAGGCATAGCTTCCGAGGGTAATCCCGCAGAGAATGGTGCAGTTGGCCCCGATCGTTGCTCCCCGCTTTACAAGCGTCGGCCTTAAAACGTCCATCCGGGGAATTTCACTCCGGGGGTTGAAGACATTGGTAAAGACCATCGACGGACCACAGAAGACGTGGTCTTCCAAAGTCACCCCTTCATAGACAGAAACATTGTTCTGGATCTTGACGTTGTTGCCGACAACGGCGTTGGGACCGATGACGACATTTTGTCCGATCTTGCAGTTTTTCCCAATCCTGGACCCCTTCAGGACATGTGAGACATGCCAGATCTTCGTCCCTTTACCGATTTGAACCCCCTCGTCGATAAACGCGGATTCGTGGGCAAAATAAGCCGGAGAACCCTTGTGATCGCCTGGGGACCGTTCATCATTCTTAAGCATATCCCTTTCCTGTATCCTGGAAACCCTGAATCAAGGACAACAAGACCTGATCCCTGAAGCGCACTGGCGCCTGCCAAAACCAAAGGGCCTGGCCTCCCCATCATCGTGCAACCATAATATCTAAATCACCCTGTGTAGTAAACCCTCATTCCGCGATTGCGGAATGAGAAACCGCCGATTCGCCTGAAAAGACT
>JBHHXE010000116.1:0-6432 GCA_046756865.1 Nitrospiria bacterium | reverse complement strand
GCCGCCAGTTCCTTTCCCCAGTATTCCTCCCAGGAGTCCTTGGCTGTCCATTTACTCTCATCTCCATCCCGCAACTGCAGGAAGGAAACCACGGCGACGATCTCCGTATCGGCTAACTCGATCGGTGGCTTATTGATGATAGGCATCGGACTGACGGTGTCGTTTGTTCCTTTCAGACCAAAACCCTGGACCACGAAGCAGTTGGGGCAGTATTCCGACTCGATCAAATACTGGCCGCCTGTTTTCGCATGAGGAACGATGCCGGAATTCTTCTCCCCATCTGCATGAAGCTTTTTAAACTCTTCATACCGGGGCTCCTTCACTCTCTCGTGTGAACGGGCTTCCTCTGAAATTTTTAGAAGCGGTGGTGCCATCTCCGGGAGAGCCAAGAGGTTTGGACACCGATCCGCCTTTTGCTCCAGGAAGAAACGATGACAAAGCGGGCACTGGCCTTTTCCGATTGGCCCCTCACCTTTAGCCAGGACACCAAGCGGATCATTGCTTCCAAAGATAATTTTTTCACCCATCGTACTCAACTGATCCGGCGTAACTTCCGTAAGATCAATCGCCTCCGCCGCCTCCGGCGCATCCCCCCGTACCTGAGGAAGCCAGTTCGTGTATGCCGCAAAGGCCCCGAGAATAAAACAGTACCAAAGTGCAACTTTTATTACAATTGTTCCCGCACCACTTTTTTTAGCCATACCCTTCTCTTACCCCCTCTCAAAGATGGGGGCCGATCAAGCCGGCCCCCTCGTACTGAATAGATTAATGACTTGCCGCCGGGACAGCCTCCCCAGCCTCGGCAGAAGCCTTCTTCGGCGCTTTTTGCGCGGCAAGCGAGCTGAGCCAGAAGACAAAGAGCAACATCGTCCAGAAGAGCAGAACATTCAGCGAATTAATGTTCCCGGCATAGCCGACCGGATTCGTGAACGCCCAGGGCGAGTTATCCCGCATAATTTCGTTGACATGCCAATGCAGGCGAACAGAAGAACGCAGGTAGCCCATTACAGCCATCGTCCAGGTAAAGGCAACCGCCAGCAGGAAGAGCGCATAAGCTCCCCGAACTGACATCTTCCCCCAGCGGATCGGCGCAACCTGCGTTGATCCTTTGAGCATTTTAATATTCACCGTGACCCCGACAAAAAGACAAGTCAGCGTAGACAACACCTGAGGCACAGAGAGGCCGATACGAACATTAGCCGGGATGAAGTAACCGTAGATACCCAGGAAAAGAATGTTAACTTCTGCTAAACCAAATAGACATACCAGGAAGATATTTCCTTTCCATGCCCAGGGCACCGTAATATTCCTGTTCGCACGCTGATAAAGACAGAAGGTCAGAACTGTCGTCGTAATCATCGTGTTAATGGCCGTATTCTTCGCCGACATGACCCCGTAGTTTCCGACAACAGGATGCTGCTGCCCCCCCATTGCTTTCAATTCTGCAGGCGTCATCACCAGTGTATGCGGTGTCAACCATGAAATCGTTGATATAACGAGGATCGCAAGCAAGAACTTAAAGGCAGGATAGTATCGCTCTGCGCCCGGCATCCGGCCCATAGCCTGGAAGAGATAGTAATTGACCGTAATAAAAAGGGTCGCGATCATGGTCGCCTGCATAATGAATACCCATGCGAGCAAGCCGCCCATCAAGGTAATTCCCATCTGCTGGCGATAGGCATAAATCTCTCTCATCAACCAATACCCCGCAAAGGGAAGCGGTATCAGATTAAGAATACCCATGAACATCGCGATATAGCTCATCCAGTCATAATGCGCCTTCTCCTCCGCCGTCTTGGACGAAAGGAAACGGAAGGCGGCATAGGCACCGACAACACCGCCCCCGAAGGCAGCATTTCCAAGAATCCTGTGAATAACGATCGGAACCATTAACGGAGTATGGATCACCTTCCAGATATTCCCCAGAAAACGCCCTGACTCATCAACACCCGCCGGGGACATCATAAATCCGATCCAGGTATTGGCCATCACCATCAGAACAATACCAATCGCATTGAGCAGGCAACTGATCCCCAGATGGGTCCACTTCCAGTTACCGTTCCCGTCGTTCATTGCGTCCCAACCATAGTAATAGACATAAAGGACGCCGCTCTCCAGAATAAAGAGCAGGGCATATATATGCATAACCGGCTTAAAGATACTGGCCAGATATCCAAAGAATCCCGGATAGAGCGCCAGAAAGGTAAAGATCAGTATTCCGCCCAGAATTGCGGTTACCGAATACGCAGTCAAACTGATCTTCATCATCTCGTGGGCCAGATCATCAAACTTCTTTCCGGTTTTCCTATCCTTGGCCATCGCCCCAATCAGCTCCATCACAAAAACGAACATCGGGACTGCAAGAACAAAACTTCCGAAATAGAGATGCTGCTGATTGGCAACCCATAAGAGCGTCCTACTCTGATAATCGCCGTATGAGCCATAACTGTCCGGATAAACCATCTCCGGCGCGGGAGGGCCGGAAACAATTCCGAACTCATTGACTCCCCCATACTGCTTGTCCTTCGCTTTTTCTGGCTCGGCTTCACCCTCTACAGCCGCAGCCTCCTCTTCGCCCTGTGCAAGCACTGGAACCTGGGCAAACGGAAGCAGAAGAAGCATCCCGATCATACTGAGCAGGACCAAGGCCCCCACTCTTTTTCTCTTGTTGTCAATACTAAACATTCCGCCACCTCCCAAAAAGGGTTATCTTTCTTTTTATAAGATGTTCAAAGTCTCAACTATTTTTTAACCGTGCGCTCAAGCGACTTTAGGCCTGGGCGCAAACAAACAGCGACCACTTCTTATTTGTATGGATAGGGCAGATTCTGAATCGGAACCATCAGGACCCAGTTTAACGCAATGAAATAGTAGAAGCTAAGGCCGACCGCGGCCACCAGAAAGAATCCGATCTTTGCTCCCATCCCAACCTGCTCATTTTGATCTTTTTCCGACATCTCGTGTTCCCCTCGCTAATAATAATTATTCTAAACCTTCAAGCCCGTTCCCCATCACTCCAAGCGCTTATTAAATTAACCGTGGAGGCCAGGAGGAACACTTCCGATCAACAGGAAATAGTTAATCCAGATGAAGAAAGCCAGACAAACATAGAAGAATCTCTTCCCAATCTTATTGTCAACCTCTTCCGACTCGATATCGTCCTTCGCCATTACAAAAACCCCCTTCTCTGGTTTAAATGAACTTAACTCGCAGTAAATGTCGGGAATATATCTCAAAAAATAAAGCTTGTCAAGAAAAAAGAACCAACAAAAAAGGGCTTAAACAGCCCACTTCTCTCCTTGACTTTTTTTTAATTGATATGCTAGGATTTTCGGATATAATATAAGTGAATGTTCAACAGGAGACTTTGGCATGAAGCTCCCGAAACGCCAGAAAGACGCGCCCTACTACTCCCACAAGACGGCCCCTCTCTTCGACATGCTGGTCATTGTCGGAATGGTCTTTAACGCACTCATGGCAGTGTTCGTTGTCCTCTACTGGCTGGATCTTGTTTAGGAAGCTCTAGCCTTCTGCAATTCTACTGTGTGAGCGCGCGCATCGGAAGCCCATCGTTGTGTCCCGGTAAAAAGGAAACATCTTCATCCGGGCCGTCGTCCTACCCGAAAGAGGGGAATCATTCCAGGACCCGCCTCTCATCACCTTCATCTCGTCACGATCCGGCCCTTTCGGATTGCGGGAAGGCGCGTGGCGAAAGTAGTCCTCCATGTACCAATCCTGAACCCACTCCCGCGCGTTTCCCGCCATATCATAAAGACCGTAAGGGCTCTTGTCTTTCTCATACGAGCCAACAATGGCTGTCATCACACCCGCATCTTCATCACCGACAACATTTGCCGCAGTGGTTTCGTACTCCCCCGGCCAGGGCCAGACCCAGCCTTCGACCCCCCGTGCCGCTTTTTCCCATTCCGCCTCAGTCGGCAGGCGCATCCCCACCCATTTGCAATAGTCATAGGCATCTTCCCAACCGATATACACGGCAGGCTGGTTTGGATGATTCAGCAACTCAATATCTGTCACATAGCGTGAAAGGGGGGTGCGGTGATTCGTCATTTTCACAAACTTGGAATATTGGTATTGGGTGACTTCGTACTGATTGATCTCAAAAGCGTCCAGATAAACAGTCCGCTTCGGTTTCTCATCCCAACTCCCCTCGTCACTCCCCATAATAAAATCTCCCGCGGGAATCAAAATCATGGGGTTTTCCATCGGGGATTCTGAGGCGTCGATCCTGGCAAGCGGAACGGCGTCTTTGTCGCCCCTAAAACTAGACATCAGACCTAAGAAGCCGACGCCGGAAAGAACGAAGATAAACCAGAGCCAAGCTTTGATAAATTCTTTACCCATCACATCCCCTTAAATTATCAGTATAACCATGACTTGAACTTATCACAGAATGATTGATTAAATCAAAATGGGAGGGTGCACATAAGCCCTGAAAATGGGCTTCCGTCATGCCAGAGGATAGAGGAAGCCCTAACCGCTTAGCCCCCAGCCTTAGCACTGGAGTGAGGTAATTTGTGGGTCCGGCTGACCTGGCGAAATTATTGAGTGCGCTTGAAATGATTTATGGTTCGAAAGAATAACTCAGTGTCGAGATAATATCAGCCTCACCTGTTGAAAGGAGGCTGAAATCCCCTTGAAAGAGGATCGTGAGGATATCACCATGTTGAAGCGGCTGCGGGAAGGCCTTGTCCTTTCCAAGGAGAAAGTCAGATGATTTCAGGAGAAGCTGCTCATTTAGCCATACCTTGACCAGGACATTTGCCGGGGGTTTCTGACCCCCCTCACCCACGAGAGAAGGCGCACCTTTTCCGGATAGGCGGAGCTTTCCCCTTAAGTTCTTTCTCTCTCCTGAGAGGACCACCTTCAGGTCAAATGTCACGATCCCTTTTACGGTTGCTATCGGTGCAATGAAGTCGTTTGGATTTGAGTCCTTCGCAGATATCCGGCCCAGAATACGAATTTCTCCATCGTTCATTTCCATGCTGACGATTCCGGAAGCCTCCCGTTCATTTTCCTTTATATCCCTTACACCTGTTTCCAGCTTTTCCGGAAATAAGGCCGGCACGTCAAGAACCGACTCCATCACATTTCCCGGGCCTCCGCCAAAGCTTTGATTTGCATGGGCAGAAATTGATGCAGATCGTATATCAGAAGAAATGGACCAGTCGGCCGCTTCCACATAGGCGACAAGCGCTGAACTAACAAGAATTAAAATTAAAACGGTCGGTATGACTTTGAAGTATTTCTGAAACAACATAGTCTCCTCCAAGCCTGATTGGTAGTTTTTATCAAGGGAGGCCCGTTCAGGCCTCAAGTCCGGGAATCTCAAACCATATCCCGGGGAACTTGACCCCTCCTCGCGAACCTCTTATAATGCCCCACTATGAAACAATTAATTTTCGGCAGGCGCGCCTCTGCCCTTATAATAGTAGCACTTTCCCTCTCAAGCTGCTTTCTGAAGGTCCCTCCGCCCGCCCCCCCGACCGGCATGGTTGCTGTTCCGGGCGGGAAGTTTATCCAGGGAAGCAACAAAGTGGATGTAGACCAGCAATCCAGCGAACTGGGAACGCGGAAGCCCTGGTATCTCGATGAACACCCGCAGAGAACAGTGAAACTTCCCCTCTTTTATATTGACCGTTATGAGGTGACCAACATAGAGTACAAGGCCTTCATTGACTTTACCCGTGCCCGCCCACCCGTATCTTTTCTCGGACGCAGTATTCCCCCTGGAAGAGAAAACTACCCGGTCACCGACATTAACTGGTATGCGGCGGATCGGTTCTGCCGATGGAAGGAAAAACGCCTGCCCACCGAGGCGGAATGGGAGAAGGCCGCACGCGGGGTTGACGGTCGCGAATTCCCCTGGGGGAACAATTATGACAAGAAATTTCTGAATGCCGGGGATTCCGGGATCGGGGATATTGCACCGGTCGGCTCTTTCAAAGAAGGTGCAAGCCCCTATGGCGTGCAGGACATGGCTGGAAATGTCTGGGAGTGGACGGCTGACTGGTATAAGCCCTATCCAGAATCCACTTATGAAAGTAAACTCTTCGGAGAAAAGCAAAAAGTTTTTAGGGGCGGCGGCTGGGGAGGCATCGGCCATTACGCTCTTCCCCTCTTTTACCGCGGGGCTTACCGCTCTTCCATCCCCCCGGAAGAAGCCTACGCCGATCTTGGCTTCCGCTGCGCAAAATCGCCATAACAAGGTTGCAGTTGTCAGGGGGCAGGGTACAGCGTAAGGATTAAACCCTCTGGATTCCCGCCTACGCGGGAATGACGAGCTTCCGTTTTTAAAAACAAAATAGTGCAAGGTTTCAGCATGCCCAAATTTTTCTTCAGGGCAAGGCGCGCGGCGCGCAGAACCGGAGCGTATGTCCATACGTGAGGATTCGAGCACCGCAGCAACGC
>JBHHXE010000115.1:0-6645 GCA_046756865.1 Nitrospiria bacterium | reverse complement strand
CGATTGATCGCCGGGCGGCGAGGCAAGCGCCTGCACTAGTTCTGTACATGAGCCTAGTCTTTTTTCGGGATAGATTTTTCTCCCCTTTGGTGGTATTATTAGGGGTAATTTATCCGGTAAACAAATACCACCAACCAGCACTCGCTCACCCCGTGAGACATTGTCATGAACCAACAAATGAGGCGTATAATCTTGACAGTGGCAACCACCGTTTTCCTATCCGCGTGTGCTTCTGTTTCCAACGCTCCCACATCTACGCCACCCGAGCATTCTTTATTAAGGCAAATTGATGAGGCCGAGAGGAAATGGCAAGAACAAGAGATTGAAAGTTATCGCATTGAGGTGCTAGCGGTGAGGGGCACCTGGCACGCTCAGTCTCACCAAATTACCGTAAGGAGTGGCAAAGCCGTAGAAGCGTCGGCAACTTGTAACCCTGCTCCGGCTGAATTAGGTAAGTGTGAGGTTGAGCCCTTCAACGCTGAAGATTATACTGTTCCGGCTCTCTTTGCTCTAGCCCGGATCCGAGCCCAGAGAGGGCAAGGACAACGGACTCGAATCACATTTGACCCAAGCTATGGCTTCCCCAATCTGATCGCCTCCGACAGTCCGGAAATTACCGATGGGGGTGAGGTGTGGCGAGTGATGGCTTTTGAGGCGCTTGAATAAAGGTTCAAACGCTACCTATCGATGAGTTGCGCTGTCAAAGGGCACCAAAAGCTATGACAGGAGACAAAAAGGATGATCATCAATCGAAGCGGCTATTGCCGTGGGCGCGTTTGGTATTAGCGACAGGCGTAATCCTGGTTTTGCTGCCTTGCCTGGGACTGGTGGGCAGCGTCGTATACTTAAGGGCCCGGCAAGCCGGCGCTTTTTCGCGTTGGCGATCACTGGGAGCCCTGCCTGACAATGGGATAGATATTGTGACGGGGGACGTAGGTGTAGTCTATGTGGTCACTGCCGCAGGCAGCATTTACGGGTGCAGGCATAGAGGCACAAGGGTGGCTGACGACTGCTGGTATGAGACCCAGGAGCCACTCAGCGTTGACCAAAAAGCCAGGTTTGATAAGAGTCTATATCAGCGTGAGGTTGAACCACCTGTAGGTACAGTGGTGGATACCCTGGAGGTGACGGTTTGGCAGGCCGAAGATGCGTTTGAGGTTCGCTACATCTTGCTCGAAGACGGTACAGTGTGGAAGTGGGAATACGATGTGGGCAGCTATTTGAGCCTATTCATTATTATTCTTGGACCGATAGCAGGGGTAGCATTGGGCATCGTGGTGGTAGTTATCCTATGGACAGGCGTAGGTCTGCGAAGGTTACAGCACCGCATAAAAGAGAAAGAAAGTCCAGCGGAACCCAAACAGCCCGCTCCTCCCGCACAGGAATAACGAGACAGAAGGCTCCGTAGCGTTCGCTGGCCCCAGTGCGATTCTTGAGGACAGGACGATAAATCTTTACCTGATGCGTTCAAGGCCGGGCACCAGACACTGGGGTGACGGCGGCATGACGCTCGGTCTGGCAACAGACCCGTGCGGAGAAGCGCGAGTTGGCATAATATTTGGTGGTTAGGCAGCTGTGTGGCTAGGTGCTCAACAGCGTCCAAAGTCCTGACCCCGGTTTACTGGGGTGCTACTGAGTCGAATTCACCAAAGATTTCCACCTGTGCAATTAGCAAGGTGACAGTCACTTTTTGGATTAAATTCAGGCCATTTTCCCAAAACAAGCAGGCTTTTAGTCATTTCAAGTGACTGTCACCTGTCAATTGGCAATCTAACTGCACAGGTCGCAAGTTTTGCTAAAGATTTACGGAATTTTTACGCGCAAACATCGGGATTTACGGTACAATAGTTGCAAGCCCGTCGTTCGCTTAATTATGTCAACAAAATCTGGCTTTGTGTCAAGATTTTTGTATTTATGTAAACTTACGGCTAAAAAATAGAAACAAAAATCACAACCTGTTGTCTACATATAGGGCTTTGAGAGCAACGCCTAAATCTTGTATTTGCCAAAAAAATTAAGCGAACGTTGGATGAAACGTTCAGTTGCCTCCAGCAGACTTCACCGGCTGCCATTGGGCAGTAAGGCGCTGGGGGTGCGTCGTCAGATCATCCTGACCCTGGTGGTGGTCCTACTTTTCCACTTCATTCTGACCGTGGTGAGACCGTTTCCCGTCCGCACGGCCGCCGCCCTCGAACTTTACGGTAATTTCCACGCTATGGGGGTCATCGTCACTCTTGCCGCCAGTGACGACCCGGATGGGGACGCCACCACCACGGTCGAATACCGCACCGGCAGCGCCCCGTACCAGGCCGGTTTCCCCCTCTCCCGCGTCAGCAACACCCGCTTCGTCGGCAGCCTGTTCTGGCTGCAACCCGCCACTACCTACGACGTGCGCGTCACCTTCAGCGACCCCGACGGCGACCCATTGGACAATGTCATCGTGACGGCCTCCGGCGCGACCCGCGCCGAGGTCACCATCCCGCCGCCCAGCCAATCCTACTACGTTGACCCCAATGGCAGCGGAACAGCTTGCACCCTGGCCTCTCCCTGTTCGCTGACCGAAGGGTTAAATCAGGTTGATACCGGCCAGGAAGTCGTCCTGCGCGGCGGCGTTTACTACCTGGGCGAGCTGTCTGTCTTTCGCTCCGGCGCGTCCGGTGCGCCCATCGTCATCCGGGGCTATCCGGGAGAGACCGCCATCCTGGACGGGGCCGATCCGGCAGCATTCACCTGGACGGCCCAGGGAGGCGGCGTCTACACCACCACTATCAACGTGCCAGACCCGTACCTGGTGGTCGCCGATGGGCAGCGGCTTTTCCCCTACAACAACCTCCCAGATTTGCAAAACCTCTCCCCCTGGGGCTTGCCCGGTTTCTACGCCAGTGGCGCCACCCTCTACGTACGTCTGGCAAACAATGCCGACCCCAACACGGCCACGATGGCCGTCTCCCGCTATGACTATGGTTTCTTTATCGACGATGACTACATCGCTTTCGTGGACCTCACCTTCCGGCACTACGGCCGCGATATGTGGGCCAAGGCTATCTTCTTCAGCAACGCCAGTGACAATCTTGTGCAAGGGTCTACCTTTTACCTCAACAACCAGGACATCAATATCAAGCACGACTCGCACCGCAACCTCATCCAGGATAACGAATTCTACGACACCCTCTTCGATTGGGATTGGGACGCGGTGAAAGACCCAACCAAAGGGGCGCAATTCGTGGAGTCCGGGGGGATCTACGTCAACACCCCGGTCACCGGACGGGGCAACGTCATCCGCCGCAACACTTTCCACGACACGTTCGACGGCTTCCATGTCTGCCCGATCGGGGCCGCCGGTGTCACGAATGAGACCGACGTTTATGAAAACCTGGTCTACCGCGCGGGCGATGACGGCATAGAAACCGATGGGGTGTGCAGCAACGTGCGCATCTGGGAGAACACGATCCACGACGTCCTGGTTGGGATATCGGTTTCCCCAGTCTACACCGGCCCGGTCTACGCCCTGCGCAACGTGATTTACAACGCCGGCGCCGGCACCCACCAGGGCCTGGGCAGCCCTTTCAAGTTCACCTACCCTGATTCATCGGATGGAGCCGTATACCTTTTTCACAACACCTACGACGCTGCCCAGACCGGGGACGATGGCATCACGATGGGTAGCGATCCGGGGTTATGGGATCAGATCGTGTCCCGCAACAATATCTGGGTGGGGAATAAATATGGGCTGAGGAACATCAATGTCGGCCAGCTTATAGATTTTGACTATGACGACCTGTACACGACCTCTTCCTGGCGGGCGCTGGCCTGGTGGGCCGGCCTGGCCGACCCCTACCTGGACACACTGGCAGAGTTTCAGACTCAGACCGGTCAAGAGCTAAACGGCCTGAATGTTGTTCCCGGCTTTGCCGATGCGGCCAACGTCAACTACAACCTGGCCGCCAACAGCAACTTAATAGACGCCGGCGTTGTCATCCCCGGCATCAACGATCAGGGGAGTTATGCTTACCAGGGTGCGGCGCCGGACATTGGAGCTTATGAAGCGTCCCCGACGCCTACCCCTACACCCACCGCGACGGCTACCCCGTCGCCTACACCTACCCCCACGCCATCGTCCACGCCCACGTACAACCTGCACCTGCCTATCGTAACCCGTTTGTCGTAACTCGTTCGGGAGTGGTAACTATTCACCTCTGGCAGGCTATTGCCCAACGTTATGCCAACGAACCTCAGATAGCGGCGTATGATTTGCTCAATGAACCACAACCTTCTGGTCATACTCTATCTGAAGGCGTTAATAAGCGGCTGTCCAGAAATAACTTGGCGTTTTTGCAGGATGTTTCTTGGGAAAAAGCGAGAAGTTATTCACGGACAGTTACTAAGTACCAGACGCTGATGCAACAAGTCGTCGATACAATTCGCTCAGTTGACCAGAACCATCTTATTATCGTCGAAAGGGTTAATTGGATGATGAATGCCGACGGGACCTCTCCTTTGTCTGACTTTACCAGTGAAGTTTTAAACGCCTTCAAAGTTACGGTTAACGACAATACCGGCAACCTCATTTATGATTTTCATTATTATCCCGCTGGCGTTTATGTTCTTCAACCTGTTGCGATACCGGAGTTGTATGTTGCAGCGGAGATAACCCAACTACGCCCGCCAGCGCCGAACTTATCAACCTGTTCACCGAGTTTTTTAATCCTTCTAATTCCGTCTTTTTGCCAATCATATACAAATAGTTTGAGCGAACATTCGGCGTTACTACCGAAACTGGGGCCGGGCAAACACGCAGGTCTGCCCCTACATTTCCACCAGATGTAGTTCGCCCCAGGTGCGGTCTATCCGCTCGCAGCCATCATTACCGATTTTGCTCGTCAAAAACGATTAGGTGGGGAGGAATAACGATGAGTCAAGGTATAGAGAAAGCAATACTTGCTCCATTACTTGGTTTGGTGGTGACGGCTGTCGCTCTTTTCTTGCTACCCACCCCTGGTACCTGGGCTACAACACTGACTTTCAACAGCAACATCGCCTCTATTGACACATCGGCATCCAGTACTCTAACCTGCCCAGGGGAAACAACATTGGAGGAGCTTATCACTTGCATTGAAAGTCAAATGCCAACTAAAGACTCCGAAGAATTCGTTGTGCCAACCAGTACTGTACAGAGCGATTGGCGTAATGTCGTAGATCAGATGCTTGATGGCAATTGCGATAACATTCCTTTACCTGTCAGCCTTACCGGCGTCTATTCGGTCAGCACATTCAACGATACGGACAATGGTCAGAGTTACTGTGTGCTAATGGAGGTTCTTGACCAGGACGACAGTGGCAAAGTAGATCGAGGTTGGGGGACGTTCATCGTCAACGCTCACCCGTACCGGGAATTGAGTATTCAAGTTACTCACCCAAAAAATGACTTGAATACCCCAATGCAAGGGATCGGCGTTTTCAAGGGGTCCAATTCTCGTAGCTTTTTGATGGCAGGCAGCCATCGTTATGCCAACAGTATCACTAGCACTTGCCAAGCCTCATACGAGCAAGCGGATGTAGCGCACAATGTTGAGAACTTATTTCAACCAACAGTGCAGGAGCTTTTGGAGTTCTACGGCGGCACGGAAGGGGGGGTCGTCGCCATTCAATTTCATGGTATGGGGACATCAAGTTGTTCCGGAGTGGATGTCCATTTGACTCATGGCTTAAACACGCCCCCTGTCGCGGGCGACAAGATAGTGGATCTGAAGTCCAATCTTTTGAGCTACAATCCCACCTGGACAGTCACCGTACCAGGGGATAGCCCATCATGCGACTTGGTTGGGAGCTTCAATGTCCAAGGTCGGTTGCTCAACAACGTCGCAGCCGGGGCCGTTTGTACAACAGCCGCAGTCAGCTATAGTGGCAGCTTTATCCATATCGAGCAGAAAAGTTGCTGCCGCAATGCCAATGACTGGATCAATGCCATAAATGATACCTGGTCGCCGAATTTGACAGTAACCAAACAGGCAAGCCCCAATCCAGTACCGGTCGGCGCACAATTAACCTACACCCTCCGCGTCACCAACACTGGTGAAACACTCCTACACCTCACCATTACTGATACCCTACCTGCTCACGTTACGCCGACTGGTATACTCACCTGGACGCCGACCATCTCCACATTTGGCGGTGTTTGGACGCAGACAGTCATTATCACCGCCGAAATAGGCTACATCGGTCTGCTGACCAACATCGTGCAGGTCACCAGTGAGGAAGGCGTAACAGGCACGTACACGCACACTGTCTCTATAGAGGAACCCATTGCCGGACTCACCGTGACCGACGACAGCCCCACACCATTGGGCCAAATCACTACGTTGACGGCCACGGTCACGGCGGGCAGCAACGCAACTTACACCTGGGCCTTTGGCGATGGAGAAACCGGCAGTGGGGCAACAGTGACCCACACCTACCCTGTCACCGGGATTCACACGGCGGTTGTCACCGCCAGCAACTCGGTTAGTATGCTCACAGCAACGACGACTGTTACTATCCGATACTATATCTACCTGCCGGTGATTGAGAAAGAAAATTGATTCCTATCAAAGTGCGCCCCAACAAGCACATCAACCCGACTTGACTACCTTGCATTTAACTGAGGGG
>JBHHXE010000114.1:0-7025 GCA_046756865.1 Nitrospiria bacterium | reverse complement strand
TACGCTGCCAAATCCTTTTAAATTTTCCAGGAGGTAGGAAACAAGTTCGTCATCTCTACTCATAAAGTAAGACCAAAAATATATTCTAACGAGATATAAATCAATGGAGTTCTCAGCGGCACTGTGCCGTGACGGCAATGGAGGCGAAACAAATTGCCCAGGTGTTTCCGTCTTCTGTAAACCGGCAATAGGCCCACATTTTCAGCAGAAGCCTCACCAGTTGAGATGTATTGCTCTCACAGCTGCTCGGCTGACATCCGCATCATTTTTGAGATACCGTAGCCATATGGGCATGTATACCCCATCTCGTCTTGTTCTGCAATCTGCTTCAACCTTGATCCGGGTTGACTGTTGATGTTGAGATCTTATCTTAAAGGGAGATTAAAAAATTCGTGACCTGAGGAGCGGATTTTTATCGGGAGTTCACGGTAAGCCTCCTGAAGGCTCTTTCGGGCAGTGGTTAAGGATTCCGGTAAGGCGCTAAAAATAAAAACACCGCCACCGCCGCCAGCGCCTAATGGAAAAGCCGTACATCCTGATGCCTCACATTGTTCGAGGATTTCGTGTGCCCCCGCTAAATAGTCCGGACAAAGATCTGTGCGGATCTTGCGGTAATCATCAATGGCTTCTGTAATTCTATCCCATTGGCGCAGTCGAATCCCTTCACGAAACGCATAGGCTATTTCCGGTTTTTTAGCATGGCGCGTATATCCTGAAAGCGTTGACAGGGCATTGGCCCAAACCGTGTTAACGTCGGTACTTGCTCGTGCTTTCCCCGAATGAAAAACAGCCATTCTTTGCTCGCAATCCGGATAGTATTCAGGAGAAAGCAAGGTTGTGCGGATAGATGTTCCATACCCGGTATCCGGCTGACCTGGAATTCCCCACGGACACCAGATGTAATCGACAATGCCGCCAAAAACCACATTGGCTTGTTCCTGTGTCCCTGTAATGCTGACACCAAGATCATGTTCCAGAGATGAAGCCATAGATACAAGCTGAGTATGACTGAAGGGATTCCCAGCCAGTTCATTTGCCAGGAGGCAAACACCCGTGGTCGCGGTAGCAGATCCACCTAAACCTGAGGAGTGGGTGCCGGGATGGAGGTTGTATAGAACAAACCTTACGCCCGACAGACCCAAAATATCCATAATTTTAAGGAGCCAGTTTTCCTTAACGGGTATAATTTGACCCGGTTTTCCGACAACGTCGGTTCCATATTCTACAGATGCAATCCCGATTTGATCTGATGAAAATGGATGCGCTTCAACGCGTGTTCCTGTGCCGATGGTTATGCCAACCGTTCTGGGCAGATTGCGGGACCATTCCATTGAAGGATCTTCCTGAAAGTCTGAGGGTATAACCGGAAGTCTCCAGAAGGCCTGCTGAAATGAGCGTAAATCGAGGCTGGAACCCGGTCCGTCAATTCGATTGTAGCTTACGACGGCAGGTAATATGCGACTTGCCGCAGCTTGTTTAAGGCGTTCTTGAAGGTTAATCATGACGATTTCTCCATCTTCTGTATGATGACCTTTGTCAATATGGTTGCAAATTTTTCATGGCCTATGTGTTTCAACCCCGCTCCGAGATGCGCAAGAATAAGCGACAATTATTTATTGTTCTTTTGCAATCGTATTGAAGTCCGTGCCTTTTGGCAAGTATCCCCGGATCAGGTTATTGCTATGCTCATGGGTCTCTTCGCGAGGAAGCGGGTTTCAGTATCAAAGAGGCGGATGAGCAGGCAGGGAAGGCAAACAATGATGTTGTACTTTATGTTGTTTTGGCTTAAACTCACACTCGGAGTGGTAGGATAAAAAAACGATGGAGGTTGCTTATGGAGGCTGCGGGGAGGACTTTATCAGTTGTTCTGGCTGGGGGGATGGGGTCTCGCCTTCACCCTCTGACCGAGGGCCGGGCTAAACCTTCTGTCCCATTTGGAGGGATTTATCGGATTATTGACTTTACCCTCTCCAACTGTCTCCATTCAGGTCTCAGAAAAATTTTGGTCCTCACGCAATACAAATCACACTCCCTCAATAAACATCTACGGGACGGCTGGTCGATCTTTAATCCTGAAATAGGGGAATTCATTGTTGCGATCCCGGCACAGATGCAAATGGGAGGCGAGTGGTACACTGGAACAGCAGACGCGGTCTATCAGAACCGGGGTCTGCTGGAGCGAAGCAACGCAGAATATGTCCTGGTTCTTGCGGGGGATCACATCTATCGGATGGATTATGCCGAGATGCTGCGGAAACATGTTGATCGAAAACTAAATGTTTCTGTTGCCTGCATGACGGTGCCGATAAATGAAGCCCATGCTTTCGGCGTCATTGAGGTCGACAACAAGGACCGAATCCAAAAATTTGTCGAAAAAGCAAAGGACCCTCCAACGATTCCCGGAGACCCCGAACATGCCCTGGCCTCAATGGGGATTTATATCTTTAACCTTCCTTTCCTTCTCGAAGTGCTTGCACAGGATCACAATGATTCCGCTTCAGCACATGATTTTGGACGGAATATCCTTCCCGGACTCGTCCGGACCCATGGCATGAGCGCCTTCCACTTTGGAGACATTGAAGGTCGTGTCGGTCAGGATCGTTACTGGCGTGACGTCGGCACCCTGGATGCCTATTATCAGGCCAATATGGATCTTCTCCGACCTATTCCACCCATAAATCTCTACCAGAAGGATTGGCCTATTCGAACCTATCATGGCCAGAATCCCTCGGCCCGGATGGTTCCCTCTTCCTCCGGAGAGGTTGGGCGTGTGGAGAATGCCTCACTGGCGGGAGGGGATGTGATTATCGGCGCACGGGTGGTTCAATCAATTCTATCAAACAATGTTTTGGTTGAATCGAGTGCCCATGTAGAAGAGTCAATCTTGTTTGAGGGGGTTCATGTCGGCGTGGGTGCCCATTTAAGACGTTGTATCATCGACAAAGATGTTACCATTCCGCCCGGGACAAAGATCGGATTGAAGCACAAAGAAGACCGGAAGTTGTTCACCCTGTCTAAAGGCGGGATTGTTATTGTGCCCAAAAGGTATCAATTTGACGCATAGCACACAATCTTCGTCGCCCTGCGTCGGAGCCCTTCCAGCTTACTGCAGGAAGCTCTTTTCTATGATGAGAACAAGGTGGTGAGATGGACTAATACCGCCCGTAACGCTTTGTCATCTCTGACAGTTTTTCCCTCTCATCCCCTTCCATTTGTCTGGACTGGAGTCGCCATTCCCAGTTTCCACGCGTTGTTCCGGGGCGGTTCATTCTCCCCTCCTTTCCGAGCCCAAGAATATCCTGCATGGGGAAGACCACCAGGTTCGCAACGGACATCATCAGCAGGCGGATATATTCCCAAAAGATCTCTTTTGTCGCCCTTCCCCGGTACCCGATGTAGCGCATCGCGTTCTCTCTTTGCGCCTGAACTTTTTCCGGCTCCCGACACCCGCCGTTGTCGTCGTCAAAGAGCCAGGTGACGAGGGTTGCATTGTCATGCGTTCCCGTGTATGCCACACAATTATGAATGTAATGGTGCGGTTGGTACAAATCGGAAAGGGGATCTCCCTCAAACGCGAATTGAAGGATACGCATTCCGGGAAGCCCGAAGCGGTCTCTCAAGAGACGGACCTCCTCAGTAATCACTCCCAGGTCTTCAGCAATGAAGGGCAGGGAAGGGAAGGATCGCAGGAGTGTGCGGAAAAAATCTTCTCCGGGGCAGGGTACCCATTTGCCATTAACAGCGGTTTTTTCACCAGCCGGGATCTCCCAATAATCGACAAAGCCCCTGAAATGGTCTAAGCGCACGAGGTCAAAGCGTTTCAGGTGGTATCCTATGCGTTTTATCCACCAGGCGTATCCATTTGACTTCAATACGTCCCAGCGATAGACCGGATTCTCCCAAAACTGTCCGGTGGCGCTAAAAAAATCGGGCGGCGCTCCGGCGGAGGCAAGGCGTTTTTTCCTGGCGTCGAGTTTGAAAATTTCAGGATGGGTCCAGACATCCGAACTGTCGTAATGAACATAGATCGGGAGATCGCCGATGATTTGAATCTCTTTCCGCTTACAGTATCCTTTTAGCTCCGTCCATTGGGAGAAAAAAAGGTACTGGATGAATTTCTCACGGAGGATACACTCGCCAAGTTCCCTCCTCCAATTTTCGATTGCTTTTTTCTTCCGGTCCCGGATTTCCTCCGGCCACAAATTCCAGCAAACCCCCTTGAAATGTTCTTTAAGGGCAACAAACAGGGCATAATCGTCAAGCCAGTCTGCATTTTCCTCGCAGAACCCCTTAAAATCTGTATCAGCAGTGATCCGGTCTTTATGGCGTCGGCACACACTTTTGAGCAATTCGACCTTGAAAGCCGTAACCGCCGCATAACTGATACTGTCTTCAGTAAAGGAGGGAAGCGGTTCGAGTTCTTTTATCGATAAGAGTCTGTTTTTGATGAGGCGATCCGGGCTGATCAACAAGGGGTTCCCGGCCAGGGCGGAGGTGCTGCTGTAAGGGGAATTCCCATGAAGTAGCGCAGTCGGGCTCAGCGGGAGGATTTGCCAGAACCGCTGTCCGGTTTCTGCAAGATAATCGGCAAAGCGATAGGCTCCTTCACCCAGATCCCCGATACCATAGGGCGAAGGCAGGGAAGTGATATGTAACAGGATACCGCTGGCCCTTTGCCCTAAAGGGTTTCCTTTGTGCATGTGCCGATCAGGAAGAAGATCTTCTATGATCTTAGGCATGGGTGGGTGACCCTTGATATTTGAGGAAGAGAACCCCGAGCGGGGGAAGGGAGAGTGAAAGAGAAGACCGGCGTTGATGTGCCGGTGTCCTGCTTGCCTCAACACTTTCCACATTCCCGGTGCCGCTCCCACCGTAGATCCCGGCATCGCTGTTGAGAACCTCGCTCCAGAGACCGCCGCTTGGGACGCCGACGCGATAATGATGCCGTGTAACCGGTGTGGTGTTGCAGACGACCAGGATGAGGGTGTCGGTTGTTCTCCCGCGCCGGATAAAGCTTAAGACGCCCTGCTCCCTATCCCGGTAATCGATCCATTCGAAGCCGGGAGATTCAAAATCCGCTTCGTACATGGCGGGTTCATTTCGGTAAAACCGGTTCAGGTCCCGGACCCAACGCTGGAGACGATGATGGGATGACAACTCCAGAAGATGCCAATCGAGGCTCTCCTCATGGTTCCACTCCCGCCCTTGTCCCCATTCGGACCCCATAAAGAGGAGCTTCTTTCCGGGGTAGGCGTACATATAACCGAAGAGGAGCCTGAGGTTGGCAAATTGCTGCCATTTATCCCCCGGCATTTTTCCGAGAAGTGACCTTTTGCCATAGACGACCTCGTCATGAGAAAGCGGGAGTAGAAAATTTTCATGAAAGGCATATGAAAGACTGAAGGTGATCCGATCATGGTGATGTTTCCGGTGGATGGGATCTTTCGACCAGTAATCCAGGGTGTCATGCATCCAACCCATATTCCACTTCATACCGAATCCCAGCCCTCCGATGTGGACCGGCCGCGAGACCATCGGCCATGCGGTCGACTCTTCAGCAAAGGTCTGGGTATCAGGGAAGCGTTGGTAGAGGGTCGTATTGAGTTGTTTGAGCATTGAGATTGCCTCGATATTTTCCCTCCCCCCATCCTTATTCGGGATCCACTCCCCCTCCTGTCGCCCATAGTCAAGGTAGAGCATGGATGCGACAGCATCGACTCGGAGACCGTCAATATGGTATTTCTCAAGCCAGAAACAGGCGCTGCTGATCAAAAAGCTCTTCACTTCATTCCGGCTATAGTTAAAAATACAGGTATTCCAATCGGGGTGAAACCCCAAGTGAGGGTCGGCATGTTCAAAAAGGTGGGTTCCATCAAAATAGGCCAAGCCATGCTCGTCAGAAGGGAAGTGGGCGGGGACCCAATCCAGAATGACACCAATCCCTTGCTGATGCAGGGTGTCAATCAGGACCATCAAATCCTCAGGGCGGCCATGCCGGCCGGTGGGTGCAAAATATCCGATGGTTTGATACCCCCAGGATCCATAAAAGGGATGCTCTGTGATCGGCATCAGTTCCACATGTGTGAAGCCCATCTCCAGCAGGTAGGGAACCAGCACATCCGCCAGCTCCCGGTAGGTCAATAAGCGGTTCCCCTTCTCCGGGACACGCCGCCACGAGCCGAGATGCACTTCGTAGACCGCCAGGGGAGCATCAAGGCCATTGGCGCGGGCACGGTTCGCCATCCATTCCTGATCGCCCCAGCGATATTCAAGGTCACAGACAATTGAGGCCGTTTGCGGCGGTGTTTCCCATCGGAAGGCATAGGGGTCTCCCTTGTCGACTTCATATTGGTTATACCGAGATGTAATATGATATTTATAAAGGGCGCCTGTACGGGCTTCTGGGATAAAGCTTTCCCATATGCCGGATCCGTCCTCTCGAACCTGCATCGGATCCGAATCGTTTCTCCACGCGTTAAAATCGCCAATGACACTCACCTTCAGGGCATTTGGGGCCCAGACGGCAAAATATGTCCCCGATACGCCGTCTACCGTCATGGTGTGCGATCCAAGTTTTTCGTAGAGGCAAAAGTGATTTCCATCTTTAAAAAGGTGAGCATCGTAATCTGTCAAAAGGCTCACACGGCGGGGCGATGTGTTCCCTCTCATTGTTCAATCTCCCGCAACCGGACAATCCCTTTCATTTTCATTAGGGCTATCTTTCTCAAGAGCTTCTCTTTCTCACCGCCCTGCGACGTTTGGCAAATACAGCCATGGAGCGTTCCTTCAAGATAAAGATCTTTCCGCCCTTAAACATATCCTGAATGCCGAGCGACGCTTCAGAGGAGGTATCCAGGATTTTTACCCATCTTGTACCCCCGTTACGGGCGGGAAGCGCAAAGGGAACGTCTTCATGATGGGCGTTCATCAGGATCAGAAGTGTTTCTCCAGTGATGCGATTCCCATTTTTATCAAGCTCCTCAATGGCATCTCCGGCCAGGCGGATGCCAAGACAGCGGGCATGG
>JBHHXE010000113.1:0-7057 GCA_046756865.1 Nitrospiria bacterium | reverse complement strand
ACATCAGCATTCTTCCCTTCCCCGCCCTGTTCCCCGTCAGGACCGTATGAAATGAGGTCATAGTCGCCATGCCGTCCTGGACTCAGGTACGCATAAGGCTTCCCCCAGGGATCTTTCGGAACCTTCGCAAGGTAGCCGCCCTCTTTCCAGTTTTCCGGGATTTTGCCAATGTTCGGTTTCTCAACGAGGGCATCAAGTCCTTGTGACGTGGAGGGATACATGCCGCTGTCAAGCTTGTACAATTGCAGGGCGCCTCCAATATTCTTAATTTGAACCTTGGCCGCTACCCGCCTTGCGTCGTCGGATCTTCCGACCAGCTTAGGAACGACCAGCGCAGCAAGAATCGCCAAGATAGTAACCACAACCATAATTTCGATCAGGGTAAATCCCCTCTGAGCAACGGATACCGCAGCACAGCGCGAGTGATTCACGACTCCTGCATCTTTCTTTTTATTTATTTTCACGCTGTCCATTTTTCTCCTCAATTTACAACCTGGCTTATCTCAAAGATAGGAAGCAGGATCGCAAGAACGATGAATAGGACAACCAGCCCCATTCCGAGAATCATCACCGGCGCCAGCAATGAGGTCAAACCGGTGATCGCTGTTTCAACCTCATTGTCATAGGCTTCTGAGACTTTCTGGAGCATCCCTTCCAATTGACCGCTCTTTTCTCCAATCGAAATCATGTGGGTCACCAGCGGGGGAAAAAGGCCGCTCCGGCGGAGCGGCCGGGCGATACCCTCCCCCTCCCGGATATTGACTCTCGCCTCTTGAATCACTTCTTCCAGAACTTTGTTTTCAACAACCTGCTGAACAATTTCCATCGCGGTCAGGATTGGCACGCCGCTCCCCAGTAAAGCCGCAAGCGTTTTGGTAAAACGGGAAACCGCAATAATTTTTGCCACGCGCCCTAAAGCCGGAACCTTCAGGACAAGCCGATCATATTGCTCCCTTCCACGCGGGGTTTTCACGTGACGCCTTAAAAAAAAGAGACTGCACATACCGACAAGAACAACAAGCCATCCATCCTGCCGAAGAAAATCGCTGAAGGCGAGAAGGATCACCGTCGGCAGCGGGAGGGCCTGCTGCATATCGGTAAAGATTGTCGTCACCTTGGGTACAACAAAAGTGATCAGGAAAACAAGAATCAGGAGACTGACGACCATCATCAAAACCGGATAGGTCATGATCGTGAAAAGCTTGTTCCTGAGACGCACCTGAGACTCGAGGGTATCCGCCAGGCGAACCAAAATATGATCAAGAGTTCCGCTCGCCTCTCCGGCCCGGACCATCTGCCGATAGAGAGAGGAAAAGGTCCCTGGAAAGCGGGCGAGCGCGTCGGCCAGCGAACTCCCTTCTTTTACCCCGTCGCGGACCTCAACCCAGATTTTTTTCGCGGCTTCTTTCTCGATCTGTTCCGTCAGCGCTGTCAAGGCTTCCAGCAAGGGGATACCCGCCCCGACAAGCGTCGCCAACTGCCGGGTCATCACTGCCGTTTCAGCAAGTGTCACCTTTTCAGAAAAAAGGGAGACCGGACGGGAAAGCGGACCTGCGGCCTCTTGATGCGCAGGCATGACCTCAGTGGGGAAGATCCCGCTATCACGAAGCTTTAACCTCGCCATCCGGGGGCTGTCGGCATCAATAATCCCTGCCGTATTTTTCCCTTGAAGGTCCAAACCCTTATAATCGTAGATTGCCATCGAAACTAGACCTTGTCCTCCTGTGTCACCCGGAGAACCTCTTCCGTCGTGGTCAGCCCGGCGGCCACCCGCCTGGCACCATCTTCCCGCAGGGTCATCATTCCCTTTTCTATCGCAAGGGCTTTGATCCGGCCTGAATCCACCTTTGCAAGAATCATATTACGGATCTCATCATCAAGCAAGAGGATCTCATAGAGCCCGGAGCGGCCCCGATATCCAGTCTTCATACATTGGGTGCATCCTTCTCCCCGATAAAAAAGGCGCTCGGTCCCATCCTCACTGATTCCGAGTTTATCTAACTCTTCTGCACTGGGGGAATAAGAAACCCGGCACGACGAACAGATCAGCCGAACCAGGCGCTGCGCAATCAAGGCAACCACCGAAGAAGATACAAGGAAAGGCTCAACCCCCATGTCCAAAAGTCGGGTGATGGCCCCGGCTGAATCGTTTGTGTGCAGGGTTGAGAGAACAAGATGTCCCGTCAGGGAGGCCTGAATCGCGATTTCTGCCGTTTCGGTATCCCGGATTTCCCCCACCATGATGATGTCCGGGTCCTGACGCAGGATGGACCGGAGGCCACTTGCAAAGGTGAGTTCAATCTTGGGGTTGACCTGGATCTGGCCAATCCCCTTCAATTGGTACTCAATCGGGTCTTCAATGGTAATAATATTTTTTTCGATCGAATTGACGCGGTTCAACCCGGCATAAAGAGTTGTTGTCTTTCCACTTCCAGTCGGTCCGGTCACGAGAAGAATCCCATGCGATAAACGGAGTAGACGCTCCAGCTTCGCCAAGCCTTCACGTTCGAGGCCGATATCCTCCAGGCTCAGCACGATACTTGATTTATCGAGCAGGCGGAGGACCAGCCGTTCACCGTGCGCCGTCGGGACATCCGATACCCGGATATCAATCTCCCGCCCGCCGATTTTCAGGCCGATCCGGCCATCCTGGGGTAATCTTTTTTCCGCGATATCCATTCCCGCCATAATCTTAACCCGTGACAGCAGGGAAGACTGTAGCCGCTTTGGCGGTGTCAGAATATTATAAAGAACACCGTCAATCCGGTAGCGAATCATCACCTCGCGTTCGAAAGGCTCAAAATGGATATCGGAAGCACGCTGCTGGACCGCCTGGAAAAGGATCGAGTTCACGAGGCGAATCATCGGGGCTTCGTCACTCGCATCAAGAAGGTCTTCCGGTTCGGCAAGTTCCTCTGCCAACACGGTCAGGCTCTCACCGTCGAGGTCCGAAATCGCCTGTTCGGCGCTGTCTGTGGTCCGCTCATAAGCCTGATTGATGCTTCCGATGACAACCAGAGAGGGGGCCGCGATGACTTGAATCGGTTCTTTCATTAAGAGACGAAGATCATCCAGGGCGGAAAGGTTGAGGGGTTTTGAGGTGGCAACCTGAACCACATTTCCTTCCCGGTTAAAAGGAAGGAACTCATGACGTTTTGCAAAAGAAATGGGAACTTTTTCTATCAGTTCCGGATCAATGCCAGAAACGGGAACCGTACGGATATACGGGATCTGCCATTGATAAGAAAGGGCTTCCAGGACCGCTTCTTCGTTTAAAAATTTCAAGCGAACCAGAATCTCGCCGATCTTTCCTTCCTGCACCTTCTGCGCGCGAAGGCCTTCCTCGAGTTGCGCTGGAGTGACAAAACCCTTTTCGACTAAAATCCGACCAATGAGAGGCCGCTTCCTTGAACTCAAAACAAGACCTCATTACAGTATCCGTCACTGAGGAAGATTCACCATTTTTTCGAACACGGCCTCCCGGCTCTCCCGTCTCGGCAAGCGGTGATCCTCCAAAAAAACAGCAGCCTTGGTTGTCTTTTCCAGACGAATCTCATCCAGATCCCGCTGTCCCTCCACGATATGTGGCGTTAGAAATATCATTAGATTTGTTTTCTCAAGCCGTTTGGACTGCACCTTAAAAAGCCAGCCAAGAAGTGGAATGTCTCCCAGAAGAGGCACCTTCCGCTCAGTGACGACGGCATTGTCTCGAATCAACCCGCCAATTACCACCGATTGTCCGTCATGAACGACGACGGTCGTATTGGCCGAGCGCTTGTTTGTGGTCGGACCAAGGACAGTATTCCCGACAGACTGAGAAGTCTCGGTCACTGAAGAGATCTCCTGATAGACATCCAGCCGCACCAAATCATTCTCGAGCACCTTCGGGGTGAGCCGGAGAATCACCCCGACGTCTTTTCGCTCGATCGTCGTCTGAACATTACCACCGGTGGTCTGGCTTTGTGCACCGGGGAAAGGAATGTTCTCGGCAACAACAATCTCGGCCTTCTGTCCATCACTGGTGAGAATCTGGGGCGTCGACAGAATATTCACATCATCGGCAGACTGCAAGGCCTTCAACAAACCCCGGATATTGACCTTTCCCAGCTCAACAACGCCTGGCACCCTGGCAAGCGTAAGTAAATCACTCGGATCCTGGTTAAAACCCCCGATCGCGGCAACATCCCTGCTTTTATTTGTATAACCGAAAACGGCACCGATATCTGTCCCGAGTTCCCTGAACTTGTCCGCCCTCATCTCAAGAACCACAGCCTCAACAAAAACCTGAGAGCGCTTCTTGTCCAGCTTCCGGATAACCTCCTTGATAATCTCATAATCTTTAAGAGTTGCCGTGATGATCAGACTATTCGTTGCCTTATCGGCCAGGACCTGAGTCGGACCGGTCAACTCCCCGATTCCCCGCTCAGGTGGTCTAGACGTCTGACTGACACGCCCCCTCCGTCCCGCCGGTTTCGATACAAGCCCCCGGAGTACCTTTGCCATCTCCTCCGCACTTGTATTCTCCAGGGTATAGACGTGAACAGACCGGCTCGGAGGAACCTCTGCCATGGGTCGAATCTGGTAGATGTCTCCGTGAACAACAACCGCGAGCCCCTTCAATTCCAGGACAGAGACAAAAACATCATACACCTGGCTGACCGCGATCTTCCCAGGAGAAAAAATTGTTACTTTTCCTCTGACCCGCTCGTCGATCACAAAATTTTTCCCGGTCAGTTCACTGATAAACTGGACAAGGACAGGCAAATTGACATTGTTAAAATCGAGCGTAATCTTCTCTTCTTGCAGATCCTGCGCTACAGGCTGCGGCTCTGCCCGGAGAAGGCAGGGAAACATCATTCCAACAAGAAAAAGGGCCGATATTAAACCGGCCCTAATACAATCCCGCATAAAGTTTCCTTATCGTATCTCGTAGTTGAGGGTCGCTTTTTCGTTTCTGCGAACCAGATCAACCGTAATTTGAGATTCATCTTTCAATTGTTCGAAAACCTGAAGAAAATTCTTGGGGTCATTCACTTCCATTCCATTCACTCTGTGGAGGATATCCCCGTTCTGAAGCCCGATCTTGGAATAGAGGCTGCCCTTTGAGATCGCAAATATTCTAAAGCCATCCGATTTGCCATTGTTAAAATTCGGGATGATCCGCGCTTTAGTCAAAAGTTGGGGAAGATTGCTTAAGGCGCCGTCAACTTCCTGCCGGTCTAGAACCCATTGATTTTTAGAAACTTTACGAATGCCCCCTTCCCGCGTCGACACGGGAGAGGCCGGAGCGGGCGGCCTGGCCGGCGGCAGGACCTGTCTGACCCCCTGGCCCTTTTGATTGGGAGTGTACGCAACGGTCAGAACCTCTTCTTCCTTCCCGCGAAGGACGACCACCTGATTTCTGGAAACATCCGTAATCTTTGCCCCCCCGTCCAGAGTATGCCCTACCGGATAGAGAGACTGCTCCCGAGTTCGCTTATTCTCAATGACCGCAAAAGAGCGGGTTCTTCCGACAATGGTTCCCACGAGGACAAAGTCCAGCGGAATTTTCGGAACCGGCACAATTATGGGAGCAGGTTCGACAGGCCGCACCGGTTCGGGTTTCTTAAATCGAAGATCAGAATTGAAGATATTGCCCACAACAATAGACCCATATTCCCGGTCGCTGTCTTCTACAGCGATCGGAACCACCCTTCTCTGTGGTGAGCCCCTGTCCCTGCCCGGAATGGCGATGGAGGCCTCCAGATAAGACCCTACGACAAGGTTCACCACATCCGCCGTAATATAAGCCCCGACGGCAATCATCAAGAGATGCAATATCCAGAAATAGGATCTTTTCATAACAGACTCACTCTTTTACAACGAAAAGGAATGACATCTCAAAAAACATCACCCAGACGAACACGCCATGGGCAGGGCCGCACCCGAACCCTGTATGAAAATACCGCCTGATTACATTATAATATTTTGGAGAATAAAGTCAAACATCTTCACATAGTTAGGACTCCCGGAGCAAAATGTCACGGAGGAAAGGGAACATCCTCCCGGGGTTCTCTCTCAAACAGAAAATCTCAGATTATCCTCAGCCGGGTGGGGATTTTTCCGAAGGCTTCCGGGCGGTCTTGTCTTGTCTTCGTCTTTTGAATTTGTAGATCAGCACCATGCCGGCAATGAAGCCTCCGATGTGAGCAAACCAGGCAACACCGCCCCCCGCTTGAAGGCTGAATATCCCATTCGTAAACTGCGCAACAATCCAAAAACCCAGAACAATAATCGCCGGAATCCGGATCATATGGACAAAAAAGCCAAGTGGGACCAGAGTTAGAATCCTTGCCGTCGGGAAGCAAATCAGGTAAGCGCCCAGCACCCCCGATACCGCGCCGCTGGCGCCGATCATCGGGACTTGAGACGTCGGGTTGACGACGGCGTGAGAAGAGACCGCGACCACACCGCAGAGGAGATAAAAGAAGATAAAACGAAGATGACCCACCTCATCCTCAATATTATTCCCAAAAATCCAGAGGTAAAGCATATTTCCCCCAACATGCCACAAATCACCATGGAGAAACATAGAGGTGATCATGCTCTTAAAGACCGGGGAAACCGGTTCACCGACGGTAAACAGGGTAGCAATATGTGTAAGATTAAACGGGATTGCCCCGAAAGTGAGAATGAATTGTTCCGAAGAAGCCCCGAGAGAAATTTCGTAGAGGAAGACAAAAATATTGATAGAAATGATAAATATTGTGACCAGTGGAAAGGTATGGGTCGGAAGATCCGCCTTGATGGGAATCATTTTTTCCTCGGTTTCGTGTCAAGCGGAACAAAAATCCCAAGATCAGCGATTGATCTTGGGGTAAAGCGCATAAGTTGTCTAAAAGACAAGGCCAGAGGCCGTAAGGGCGACGGAGGCGTACTCACCCGTACGGTGAGGAGACCTTTGGCCGATAACGCAGTCTTTTCAGGCGAATCGGCGATTTCTAATTCCGTAATCGCGGAATTAGGGAAAATATACGAAGACCTCCCCCCATTATAATCTGTAGGGCCTGTAAAAACA
>JBHHXE010000112.1:0-7090 GCA_046756865.1 Nitrospiria bacterium | reverse complement strand
CTTTCGTCAAAAGGGGTTCGGTTCATCTCTCACAAGAAAATGCCGCGATCCACCGAGCTGAAGATTGAATCCCCCTTACTTCAGGGAAGAGCCAGAATCACGAATTGCAGGGAGGGGCGATGGCAGAACCGCCCCATTTATATTGTGGGCGCTCATTTCACGACCGTTGAATTCCATCGATCCTGTGGGACATTCCTCTCTATAAAGGTATAATCAAACTCAACCCAGAGAAAATCTACGGTAAATCTAAGACTTGATCCTGCCCCAAATATCTAATAGTATTGGCGGACATTGGGATGCCATCCTCAGAACGCAGGTGGATCTTCAACCCGAGAGGGAAAAAACTTTATTATCCATTCACTCGCTACGCGTCTTTACCTTAAACGGGGAACGAAAAGAAGTGTTTTTTATTAATATTGCTATTTTGTTTTTTGGCATCGTGGCCATACTGTCCGCCTTTGGCGGTGCCACCCTCAGTGAGGCGACTTTCGCCTTTGATGATGATCGGTGGTCTCCAGACAAGGTTCCTTTTTTCAAGAGAATTACCCCAAGAGGCTGGACTTCCCTCTTCTGTCTGGTGATTGCGCTGGGGCTGGGCATCACAAAGGATAAGATCCACCAACAAACCGTATCGCGGGAAACAAGCTCCCGGAAAAACCTGGAAGCAGACAATACCCGGCTACATGAACGCATCGGAGATCATGTTAAGGAAATCATCGGCCTACGGGAACAAGTCGATAAAGCGAACCAGGATATTTCAGAGATGTCGGATGACCTTCAAAAGAAACAACTCGTTTCTTTTGAAATCGCGTTCAAGCGTGCTTTCAAACCCCCCAGAGCAATCGATGACGCAGTCGTTCTCTTGGACGGTCGAGAGAGAATTCCAATCCCATCACGATACCGTGAGCAGATGCTTCTTTATTGGGGAGACCAGTTTCTTTTTTCAACAACGATTGAAGACCCTCCCGTCCCCGGCCTGGACTCCGTCAAACTGGAAGCCGGTGGAAAAACATATTCACTCTTTGACAACCCAGCTCCGGGTCCATTCAAAAAACTAATTACGATAGCCGGAAATTCTCCCAAACCACTTGCGGCTGAAATCCTGAACCCCTTGCAGTTGAGCAATATTACGCTAAAAGTTTTTGTTCGGACAGCTAAGTCGTCTAAAGGACAGGATAGATTCAGACGCCTAATCCTCACCAGCCGCTTCTCGGTTCTTGCCAAGAAACTATATAAGATGACAAGCCCTGACATCCTCAACGTACGATCAAACCCCGCCACAACATCTCAAATCCGAACCCGACTATCAAGCGGATCATTCGTTCGTTCATTAAAGACGCAGGGGGGATGGACTGAAGTCAGAACCCCAACGGGACAACAGGGCTGGGTATTGACCCGGCTTCTTACCGAGATTAAAGAAGTCGCAGAGGAAAAGGTTGCCGAATAAGTTAGGTGCGAAAGCTTTTCCCCAGATAAGCCCGGAGTTGAGGAGGAAATTCACTGCGGACCAGGGCCTTTTGTGCCGCCCATTGCTCCACAGCGGGCAAAGCCTTCAGGAACACCGTCTTCTTCCCTTCCAACACCGCAATAGGAATGCCGTCACGGAATAAGATCCGGTTGCGGGTTATATTGGGAATTTTCTTACCGGGCAGGAGTATACCAAGCAGGTTCAAGGGGTCAGCAGCGGAAATCGATATATATTCTCCTGTTCGTTTTTCTTTCCGGATCTTTCGGAGCGATTCAACCGTTTCCGGCAGAGCGAATTGTTCCCCGCTCGCATTTGACACGAAGCGCCCCCCTCTCACGACACCCCGCAACTCCAACCGCCTTAAGACCCGGACCAGGACCCGCCAAGGGGGCGAAAAAGACTCCTTTTCCAATAACGAACGGAAGACAACACCCCAGCGTTTGAGATAGATCAAGACAAGCGCTCCCAAGTTCTCAAAGCTGAAACGCTCCTTTTCGTCTTCATGGCCTTCCGGTATCAAAAACCAGCGGCCAGCATGCTCGATACCGAATACGGCTTTTCGTTTTTTCCTTCCGCCATTTTGTGACGGTCGATTGTAGCTGGGGGTCAGGATGGCCCTCAACCCGGAATAGCTGTCGTTACTAACGGATCCATCGGCAACCAGTTCAGCAATCCCCTCCTCAACCTGGCTTTTAAGCAGATGCGTTTTGGCAAGGATATCTTCAAAAAAGCTTGCCCCATTCTCTTCAAGCTGGGTCAAAATAGATTGTGCAGTGCTGCTCAGTCCCCTTCCTCTGGAATTGTGCGTCACCATCGATCGCCATAGCGTAAGATGACGCCGAGCCACGAGGCAAAGGGGCGTGCTCTTTACCGGTCCGGTTCTTTTACGATGGTCGAAAGTCTGTTTCGGCGGACTGAGCCGTCCCCAAAGCACATGGCCGCTAAGGCATAACCCATCCAGCCAGTTCGGGTCATACTTTGCGAGACGCGCGGGAATGATATCAGTCTCCCAGGCCGCGGCCGGCACTGAAATCCCTTCAAGCTGCCCCAGCACTTTTTGTAAAGATTCCGGACCGGTCGGCCGCATGTCCGGCCCCATCTTGTGGTGTGTAAACAGAAAGCGGATGAAATCTTGTAGGGAGACCGGCTCGATACTCCGGCGCAGCGACTCAATTGTATATTTATGAATCCGCTGTAGCAGACGCCTCTCACACCATTCTTCCCGCCCCAAATCAGGTGTAAAACAGCCTCTAAAGACAAAACCCTCTGTTTCAAGGACAACCAGGGTCTCTGTAATCTCTTTCTCTGAGATACCGATCTGTTCAGCAAGTTGAGCCACGGTAACCGGCCCAAGGGATTCAAGCCGACCCCTGATGATCTCCTTCAGTGCATTTTCCCGATCCCATCTCTCTTGCTGTATTCCATCAGGCAGATCGAATTCAGGATCGAAAACAGCACTCTGAAAAACAGATTTGAAGAGGGGAACCCGTTCTGTTGCAACCCACAAGACAAAATCAGTCCTGATCAAAAGCCGTGTTGAGCGGCATTCAGTAAGGAGTTCGTAAAAAAACCCTTCCCAGTCCTTAGCCCTCCCTTCTGCCTCGGAAATAAATCCGTAGATCAAAAGGGCGTCATGCAACTCGTCTGCATCTCTGGCTTCCGGCCAGGCCTCTTCTTTCACCCGCTTGATCGCTTCTGGGTCGAGTCTGCTTAGATCAGCAGCCTCCGAGGGGTCAAGCCAGCTCCGGTTGCGAATCGCGTTGACCCGTCTTTCGGCAAACTCGATGTCGTCCAGGAAGGCATAGGGACGGGCATTTATGATCTCCCGGGCAAAAGGAGAAGGTTCGCGTAGATCCTTCGTCACAAGCCTCAATTCCTTTCGCTCAACCTTGCCGATGAGCTCTTCGAGGGCGTCTATGTCCATTGCCTCAGTAAGACAATCGTGTATCACCTGATCAACCAGAGGATGATCAGGCAGCTCTCTTCTTGCTCCGATATTCTCCGCGCAGGCAATCTGATCCGGGAAAAGTTGCGCAACCAGATCTTCTGCCTGCATCCGCTGCAATGGGGGCGGCACACGTTTTCCGGACCGATTGCGAGAGATCGCCAAAGCCCGGGTCGCGTTCCACCTCCATCGCACTTCAAACATTGGGGCAATCAGCATCGCTTGGATCAGAGTGTCTCGCAGGATCTTTGTGTTGAGATAAGCAAAGACCTCCTCCAGGGGAAAGCTGTGTGAGGAACTGAGAGATAGGATAATGCTGTCTTCATTGGCAGCAGCCTGAAGCTCAAAATTGAATTTCACACAGAATTTTTTTCTCAAGGCCAGACCCCAGCCCTTATTGACCCGGCTGCCATAAGGAGAGTGTATGACCAGGTGCATATCGCCCGCCTCATCAAAAAAACGCTCCAGAACAATCGTCTTACGGGTCGGCATTACCCCCAATCCAATCTCCCCCATTGCGAGATAAGAGACCATCTGCACTGCCGCTGATTCTGAAATCCCAACCTCCTCGACCAACCAGCGAACGGAACCATTCTCCCTGATCGAGACAGGGCTTTCATCCCCTTGCTTTGGGATAGGATCTTTAGCGAGCTTTTCACTGATAATCTCACGCATCCTGGAGATCGATTCCGACAACTCCGGAGTACGCCCGGGGCCTTCACCAAACCAGAAGGGTATGGTGGGAGGCAGACCGTTGGCATCTTTCACCATCACCTTCAGCCCTTCAATGCGAAGCAATTGCCAGGCATGGGTTCCAAGCGTAAAGATGTCTCCGGGGAGCGATTCCAGGGCATAATCTTCGTTGAGGGAACCGACCGTGATTCCCTCCGGCTGCATCACCACTTCATAATCAAACATATCCGGGATAGCGCCCCCATTGGTGAGCGCCGTCAAACGCGCCCCTCTCCGCGCCCGGACCCGGCCGTTCACCGTGTCATAATGAAGATGGGCACCCCGCCGACCCCTGCGGGTGGTGAAGCCATCAGCCACCATCCGAACGATTTCGAGAAAGCGCTCTTTTGATAATTTCCTGTAGGGATAGGCATGATGTAAGAGGTCGTATAATAAATCGACTGCCCACTCCCCGCTCGCGACTTCGGCAACAATCTGTTGAGCCAATATATCGAGCGGTTCCTCAGGGAGGGTAATCTCGTCCAACTCGCCCCGCCGGACACTATCGAGCAGGGCCGCGCATTCGATAAGATCATCTCTTGAAAGGGGAAAGAGAATCCCCTTCGGGATGCCGCCGACATAGTGGCCACTTCGGCCAACCCGCTGCAGGAATGCGGCAATACTTTTGGGGGATGAGAACTGGACGACAAGGTCAACCGCCCCGATGTCAATCCCCAACTCCATTGAAGCAGTCGCGACCAACACTTTGAGCCGTCCCGATTTTAATCTTTGTTCCGCGTTATGACGGTGTTCCTTGCTCATGCTTCCGTGGTGAGAGCTTACATGGGCCTCCCCGATCCGTTCGGAAAGGGCAATCGCCAGCCGCTCGGTCAAGCGCCGGGTGTTGACAAAGATAAGTGTGGTCTTGTGCGCTTGAATCAACTCCACCAGCCGTTCGTATAGCTCCGTCCAGACCTCATTGCTCATCACCGCCGTCAGAGGAGACCTTGGAACTTCCAGGCTCAGGTCGAGTTTTCGACGGTGGCCGGCATCAATCACCGCACAGTCAGGCCGGCCATCATGGATATTCGGGTTTCCCACGAGAAACTTCGCCACCGTCTCAATTGGCTTCTGTGTCGCCGATAGGCCGATCCGTTGTAGCGGGGCATCCGTCAATGCCTCCAAACGCTCCACCGACAGCGCAAGATGAGACCCCCGCTTATCGCCTATGAGCGCATGGATTTCATCAATAATAAAGATCCGCGTGGAGCGGAGCATCTCCCGCCCGCTCGCACTGGTTAAAAGCAGGTACAATGATTCCGGCGTGGTCACCAGGATATGCGGGGGGTGCTTCACCATCTTCTGGCGATCATACGGAGAGGTATCGCCGGTACGGACGGCCACTGAAATCTTCACCGGAGGCAAGCCCTGCTCCCGAAGGACTTCCTGAATGCCAGTCAGCGGGACTTCAAGGTTTCGGTGGATGTCATTGCTGAGGGCCTTGAGCGGAGAGACATAGACAACCTGCGTCTGCTCGGGCAGTTTTCCGTCCAGCCCTTTCGTGACCAGGGTATCAATCACGGCGTAAAATGCGGCCAGGGTCTTTCCGCTCCCGGTAGGAGCAGCAATCAACGTGTGCCGGCCCTTTTTGATGGCAGGCCAGGCCTGAACCTGGGCCTCGGTTGGTTTGCCGAGGTTTCGTTCAAACCAGGATTGGATTGTGGGGTGGAAGTTTTTCAGTGGCATTGTAAGGGTTACTCGTATCGAAATCCTCTGATACTTACGGAAAAACCTTCAGTCCATAACTATCCTTTTTCCCGTCCTTTGTAAACAGCGATTCTGTCAAAGTTGTCCACCAGCCGCCGCCTCGGGCTATTTCTTTTGCCTTTATCTCGAAACCTTTCCCCAATGGGACTTCGCTTTTGGCGAGCGGTATTTTGCTAAAATCATAACCGAGTTTATGACTTGCTATCGGATATTTATCACAGTCAATTGTTATTGCAGCGAGAACGTAATCCGGCTGTTCCTCGTAATCTTCCTTCCAATTATAGGAAAAGCCTGATTCGTCCATAAACACAAATTTCATATGTGTGATACCTAAGCTACTTTATCTGGTCCACTGTCCATTAAGTATTCCGAAGTGATGCCCATTTTAGTCATGTTCCCTCAGGCTCCCCCATTAAATCGGAAACCTGTCCTCCCCTCTACGTCCTTCCTGCGACCTTCTCCAGCACCCTTTTAGTCACTTTTTCGCGATCTCGGAGCCGGTCAAGTTGGGCTTTGAACTTCATTGATCTCGTGTTGGCTGTTGTAAGATCTTTATCTAATTTTCTCAGCGCCTCACAAATAAAGGCTATACTTGCTGCCGCATCCTTATCCTTAACAAAGCGGATGGTCTTTTTGATTCTTTTCAGTTCGTCCGAAACTATCACCTTGCGCCCCCCTCATACAGTGAAAAACAGATCTCATCATTTAACAGAATAGGCAATCAACTTTCCATCCATCATCATCGGAACGCGTAGCAGTTTTTTTTCTTTAATGAAACTGATGTCCGCACTCCCCATTTTTAACATCAATAAGGTAACGACATTGGCAGAGGGACTCATATAAAAGATTTTTCCTCACCCAGTCAGAAACAAAATAGTTTCCTTTTCCATCGGCTTCGATGCCATCCAGCTTTCCTATCGGCGTTTTGTTTCCTATACTGAGGACTTGTTTAACCCTTAAAGAAATCTGATGGATATGTCCGGGGACATCGGTTCCGAATGTTTCTGGATTTGTAATCACGTCCCGGGAAGCGACCAGTAATTTGTCCCCCTCGACATAAATTCCGTTTGGAAATCCCAGAATTTGAAATTTCGGAGATGAATCCTGCCCCGTTTTTATGTGGGCGCACTATTTTCGTTGGATACATAGTTCACATTCTTGGCCTGAGTGATTGTTCTTTCATATAAATTTAGATGATTGAACAGCAGGCCCAAAGTGGCAAATATCGTCTTTCTCAC
>JBHHXE010000111.1:0-7313 GCA_046756865.1 Nitrospiria bacterium | reverse complement strand
CTCCTTAGCTGATATCTCAGCGTAAGTGATTTAAGCCTTGTGAGTCAAGGCCCGGTAGGGCAATGGCCCGTTTTATGAGGATGAAGTCTCATCCCCGGAAAAGGCCTGGTCTGCTTTCTTGAAAAGAGAAGCAATATAAGCACCCGTCAGTTGCAAGCTTGCAAGGGCGGCCATATACATTCCCGGACCGAGTACATACTCATTCCGTGAATAATCATAAAATAGCATCCCGATAATAATAAAAACAATAAAACCAATGATGCCTGTGACCCAGGTTAAGAGTTCGGTCCTGAGGATAAGATCAAACGAAGCAGCCAGGAGCCCGATGACGCCCAGACCGAAAATAAGCTTCCCATCAAAGGTTTCGACGCCTTTGATGTTTGTAACGAAAATCTTCGGTTGTATCCATTGAAGGAAGCAACTCGCGATGACCAGCAATGTATTATAAAAACGGAAAAACTTCATCCCAGCCTCTTTTGAACGACGATACGATATACCAAAAACGCAGACAAATTGCAAAATCCGAACTTGGGCCAAGGTTTAATCTACCGCATCCGTTTACGATGGAGAGGGCCTTATCGCCAGGAAGATTTGAGGGTTTACAAGATCCAATCGCGGGCCCAGGCCCTGGTTTGACCCTATAGAAAAGGACATGTTATACCTTTAGTCAGCGGTCATATTGATGAGAGAGCCCAAAATTATGCAGAAATTAGAACACCATGACGCCCATTGCCGTGCCGGAGCACAATTTGCTCCTTATGGGGAGTGGGAACTTCCGGAACACTATGGCGATGTCGTCGAAGAATATCGTGTCCTTCGCAACGGGGTCGGGCTTTCGGACCTTTCCTTCCAGGGACACTTGCTGGTCAGCGGAGCTGACCACGTTTCCTTCCTGCAAAAGCTCATTAGCAACGACATGGCCCTTCTTTCAAAAGATCGTGGGATTTATACCACACTGCTGACATCCAAAGGAAAGGTTTTATCCGATTTTTTTCTATATCCGGTATCTGGTGGTTTGCTTCTGGAGGTTGAATCACAAAACGCCTTGAAAACAAAAGAGCACTTGCTGCGCTTTAAGCTGCGTTCCCAGGTTAAGATTGAAGCGCTCCCCTGGGGGAGGCTTATGCTCTCAGGCCCGCAGGCAAGGCCGCTGCTTGAAAATTTTATGGGTGCGGCGCTTTCGCTTACGGAAGAGCGGTCTTTTATTCAGAAGGAATGGGAAGGGCGCTCGCTCCTTTGTATCAAGCAATCGATCACAGGGGAAGAAGACTACCATCTCTATCTCCCCGAAGCGGGGCTTGCCCCGCTCTGGGAAAAACTCCTGGCATTAGGACAGGACCCCGGAAACCCTATCAAGGTGTTGCCCATTGGGCAGGCCGCATTGGAGATCCTCCGGATTGAAGAGGGAAAGCCGCGTTATGGTAAGGAAATTAGTGAAGACATTCTCCCTGTTGAGGCGGGTCTTCAGAAGGATGCGATCAGTTACACGAAAGGATGCTATCCCGGCCAGGAAGTTGTCGCCCGAATCAGAACCTACGGTCATGTGAACAAAAACCTCTATGGACTGGTTTTAGAAGGTTCTGAAATCCCGGAGCGAAAGAGCCGGATTTTCGTAGATGATAAAAATGTAGGATGGATCACCAGCGCGGTCTGGTCGCCCCTTAGGGGCAAAGTCTTCGCCCTGTGCTATTTACGTTCCCGGTTCGCTGCTCCGGGTCATAATGTTGAGGTGGAAGTGGGCAGCGCCCGGATGGCCGCCCGGACGGCGTCCCTTCCTTTCGAGACTGCCAAAGATACTGCTGAGTAAAGGAGAGATCATGCCCGAGCGGAAAAAAGAAGAGACCATCATCTTATTGGAGTTTTCGATGTCACCCATGACAGAAGGGGAGAGTGTGAGCAAATACGTCTCACGCTCACTTGAGATTATTGATCAGAGCGGTCTTGCCTACCGGCTCAATCCGATGGGCACCGTTATAGAAGGCCCGTGGGATGAAGTCATGGAGGTCGTGAAGGCCTGTTTGGAACGCATGAAGGAAGATTGCGACCGGATATCCACTGTAGTGAAGATCGATTATCGGAAAGGAAAGACCGGAAGACTGACCAGCAAGATCGAAAGCGTAGAGAAAGAATTGGGTCGAAGTTTAAGGACTTAGATGGGGATCTCTCCTGAAAAAACGATTCATGGCTCATTCAGCGTGACTAAAAAAGAATCTTGACAAATATATACCGTTGCAATAAGATAATCGCGCTTTAGCCCTAACGCTTGGATTAGTGTTTATATTGTGTTGAATTCCTTGGTTTGAGTGGCGTAAAGAGTTTAAAAGGTTAAAAGGTTTTAGTAGAAGAGAAGGCACTTTGGATAAGTAAAGGGCTTACCCGATGACTTCTTTTATTATATATCAGCAAAAAAAGGAGATGAACAGATGAGCAAGTCTTTGAAGCTGTTTGGTTTATCAGTTGCTTTCAGTCTGCTGTCGGTAACACTTGTGTTTGCCGCCAAATACTCGGAAGGGTCTGTCAGCAACGGCGGGTCGATTTCAGGGAAGGTGTCTTTCAAAGGGGCGGTTCCCGCACCGAAGGAGTTTAAGCTCGGCCTGTTTCCCCAGGCGGATTTTTGTGGGAAGGTTGACTCCAAGGACGGGATACGGTTCCGTCAGGATGTGAATGTGAAGGACGGCGGGCTGGGTGATGTCGTTGTTTATATCGAGAAGATTAAAAAGGGGAAGGCCTTTAACGGCGCGCCGGAAGCGAAGATTGTTGCAGATAACTGCCGATTCCTTATTGCCGAGGGGGAAGGTCCTTCCAGGATGGTAGGGGTTGTCCTGAACACCAAGAAAACCGGTAAAAAGGCGGTCATCAAGGTGAAAAACCTCGATTCCGACCCGAGCGATCCGAAAACGGCGGCGGGTATTCTCCACAATCCGCATGGTTATGATGTGAAGGGGGTCTTACGTAAGACGATCTTCAATAAGCCGGTTCCGAAGAAGGATCAGGAGATCACGATCAAGGTGAAGAAGAGGTGGTTCAAGAAGAAAGAGACCTTCATGTTGACTGAGTGCGACCAGCACAACTATATGAATGTCTGGAACCTGCCGGTCAACAACCCGTATTATGCGATCGTCAATGCCGATGGCACCTACAAGATCGGTGATATCCCTGCGGGGAAATATGAGGTCAAGGCCTTCCATCCGGCCCTGGGATTCGTAAAGCAATCAATCACAGTTAAAGGCGGTGCGGATGCTGCCGGCAACTTTGAATTTGCAGCAAAATAAGTAAGCGGAATTAAAAAAGGGGAGCGCCGAAAAGCGCTCCCCTTTTTTTTTTGCATTGTAGTCCTGTTTGTTTCGATAGACGCCTAGCAGCAGCTTCCCGGTTCGCAGCAGGCCTCGTCCTCAGACGTTCCGGATACGGATTCTCTCACCGAAACGACTTCTCCCTGAGTGATCACAAAAGAGGATTTATAAGGGGCCTGCTGAAGCTTGGCCGCGGTGTCGGTACAGACCTCTATCTCCTGGTCTCTTGGAAAGAGATGCCCTTCCTCATCGACGACGGCCTGCATCGGCCCGAGATAAACGGCCTTCTGCCCGGTATAGTTGCACCCTGCTTTCTTCTCGAATTTGTAGCCTCGAATCACGACGGAATAAAAGCGGTATCCTTCGACCTCCTTCCAGAGGTCTTTTTTAATGATTGAGAGGCCGTAAAAACCTGCCCGCTCCAGGTTGGCAATATATTCTTCCTCGGTCAGCGCCCCTGAAACGCATTCTCCCCACAAACGCGGGTTGGCCTTCATGCCCTCAGGAACAGGTTTTTCCGAGATCGTATCAGAGACAACAATCCGTCCGAAGTCCTTTAATACGCGCCAGATCTCAATGAAGACCCGTTTTTTATCGGGAGAAAGGTTAATCACGCAGTTCGAAGTGATCAAATCTGCAAACTGATCAGGAAGAGGGATTTCTTCGAGGTAGCCTTTCTTGAATTCAACATTCTCATACCCAAGGTTGCTGATCACCTTTTCTTTTGCCTCGTGGGCTTTTTTTAACATGCGATCGGTCATGTCGATGCCAACGATCCGGCCTGCCGGTCCCACCTTTTTTGCGGCGATAAAGCAGTCGATTCCACCTCCGGAGCCAAGGTCAACCATCACTTCCCCGTCTTTTACTCCGGCAAGACCGATCGGGCTGCCGCAGCCGTAGGAAATCTCCAGGACTTCTTTAGGAATATGGTCGCAATCTTCCATCGGGTATCCTTCCGGGCAGCAGAGTTCGGGCTGAGGTGTTTCTGCGGCATCTCCGTAAAAATCACTGACAACACGCCGGGAATGGTCGAGATCGACAGACAAAACGCAAGCTGATCGGGAAAGGCCGACTTCAAAGCCGTCGTGAGAGGGAGAACCGCTGGGTCCGTCATCCTGTATGGCATGTTCTCCCATTGAGGCATAGAGGATGGGCCGGTCGTACCCGGAGGGTGTTTTCCGCCGGGAGCCTTCTTCGGCAAGCGTGGAAAGCACCTCCAGGATCCATTTTTCATGAAATTCCGAAAAGGGATCTTCTCCCATCAGTTGTGTGCTATAGAGAAAAGTGTGTTCCAGGTCTCCGCCCCCACAGAGGTATTTGAGATAACAATCTTTACACTTTGTCTTTCTCTGCACCGTACTCTTGCGGATTTCGCGGGCAACAGGAGAGGTCCTCCAGATATTTTCAAGTGAATCTTCCACAGGATTTCCCATCCTTAGCGAGGGGATGCCTGCCAGGGCCGCCGAAGGATAAACATGCCCGTCGGCATAAACACAAAGAGATGCGTAGGCGGTATTTGAAAGATCGGACTTCACCCCGGATCGCCCCATCAAACGGCTCTTGAGAGAATCAAGGTTGTCAAAGGTCATCCCTGCCTGTTCTGTCGCCTGTCTGACTTTGATAAAGGCCTCTAATAATGCCGCAGCGGGAGGAGAGGAGAGTACCTCTGATTCAATGCCTCTCCCGCGATGATGGCTCAGGAGCAGATGAATATTTTTAATCCCGAGTGACGAGGCGAGTTGGACCATCTCCGTGAGAGAAGAAATATTGGCCCGGTTCACAACAGTTGTCAGGGTGGGAGAAAAGCCCAAACCGATCGCTTCCTTGATGCCCCGGACGGCAGCGTCAAAGGTCCCTTTCCCCCGAATCGGATCATTTATCCCCGCGGTGGGGCCATCCAGGCTGATCTGTAGTTTCAGACGGTTTGGATCATAACCGGCCAGGCGTTTTAATTTTTTCCCGCGAAAGAGCATGCCATTTGTCAGGATAATCAGTTCCGTTTGTGTTTCGGGGGCCAGGATTCGATCGATCAAGTCAAAGATATCATCGCGAAGAAAGGGTTCCCCTCCGGTGATGTAGAATCGGTTCACGCCCAGTGCCCGTCCCTGATCAATTGTTTTATACCAGAATTCCGTTCCTTCACCCGGGAGTCCACTCGGAGAAGAATCGACCAGACAATGAGAGCAGGAGAGGTTGCAGGCATTGGTTACATGGAGCCATAGGTCTGTAAGATGATCCAGCTGGAGGACTTCGGATCTTCCGGGGTAGGGTGCCCGGTGGAAGGGATGTGTGGAAACAAAACCGCTTCGGATGGCATCCTGTAGAAAAGTTCGGCAATCCAGCCAGCCCTTTGCCCAATCCACCCTTTCTTCATGGCAATACCGGGCAACGATTTCGGTAAAGTCTTTACCTTCAAGGGATCGCATCAGATTTGATCCACGCCTGTCTGTGGCAATCCAATGCGGCGCCTCCGGATCGATCAGGAGGCTCAGTCCCTGTCGAAGATGCTCCTGGTAGACCGGAGCGAAGAATCGGCTCTTTTCTCCAAAATGAACAGACATGGTCTCTTACTCCAATTATTGATTACTGGGTAACGGTTCGACAGCATCGCCGCCACGGATAAAAAAGAGGGGCATGCTGAATCGTTACGGTTATTGTTGAACATAAACGAGGTGTCCTATCCTAGAGCAGTTCATAGAAAAAAAATGTATTCTGCCATACAAACACACCCCGCAAACTGCTATATGCCGTGAATCGTGAATCTTGATTGGGGCCTTGGTTTAACCCGCTCACCGTGAGTTCTATTGATTTATTCCCTCGTATAAACTATCATCCCATTCTATGGTTAAAAGCAAGATATGGTATCTCAAAAAGATACAGCTTTTTAAGGAAATGACCTCGAAAGAAATGGGGGAGTTGGACCGGATTACCCGAATGGAATCGGTCAAGAAAAAAACCCCCATTTTTTTTCCTGGCGACCCCAGCCAGCAAGTCTATCTCTTAAAGGAAGGGCGTGTCAAGATTTCGCGGGTTTCGGAGGATGGTCGGGAGGTGACCATTGCCCTTCTGGAGCCGGGAGAAATCTTTGGCGAGCTTAATGTCCTTGACGATTCACCCCGGGACACCATGGCGGAAGCCCTCGACGACAGCCAGATCTGCGTAGTCAATAAAGAACTCTTTCTTTCTATGGTCCAGAAAAAGCCGGAATTTTCCTTTCGCCTGACAAAGCTGATCGGTCTCCGCTTAAAGCGGATCGAGAGCCGGGTGGAAGACCTCGTTTTTCGGGATGTGGCGACACGGCTTGCACACCTTCTTCTGGAACTTTCAAAAGACTACGGCAAAGAAACATCCGAGGGGATCAAACTCCGGATCAAGATTACGCACCAGGAAATAGCAAACCTCATCGGATCAATCCGGGAGACGGTCAGCGCCGTTCTCGGAGATTTTAAAAGAGAAGGATTGATCGGATTCGAAGGACGGATTATCATCCTTCTCAAGCCGGATGCCTTGAAAAGACGCCTCGATCCCAACTGAACGCTTCTATCCTCATCGGTATGGGATTATGAAATAAACCCTCTTAATTCACGACCGTTCCCTTCAGTCATTCCAGAGAAAGATCAAGCCCTCAGCCTTTCGTAGTCACAACTACATTATTCCTCTTTCAGAAAGTATTACATTACAACATGGTCTACAACAGCCCGTTCCTTTTGCCTGAGGTGTCGGTGTGACACCCGCCGGGTGCTCGGGTGGGCATATTCAAAAAAAAGGCGAAAGCTATGAAGAGATATTTGTTTTTTCTGATGTTGGGGGGGATTTCCCTCTTGCCACCTATGTGACCTCCTTCAGCCGGGGAAAGACAAGATTGTCCCTCGCCCTGTCCCGGGCGCGATGTGAAAACAAAATCCAGGGGGAGTAATGTATGAGAGAATACATTACTCCGAATGGTTTTTCAGCATAATGCTTAGGGAAGCCCTGATGAAGTCTGGGTTGAATTTTTCAGGAGATAAAATGTTTCGATTC
>JBHHXE010000110.1:0-7396 GCA_046756865.1 Nitrospiria bacterium | reverse complement strand
TTTCACGATAACCCCGGGGATGGTCGGGAGGGATCGGACATCTTTAATCACCTCTATAAAAGGATTCTGCTTATTCCCCATGGTTATTCTCCATAGAGAAAATTAATTGTCTTTTTGTAATCTCCTTCAGCTTCATCATGCGTTGGTCTCCCTCCAGACGCTTGAAACGATGTTCCAGAGCATCGAGACGTTCCTGGAGGTCATCGTCCTTTTCACCTTTGACCGGGTGATCTCTCACGGAGAGAGATTGTATCCCCATCCCTGCCAGGCGTTCTATCAGTGTACGTGTCAACTCTGTTTCTTTTCGACAGATTGGAAGCCGGTCTGAACCCCCTGGATGGGCGATATCCCTTGCGAGGACCATCTTTTCTCTTGCAGATTCAATGGGAATTTCTTTCATGTTTGCCTTTTGTGTCATGTCTGCCTATCCAGAGCAGGCGCCCAATTTCGTTTTTGCAAGAGTACTTCAGCTGCATCGCCGGATACCGGACGGCTGAAGAGGAAGCCCTGTCCGCTGTCGCAACCATTTTCCTGTAAGAAAATCAATTGTTCTTCTGTTTCGATTCCCTCGGCGACGACATCCATCCTCAAGTTGTGGGCAAGAGAGATAATCGCGGTAGTAATGACGGCATCATCCTCATCATGTGCGATATCATTGACAAAAGACCGATCAATTTTCAATGAATTGATCGGAAAACGCTTTAGGTAACCCAGAGAGGAATAACCCGTTCCAAAATCATCGACAGAAAGGGTAACCCCGGCCGCTTTTAGATTTTTGAAGCGCTCGATAGTCACATCGGTATTTTCCATTAATAAGGACTCAGTCATTTCCAGAATTAAATCCTTGGGGTCCAGGCAGATATCTTTTAGAACCCGGGCCACCATTTCGACGAAATCGCCCTGTTTAAATTGAATGGCGGAGACGTTGACTGCCATGGAAATTTTCGGCAAGCCCTTAAGCTGCCAGGCCTTGTTTTGTTCGCAGGCGGTTCGCAGCACCCATTCTCCGATTTGGATAATAAGGCCGGTCTCTTCAGAAACCGGGATGAAATCCGCTGGGGACACCAATCCAATTCCGGGCCGCTCCCAGCGAACGAGCGCTTCCATCCCGATGACCTTGCCTGTCCTGAGGCATATCTTAGGTTGGTAGTTCAGTTTAAATTCATGCTGCGCTATGGCATTATTCAGCGCAGATTCTATCTTTAGATTTTGATTCAGTTTGCTCGTCAGCCTGGGCGAATAGAAGTTAAACTGTCCTTTTCCCTGCTCTTTCGCATGGGACATTGCCATATCGGCATTTCTCAGGAGGGTCTCGGTGCTTTCCCCGTCACTGGGATAAATGCTGATACCGATACTGCCGTTTATTCTCATGTCCTGATTTTCGATTTGGAAAGGCTGTTTCAGTGCCTTGAGTATCCTGTCGCTTATCAGGATAACGTCTTCATCTTTTGAAATCACCGGGAGGAGCAGACCGAATTCGTCTCCCCCCATCCGGGCCAGAAAGTCATCCTTTCGCAGGCATTTTCCCAGCCGATGGGCCACAATCTCCAGCAAACGATCACCGACATGATGTCCCAGGCTTTCGTTGGTCAACTTAAAGCGGTCAAGATCAAGGAATAGAATGGCCATTGTTTGATGGTGCCGCTTTGCCTGAGCGAGCCCCTGGGCAAGGCGATCAAGAAACAGTGTCCGGTTGGGGAGCCCGGTTAAAGTGTCGTAATAAGCCAGGTGGTGTGCATGTTCTTCGCTTTTTTTTTGTTTAGTGATATCCGTTTGTATCGTGAGGAAATTATAAGCCTTGTCTTTTCCGTTGAGAAAGGGCGTGATCGTGGTATCGACCCAATAAAGTCCCCCATCTTTCGACCTGTTCCTGAGCTCACCCTTCCAGGGATTTCCGGAGTGAACCGTCTTCCACATTTGTGCCATGAAGTCTTTGGAATGGCTATGCGAATTGACAAGGGGAGAGTCTTGCCCAATGAGTTCTTCCCTTCTGTATTTTGAAATTTCACAAAATTTTTTATTCACATACCGGAGGATTCCCTCTTCATCAGAGATGGTGACCATGACAGAGTGATCCAGGGCATGCTTAAGGACGTCCAGTTCTCCATGGAGGACTTCCGTCCCATTTCTGGAATCCTGTTGCGTTTTATTTTTACGTCTATCACCCATTGTGTTTTCATATCGGAATGAGAGGATGAAAACTTTAGGTTTTTAAAGAAAAGATCTCTTCCTCAGAGGAAAATGGGGGCTATCCCAGACGTCTGGACTGAAGTGTTTTGAGCCAGACCTTGTTCTTTTTGAGTTTTGGGAGAGCATATTTCTCATCAATGTCGATCACGCCCTTGAGGCATTCGATTGCTCCATCCAGGTTCCCCGCGGACTCATGCAGGGAAGCCTGATGGTAGAGAGAGGCGGCACAACCCATCTCATCTTTGATCAGAGAATAGAGTGCGTAGGCCGATCTACTCAGTTGGAGTGCCTCTATGCACAATCCAACCCCCTCCTTTGCCTTAGCGAGCCGATGAGAGGCATCTGCCGTCAATCTGGGCCGATTGAGTTTATTTGCCAACCTCATCCCTTTTTCAGCATACACGAGGGAAGCTTGGTGTTCCGAGCCTTGAACCAGAGCAAGGGAAATGTTTCCGTAGAGCACGGCCAACTCCTCCCATTTTTCCGACTTTTCCAGAAGGAGGGCACCCTGTTTATAATAAAAAATTCCTTTTTCAGCATCGCCCTCATCGGCATAAAGGTTCCCGATATTTACATAGGTGATGCCCAGCCGGCCATAATCTTCAAGGCGGCGTAATATGTCCAAGGCTTTTTTGTAGTATCCGACAGCCTCATTTGTTCTTCCGATGACGCCATAGACATTTCCGATGTTTCCGTATAGGTCTGCCAGAGGATCAGAGTCTTTCCGAACGCCTTGAACGGCCTTGAGATAAAAGGACAGGGCGCTGCCGTAGTCTCCTCTAGAGAAAGCATCATTGCCCTGTCGTATGTGGCTATAGGGGTCCACCATCTTTATATAGAGCGCCTATATGTTATCGGGCCATAGGAAGCGCGACGGCCTGTGTCTCGGCGTGGTAGGAACTTCGGACGAGGGGGCCGGACTCGACATGAGAAAGACCCATTGCCTCACCCTCGATTTTAAGTTGGGCAAATTCATCCGGATGGACGAAGCGGGAAATGGGAAGGTGCGAGGCCGTTGGCTGGAGATATTGACCAAGGGTGAGGATGTCACAACCAATCGATACCAGGTCGGCCATCACGGTGCGGATCTCATTAATGGTTTCGCCGAGACCGAGCATCAGGCCGGTTTTTGTGAACAGGCCGTCTTTTTTCGCCTGTGCCAGAACCTGTAATGACCGTTTGTATTGGGCCTGTGGGCGGACATGCCTGTAGAGCCGAGAGACCGTTTCCATATTATGGGCCAGGATATCGGGTCTGGCAGCGAGGACAATCTCAAGTGCGCTTCTCTTTCCCAGAAAATCGGGGATGAGCACTTCGACCGTGCAAAGCGGCGTGCGCGCACGGATTCGGGTGATGGATTCAGCAAAGATTTCAGCACCGCCGTTTTCCAACTCGTCCCGATTGACCGAGGTGATTACCACGTGTCCCAGACCCAGGGCTGCGACTGCTTTGGCAAGGTGTGCGGGTTCTTTCAGGTCCAGCTCATTTGGGCGCCCGAGTTGGACCGCGCAGAACCCGCAGCTTCGGGTGCAGATCTCGCCGAGGATCATAAAGGTTGCCGTCCCGTTATTCCAGCATTCCCAGATGTTTGGACACCGGGCCTCTTCGCACACGGTATGCAGATCAAGTCTTTTTACGAGACTTTTGACCCTCAGATAATGTTTGCCCGTTTCCCGTTTGACCCTGAACCACGGGGGGAGCCGTTCGGTCCGGCGTTGCGGAGGTGTCAAATAGTGCTGTTCCGGCATGGTCTACTCCGATTCCTTTCAGCCTGGTTTGTTGTAACACGACGACTCCAAGTCTAGCATTGAAGATATGAAAAATCAAAAACCCATGACGATCCCATTAAAGTTTACTCCAGAAAGGGTTGCCATCGCCATCCGGCTCCGATATATTGAGGAAGCACGCCCGGTGGAGCTGGAATTTTACTCGCCATGTGTATTGAAGCAGGCTAAAATATGGTGAAGACAAGGCAGCAGCATAAAGAGTCACTCACCCGGTGTCCCTGGGTCGATCTCACCAAACCGGACTACGTTGCATATCATGATAAAGAGTGGGGTGTTCCCGTCCATGACGACCGGCTGATTTTTGAGTTCCTGACACTTGAATCGGCCCAGGCCGGTTTAAGCTGGTATACCGTTTTGAGAAAACGGGAGAATTATCGGCTTGCCTTTGACCAGTTCAACCCGGAGAAAATTGCAAGATACGACGCAAGGCGGGTTGAGGTGCTTTTAGGAGATCCAGGCATTATCCGCAATCGGCTCAAAGTACTTGCCACAATAAATAATGCTCAACTGTTTCTCAATGTCCAGGAAGAATTCGGAAGCTTCGATAAATATATCTGGCAATTTGTTGGTGGGAGACCGATCATTAACGAAATCAGAACGGTAGAAGACTATCAGGCAAGCACGAAAGAATCGGATGCCATGAGCAAGGACATGCGGAAACGCGGGTTTAAATTCATGGGTTCCACGATTTGCTATGCGCACATGCAGGCAACAGGGATGGTGAATGATCATTCAATAGATTGTTTCCGGAAAGGTAATCGCCCGGGAGCCACCAGGATATGATAGGGACAAGCGAAGGACTGCAAGCCGTCCGTTGCCCTTGATCGTCCCCTTTATTGGGTTCCCTGAATCTTCAATCTTTGGATCAAGAATTTCTCATATATCTGATAAAAAGCTGTCATTGAATTAATATCGATCCACTCATCTTCTGCATGCAGGTTCCCAACCGTTGGCCGCGAGATAATGACGGGAATTCCAAAAGCGGCTAAAAACCTTGCATCGCTCCCTCCGTGATCTTTTACCAATTTCGCTTGAAGGCCGGTGACCGTTTCGGTCATTTTAAGGTACATGGGGTCTGGGGAGAGCTCCGTTGCTTCTGCACTGATAATGACATTGACAAAGATGCCTTCACCTAAAATCCTGTTGATTTCTGTTAGTAGCTTTCGGGATGTATAGGGGGACGGAAATCGAACGTCAAGAGCGGCCGCCGCACTGTCAGGAATACGATTAATGGTCTGGTTTTCTGTCCTAATCATAGTGACGGCACATGTCGGATGCCAATTTGTGCCGGCTTCTTTTTTTTCATCAAAAAATGTTCGTAAGCGCCGTAGCTGATCCATGAGGTGTTCAATGGGGTTCTGCCCCAACCAGGGCCGGGCCGCATGTGCCGTATGTCCATGACAGACCGCCTCTAAATGGAGAATCCCCTTTTCCTCAATGGTAATCCGATTCAGTCCTCCCCCATCAGGAATCATCGCTTCGTTACAACGTATTCCTTCTTCCTTGACTAAATAACCAATCCCTGATTCTCCTCCAACCTCTTCGTCGGAGGTTACAGCAATAGCAAGCGATGCATCCCGACTTAAACTGTGGATGTGTCGAAATATTTCGATTAGAATCGATAGTTGCCCTTTCATATCCCCTGACCCGGGCCCATAAATTCTACCTTCTTTAATTTCTGAACGATAAACCGATATATCAGGGTGTGTGATGACATCCAAGTGTCCAACCATGAGGATATCGGGATGAACACAGCCTTTGGGAGCTGCAATAAGAGAGGGGAATCCATCTTTTTGATATTCTTTGACTTCGATATGCTCGATGGATTCCAGATGGTTCTTGATAAACTCAAAACATCTTTGTCGATCATCCGGACGTGAAGGGATGCTCGGAATCAATATGAGATCACGGGTCAAGGCAATGAGGCGTTCTTCGATATCTTTGTAGTTCGTTTTATTAATCGCGGTCATAGTTTCCTTTAAATCTCTTATCTTTTCTTATCCTTTCAAGATCACTGAAGACAGTATTGTGTGTTTTGCCCAAAAATAAAAACTGCCCCTTAACAATCTTCCCCTCGTCATTCGGATTTAAATTGATGGGTAGGATGCCCCTTTCTTTTCCCGGTTCAAAGAGTAAGTCCTTTTGTTTGAATAAAAAAAGTAAATCTGTGCTTGTATGCGGGGGTGAGAAGCGCACATTTCGCATCAGCCAAACGTTTCCCGGAAGGAAATGGTGTGCCAAAATCGACGGATAGGTTCCGCCCGTTACACGAGCATTCACTTCGCAAATCCGAACCTCATATTTATCTTTTCTTTTTATCATGTGGAAATCAGTGCTTGCTGTTCCCCGATATCCCTGACGATGGAGCCACGTGCCCGCGATTTCAGCCTGATTTATAAGTTCATCTTTTACTTCTTTATAGTCCAGGAATGTGGGAGGGGAGATGTTGCCTTGATGAACACTATCCGTACTTAAAATTTGTTCTGTAATATCATGCAAAGCCAAGCCATCATTTCTGACAAACATTTGAACACTCGGGGAACCGATGTAGTGAACACCCTCCACAGTTTGGTCCAGCCATCCTTGAACAAGGCAGGGGCCTTCATAAAAAAGATATTCTGGAATATCAAAATGATCGCGGCTTAAATCCACTTTGACCATCCCTATTCCGGAAGCCCCGATTGATGCTTTTACAACCGCATACCGATATCCCTGTCTTTTTACGGCACTTAGGCAGGGTTTAAGGTTTTTATGATGTTCGGCGATAAAGGTATCGAAAACAGGTAAGCCATATTTTTCAAGGTGCTGATGAAGGTGTAACTTATTATTTCCAAAGTAACTTCCATCTATTGAACTGATTGTTTTCTTATTCGTCATACGTGCAATTTTGTCGAGTTGTCCTTCCGTTACAAAACCGTCTATCCATTGTGCTTTTGACTGCTGAAATCCGGACAAAAGGGTTTCAGCCTTCTGATCACTATCAGGATGATCTTTTCCGATCGATAGATAATCCTGGCGGGAAAGCACCTTTATCTCCGGTAGAGAAAGCTTTAAAATCCCGGTAAAGTAATCAAGCAAGGACCTATCGGGTCCTCTTTCCAGGATGAGTAGATTTGGTTCCTTCCGAAAAAGAATATTGATGATGGGAACAAGCCTGCTTCCATAGGTTTCCAGGGTTCCCACTTCCTTTCTAAGAACGTTGATCTCCATCTCGTTTCCATAGAAGAGAGAAAGGATATTTGCAAAAAAGATAACGCTTCGATCCCAGGTTTCCGGAGGTCTTCCGAGTGTTTTGTGCGTCTGAAAGCTCATGGATCATATTGTAACTTAGACATTGAAAAGAAGAAATACAATTTATGATATTTCTGAATGAAATTCCTGAATAAATTGGGGTTAAGTTTGAAGGGGAACCCTAGGAG
>JBHHXE010000109.1:0-7485 GCA_046756865.1 Nitrospiria bacterium | reverse complement strand
ACCGACGCGGGATTGTCAAGGAGGATGAGCTCTACTGCGATCAAAGATTTCACAATCCATACGAAGAAAGCAAGATGCATGCGGAGCAGCTTGTGTATCAATGGGCGGACGAAACTGGAGGGCAGTTTACAATTTATCGTCCGAGTGTCATTGTAGGAAATTCGAAAACAGGATACCCTAAAAGCCCTCAGGGCTATTACGCTTGCACAAAACCCTTTCACTCGATCAAAAAAAAACTCGAGAAAGATCTTGAGAAAAATCCGCTTTTATTTGAAAACACAGAAATTGGGATTCATGATGGGAATATGCACCTCCCCCTGTGTTTCCCCGGAAAACCTGAGACGCTGGTGAATTTATTGCCGATTGATACGGCAGTACAAGCGATTTTTGAGTGTTCGAATTCGGTTGGCACATTTCATATTACGAACGCGCATCCTATCCCGCTGAAGCGGATTGTCGAAATGAGTATGGCATCTTTAGGCATTACAGGGATTACGATCAGCACAGATCATAATGTCACCCACCCATTGTTGTCCCGCCTGAACGCGGAATTGAAACGAAGTTTGAAGTATTTTCTGCCCTATACCTTGTACGGGTTGAACAGTGCGACCTTCGATCAAAGCAATACAGTACGCATCCTGAAGAAACCACTTTCCTTTGAGATCACCGAACCCTTTCTCCGTTCTATTTTAGACTTTGCGTATCCGACAAGACCGACTTTGCAAAGTGAAAGCACCTTCTTGATGAATCGAGACTCTGCAAATAGACGGTTAGGACGCTCTGATTAATTCATGAGAAATGCGGACGACATAATAGATATCCAAGGAGTCTGTATGCCGCCGCATCAGCTTTCCCGGTTCAACCATTTAAAGCCACGAGACCATGTAGGCTTTCTTTTCTTGACCTCCTGTATCGGGTTGACGGGTCTTTCTATCACCCTTTCTATTTTGGGAGGTTGGATTTTATGGGGATTAGGACAAGTTCTATTGGCGGTCGCCCTGGTTCAATGGTTTATTCTCCTTCACGAATGCGGACACGAAACACTATTTCGGACGAAGCATCTTAATGCCATTTCCGGACACCTCGCTTCTTTCTTCTGTGTTATTCCTTTTCGTTGCTGGAAGAAGGTGCATACGCTCCACCACAAATGGACCGGATGGCAGGATCTTGACCCAACCACAGCACCGCTTATCCCCAGGAATCTCAGTTACATAGAGAAGGTCGTTATCAATATTTGCTGGAAATATTGGATTCCTCTTTTTTCTCTGATCTACCGCATCAACAACTTCTGGAATATCCCCCGACTTAGGCGGATTTTCTCCAATGCAGGACAGAAGAAGAAATTGCAATGGAATATTCTGTGCCTTTTCATCTTATATTCAGGTTTCATCACCTGGATCGGTTTTACACAGATCCTTCGTCTTGCCGGGCTTGGATTTCTGATGAGTTTGATCTTCCAAGATCCTCTCTTGCTCAGTCAACACACCCATATTCCGCTTAACCTCAGCCATGGCGAGCGTGTCAGGCCATATCCGCCTCTGAAACAGGAAGTCTTTACGCGATCTCTAAAATTTCCTGCCTGGTTTTCGTTCTGCGTTCTCCTGCATTTTGATGCACATGAACTTCATCACATGCACCCACAGGTCCCCGGCTATTGTTTGAGAAAAATAAGCTATATTCCTCAAAATGAGATGTATTGGTGGCGATGGATAAAAGAAGTAAAGCGGATCCCGGGGGAAGTCTTCCTCTATAAAAACAGGGACCAAACTGGATTCGATGTATGAATACAAACAGAACAATCTGCACGAATGAAAACACCTCAACTGCAAGAAGACAGAGGGATTGGAGGGGTCAATATCTGTGTCTCCTCCGACAAGCCAAAGAAATCAAGGCTGTGGGAGGAAAGGCCTATCATTTAGGATGTATGCTTCGAGATGGTATCGCGGTGCCTCCGGCCTTTGTCATCACGAATTCGGCGTTCCAGTTCTTTCTTGATTGTAACGATCTGCGGAAGCCAATCAAGGCGCTCTGTTTTGATCTCGATGTTCAGGATCCGGAATGTTTCCGCAAAGCGTCTAAGAAGATTAAAACTTTGGTTCTTCAGGCAAAGATTCCCGAGTCACTTCATGATCAGATAATCAGGAAACGTAATGAGAGGCTTCCAGGGGTGACGCTTATCATCCGGAGTTCAGCCGTTGGTGAGGACTCCGAAGGTACATCCTTTGCCGGCCAATTGGATTCACTCCTTAATATCAATTCAAATAGGGAAATCAACGAAGCACTCCTCTCCTGTTGGGCTTCTTACTGGTCGGAGCGTTCGCTCTTCTATCAGCTTTCACGAGGGATTTCACTTAATGGAATGGCTGTGGTCATCCAGGAGATGATCCGGTCTCGCGTCTCGGGAGTTTTGTTCACAAAAGCTCCGGGATTGCAAAACTCCGAATGCGATCTGCTTCTGGGCGAATACTGTTTCGGGCTGGGGGAAGCCCTTGTCTCCGGTCGGATCAATCCAGGTCGTTTCGCGATTTCGCGAGCCAGCTTCCAATGGAAAAAAGAATGTGAACCCGAGCAGATACCTGACCCCAGTGGCGACTCACTTCTTTTCAACGAGGCCCTCATCGCTTCACTTGCCCGCATGGCACTGGACCTTGAGCAACAGTTTGGCGCTCCACAGGATATTGAATGGACCCTTGATCAAGAGGGGAAGCTCTACATTGTGCAGGCCCGTCCGATTACCGAAGTCTTAAGGTCAAGCGCGGACTCCGATCAACCGAGCCTGGTGAATGAGAATCAGGGAAAACGACCACCAGTGATTTGGTCGAATGCCAATGTCTGCGAGAATTTTCCCGAGCCGATTTCTCCTCTGCTTTATTCAATCGCCTCGACCGGTTACTACTACTATTTCCGAAACCTCGGGAAGGCCTTCGGTATTTCCTTGCAATACCTTAATGCAATGGAACACCCGTTACGACACATCATTGGTATCCAGGGTGCCCGAATGTATTACAATCTGACGAACATCCATACGGCCATACGCCAGCTTCCATTCGGGGAGCGATTGACCGAGTATTTCAATTTGTTCGTTGGGGCCTCACAAACGACTGCCACAGGTCATATGCTCAAGTCCAAAAAGCAGAGCAGCATTACCCGCTTGCTTAAGCTTGTCAGGATTGCAGTTGCAACGCTGTGGCAGTATCTTTTTCTGTCGAAACGGGTTGAAACTTTTGAACGCTCCGTTTCCGAATTCAGTGAGGCAACTCTACCGATGACGCTTGGAGACAGGTCCCTTTTCAGCCTTTTGGAGAATTTTCGGGCATTTCTTGAAATCCGTTTTCATCGCTGGACGAATGCGGGTCTGGCAGATGTCGCATCAATGGTCGGATACGGCGCACTCAAGAAGCTCTTAAACGATGCCTTCCCAGAGGCCAATCAGGCTTCTCTGCACAACACGCTTCTCAAAGGGCTTCCCGGTATTGTCAGTAGCATTCCGGCGCTCAAGATTTGGGAGCTTTCCCGCCAGATACGGGAAAATGAATCCTTAATGACCCTTTTTACGACAAAGTCAAGCAAGGGGATCTTCCTGGAATTAGAAAAAAATGACCGCTTCGTCTCTTTTCAGAAAGGCTTGAACGATTTTCTTGATGAGTGGGGCTTTCGTTGCTCCGGTGAGCTGATGCTTACCATTCCAAGTTTTCAGGAAGACCCGATCCCCTTAATCGATATCTTAAAAGGATATCTTTCCGTTGATGCCGAGTCACCTGCCGAAGTCATGCGGCAGCAGGGAGCCGAGCGAGTGGCCGAGACAGAGCGAGTCGTACAGAAACTCTCTGACAAAAAAAACTTCCCGTTTTTACCTCTTTTCACCAAAGGACGTCTCATCAAAATAATCCTGAATTGGACGCATCGGGCCATCGCACTGCGTGAACGTGCCCGACTGAAGCAAGCACTCTTGTATAGCCGATGCCGTCGGATTGTTTTGGCAATGGGAGAGAAACTTTCTAAAAGTGGACATCTTGAGCATCATGAAGACATTTTTTTCCTGACTTATGAGGAATTAGATGCCTTGATTTCCAGAGAATCCATGCTTCCGGTGCAAGTCAAAGATCTTGTGGAAATACGAAAAAAAGAACATGCTGTACAGAGCGCCATGTCGGTGCCGGATACACTTGTTTTACGGGAAGGCGACTGTTTCACCGGAGAAAATCAGGATGTTTCAAGCAGAAGCACTCTGGACCAGGAGGAAACCCCCGCGCTGCTTTCCGGGATAGGTGCCTGTGGGGGACAAGTGACGGGTCGTGCGACTATTTTACAGGAAGTGACCGAGTCGCGCAGGCTTGGAGCGGGAGATGTCTTGGTGACGCGTCAGACCGACCCCGGATGGGGACCCGTATTCTTCCTGATTCGAGGCCTGGTGCTGGAACGGGGCGGGATGCTCTCCCACGGAGCCATTATTGCGCGAGAGTATGGTATTCCATGTGTTGTCGGTGTACAGGATGCGACACGTCGTATCCCGGAAGGAGAAATAGTATCAGTTGATGGAGACCGTGGTGATGTCCGACTCCTGGATTGAAGCATTCTTTGAATATGGACGTAGCCGTTTTCCAATCAGACTCTTTTTGCCCTTGGCTTTCTTCATCAGTATAGCTGCTCAGGTAGGAAATCAAGGGATAGATCCAGATAGTTTGGTGATTTCGACCTTGCTGGCCCTTGGCCTTCTTTTCCAATTTCGTCTTTGGGACGATTTAAACGATCGAGCCCGAGACCGTATTGCGCATCCAAATCGCCTCTTGTCAAAAACAGTTAACACCACACACTTTCATGCCCTCCACATCGCTGCTTTGATCTTCAACTTTATCCTCCTTGTTCTATTGTCCATCCCCAGAGATCAGATCGAAATGTTCATCCTGTTGAATGGCTCTTTTTTACTCTGGTATAGATGGCTCCATAGATACTGTGTGAGCAGGATTATCGCCTGCCATGTCATTTTGCTGAAATACCCGGCTTTCGTCTATCTTCTGAACAGAAATAGCTCTGAAGATCTTGGGCTCCATCTTTTTCTGTCAATGATTTCGGTCTATTTTTGTTTCTGCATTTACGAACTTTTACACGATCAAGAGCTTCATTTTATCAAATCGACCCTGAAAGTCCTTTTCATTGAGATGTCTACGCTGAGCTTAATTTTTGCCATTATGACAGTTGAGCTTGTAACCTTGGGTGGTCGTCTTGCTGTTCTGTTACAGGCTATGCTTGTTGTGTCAGGTGTATTGACTCTGGTGATGCTGTTCAAGCGTCATCGTGCACAGCTTGATCTCAAACACTGGCGTTATAGCGTTTTTGTGATCGCCTTCCTACAGATTCTTTGGTTTTCACTGAGTAGCGTTTTATGAATATCGCTAGGGTTTCAAAATCAGACCCTCTACATATGCTCGAATCGATTGCCTGCTATTTCTGCGGCAGCCATTCCTATGAGGCCTTTGTATCAGCTCAGGATGATCTGACCGGAAAACCCGGAGACTTCCACTTCGTCACCTGCAAAGAATGCGGACTTGTTTATCAGAATCCCCGCATCGAGCTGGAGAGAATCAAACCCTATTATGATGACGAGTACATCGCCCACCGGAAAAAAACTGATTGGGGAATCCTGACCCCATTTTATAACTATGCGATGAATAAACATGACCGGATGAAGGATAAAATTATCCGTAACTATGTCACCCTGACGGCAGAAAGTGAAGTCCTCGACGTCGGTTGCGCGGCGGGAACTTTCCTTGCGAAGATGCATACGCGTTACGGAGCAAGGGGTGTCGGCATCGATTTTAAGGATCTTTCTGCTTATCCCGCATTTGAACAGTCGAAATTTCATTGCGGCCTCTTCTATGAGCAGAATTTAGGGAAAGAGCGATTCAACCTGGTCACCATGTGGCACTTTCTTGAGCACGATTATGATCCAATCCGAACACTGAAGAAGGCTTGCACGGTACTTAAGCCCGACGGACGATTGGTGATTGAGGTTCCCCGCCTCGACAGTCTGACTTGGCAGCTTTTCAAAGGTCGATGGCCAGGCCTACAGGCCCCACAGCATACCGTGCTTTATAACAAAAAAACGCTCCTTCGAATGATGGAAAAGGCCGACTTGGAGGTGATCGACTATCTCCCTTATGGATCTTTTCCCGCCTATTTCTATCTCTTTGCAGGGGTTGCATTCCTGTTTCTCAAAGGGAGAGGATTGAACTTGTCAAAGGCGATCATGCCCTACTTCATCGGACAGGTTCTCTTTTCACCTATCCTCTTATTTGAAAAGAAACTGAACTTAGCGATGCAAACGGTCATTTGCAGGAGAAAAGAATGAAACCGCGCGCAGAAGAATGTGACAGCTCTTCAATTTCAAGAAATGCTTTGGCCTTCCTGCACCGGGTTCGCGGCCTGTGCTTGATTGTCGCCACGCTTATCCTCATGACCATTACCGCAATCGTCATGTTGGCTGTTGCCGTGGTCACCCTTTTTAGAGCCCGACGGTTTTATGCAGAGGTTCTGGCAAAATGGCCGGCCCGTATGGTTCTCTGGCTGTGGGGCATACGCTTCATGGTGCATCAGGATGAACCTTTTCCAGAAGAACAGACGGTTTACATCTCGAATCACACATCGACTCTGGATGTTTTTATTCTAGTGGCGCTGGGTCTTCCGAACACACGGTTCTTCTTTTGGGGAGGGACAAGGAAGTGGATTCCACTCACCATCATCTGTTATCTGATTGGCACCTTCTACACCCCCTCCCAGAAAAGCCGGGCCGACCGTGTCAGGTGTTTTCAAACGGCTGACCGTGTACTTCGAAGAACCGGGGACTCGGTCTACCTTAGTCCAGAGGGAGTGCGAGTGACCACTGGAGAAATAGGCCCCTTTAATAAAGGGGCTTTCCATTTGGCGACGAGCCTTGGAGTGCCGATGGTTCCACTCTACATCAAAATCCCGCGTGAGATTAACCCTGGGAAAGGATTCGTTTCACTTCCGGGAATGACCCATGTGTATGTCAAGCCGGCTATTCCAACCGATGATTGGAAGCTTGAAGATCTTGTAAAGAACAAGGAGAGGGTTCGTGAATACTATCTAGACTTACATCAGAAACTGCAATGAACGCGATCATTGCCGCATGAATCTTTCATAGAAATAATCCGGTACTTCCATATCGCTCAATAATGCTGGACATCCGAAATTCTCTAAGCAGAAGTGACTACCACTGCGTAGTTTAGTCGTCTGGATTAAGTGCCCGCGAAGTATATTACGCGTTTTTTATCATCATGTTCGACACGCTTCTAGAGCAAATGCCAATAACAACCAGCTGTTTTTATTAAGTTTTATTTTCTTGTTGTTCATCCTTCCCTGTTTTATTTCTGGTCTCCCCTTTGCACTTCCTTCGGTTGACACCCATTCAGGATGTAGGGTGAATCAACTTATTCAATAGGAGAATGACATGAAAACAAAAACTAG
>JBHHXE010000108.1:0-7597 GCA_046756865.1 Nitrospiria bacterium | reverse complement strand
CTTGTGATCGACAATTACGATTCTTTTACCTACAATCTGGTTCAGTACCTGGGAGAGCTGGGGGAAGAGATCGCGGTCCACCGGAATGATCAAATCACCCTGGACGAGATAGAGGCTTTGCAACCTGACAAGATTGTTATTTCTCCGGGGCCGGGGACGCCCAAGAATGCAGGAATTTCAATTGAGGTGGTCCGGCGGTTCGGGCAGGATATCCCGATTCTGGGGGTTTGCCTGGGGCATCAAGCCATTGGAGAAGCCTTTGGCGGTGAGGTGATTCGTGCAGACCGTCTGATGCATGGAAAGACCTCGGCGATTGCGCATGACGGCCGTTCGATCTATAGCGGTCTTCCGGAGCGCTTTCCGGCAACCCGCTATCATTCGCTCATCCTTCGGCGAGAGAGTCTGCCTGATCTTTTTGAAGTCACGGCATGGACCGATGAGGGTGAACTCATGGGCATCCGGCACAAGACGGCCCCGATCGAAGGGGTACAGTTTCACCCGGAGTCAATTCTGACCGAAGTCGGGAAATTGCTTTTGAAAAATTTTCTGGAGAAAGAGGAGAGCTCATGATTAAAGAGGCAATCAGCAAGGTGGTGGAGCGCGTTGATCTGTCGGAGGCCGAGGCGGAAGGGGCGATGCGTGAGATCATGGAAGGGGCCGCAACGCCGTCCCAGATCGCTTGCTATATCACGGCGCTCAGGATGAAGGGGGAAACGGTTTCTGAGATTACCGGATCGGCTCGTGTGATGCGTGAGAAGGCGACCCTGGTCCGGGTGGACGATCCGATGGTGGTCGATACCTGCGGAACCGGCGGCGACCAGATGAATACCTTCAATATCTCAACGACCGTGGCCTTCGTTGTGGCCGGGGCGGGGGTGACGGTGGCAAAACATGGCAACCGCTCTGTTTCCAGTTCCTGCGGAAGTGCGGATGTGTTGAAGTCACTTGGTGTTCGGATTGATCTGCCACCGGATGAGGTGGAGCGCTGCGTCAATGAACTCGGCGTCGGTTTTCTTTTTGCGCCGCTCTTTCACGGAGCGATGAAGCATGCCATGGTCCCCCGCAGTGAGACCGGTATCCGGACGATATTTAATATTCTCGGCCCCCTGACCAATCCGGCCCGGGCCTCTGTCCAGGTCCTGGGTGTTTTTTCGGAGGAGCTGACGGATCTTATGGCGCAGGTGCTTGTTAATCTTGGAACCCGCCACTGTTTTATCGTTCATGGGATGGACGGGCTGGATGAGATTACGGTGACCGGGAGGAGCCGTATATCAGAGGGAAAAGGCGGCCGGGTCGCGGCATATTATCTTGAGCCGAAGGACTTTCAGTTTTCCAACAGAGATTTGAAAGACCTGATGGGAGGGAGTGCAGAGAAGAATGCGGAGATCCTCCTTTCCGTCCTGCGGGGTGAAAAAGGGGCAAGGCGCGAGGTTGTCCTGATGAATGCGGCTCCGGCATTTGTGGCGGTGGGTAAGTCGAAGACATTGCAGGAAGGGGCGGCGCTGGCTGCTGAATCGATTGATTCCGGGAAGGCAATGGAAAAACTTGATCGCTTGAAGAAAGTTACAAATAAATCATCATGATCGGAAAGCTGAGGTCGATGCATTTTTTAGATGAGATCGTTCGTGTCAAACGCGAAGCGCTTGATAGACGAAAAAGCCGGGCCGCCCTTGGAGAACTTCGATCCCGAATTGGAGATGCTGAGCCGACACGCCCGTTTCAGAGGGCCTTGCGCGGGGAAAAGCAGGCTTACCCAAGACTGATTGCTGAGATCAAAAAAGCTTCGCCTTCAAAAGGCCTTATCCGTGAAAATTTTAATCCGGTCGAGATCGCCCAAACTTACGAAGACGGGGGTGCCGTCGCTCTGTCCGTCCTCACGGAAGAACATTTTTTTCTCGGAAACCCTGCCACCCTCAAAGCGGTTCGGTCGAAGGCATCGCTACCGCTTTTAAAGAAGGATTTCATCATCGATGCGATGCAGGTCTACGAGGGCCGTGCCTGGGGCGCCGACGCCATCCTCCTGATTGCGGCTCTCCTCGAAAAATCAGAGGCAAGAGATTATTTTGAGTTGGCGAAAGAGCTTTCCCTGGATGTGCTTGTCGAAGTCCATACCGAGAAAGAGTTAGAGAAGATTGTCGAATGGGCGCCGATGATCGGGATCAATAACCGCAACCTGGAGACCTTCGAGACAAACCTCGAGACGACTTTCCGTATATGCGAAAATGTTCCGGAAGGGCGGACTGTCGTTAGCGAAAGCGGCATTGCCTCACGAAAAGATGTCGAGGCGCTTCAGGAGGCGGGCGTTGATGCCATACTGGTGGGAGAGTCCCTAATGGCGTCGGAAAAGATCGCAGAGAAGATGAAAGAGCTGATCGGATAAATGAGCGCTGAAGTGAAAGTGAAGATCTGCGGCCTGACCAATCTGGAAGACGCGCAAGCCGCTGTAGAATTCGGAGCCGATGCCGTCGGTTTTATTTTTGCGCCGGAGAGTCCTCGTTTTGTTTCGTTAGAAACCGTTGCCGGGATAATTTCCGAACTTCCGTCATCTGTGACCACGGTTGGTGTCTTTACCTCCGGGGGGGAGAAGGAATTTCAGTCTGCAATAGATCGCTGCGGTATCAACCTGATTCAGTGGCATGGGCCTTTCCCCCAGGATATTTCGCCTGATTTTTTGTGGCGGGTGATTCAGGTGATTCGTGTTCGGGATGCGCAAAGCTTCGAAGGGCTTCCCGCCGGTCCGTTTCGGGCCTTTCTTCTTGATACATACAAGGATGGGGTTCTCGGCGGGAGCGGCATTCCCTTCGACTGGGATCTGGCCCTCAAGGCAAAACGGCTTGGGAAGATCATCCTTGCGGGAGGACTGACGCCGGAAAACGTTCAAGCGGCCATTGAGAAGGTCAAGCCCTATGGCGTTGATGTGAGCAGCGGGGTGGAAATGCGTCCAGGTAAGAAAGACCGTCTTAAGTTGAAACAGTTTATCAAAGCGGTAAAAGGAAGGGAGGGCCTCGATGCTTCTTCCGAATAAGAAGGGCCGTTTTGGTCCTTACGGGGGGCGTTATGTTGCTGAGACCCTGATGCCGGCGCTTCAGGAGTTGGAAGCCGTTTATCAGTCGGTCTGTCGAAAACCGGCCTTCAAGAAGAAGCTCGGCGATATCCTGAAAGATTTTGTCGGTCGGCCGACCCCGCTTTACTTTGCCTCACGCCTTTCGGAACATTTCGGCGGTCTGAAAATCTACCTGAAAAGAGAAGATCTCTGCCATACCGGTGCCCACAAAATCAACAACACTCTGGGACAGATCCTGCTTGCAGAGGAAATGGGAAAAAAACGGGTGATTGCCGAGACCGGAGCCGGTCAGCATGGTGTCGCCACCGCGACTGCGGCGGCCCGTTATGGGATGTCCTGTGAAGTTTACATGGGGACGGAGGATATGAAGCGCCAAGAACTCAATGTTTTCCGGATGCGTCTGCTCGGAGCGAAGGTTTCCGGTGTCGATGCCGGGAGCAGAACCCTGAAAGATGCGATCAGCGAGGCATTACGGGACTGGACGGCCAATGTCCGGGATACGCATTACATCCTCGGGTCGGTACTGGGTCCACATCCCTATCCGATGATGATCCGGGACTTTCAATCGGTCATCGGACAGGAAGCGCGGCAACAGATTCTGCGTGCCGAGGGCCGCTTTCCTGACATCATGATTGCCTGTGTCGGGGGGGGAAGCAATGCAATCGGTCTTTTCTCACCCTTTATTTCCGAGCCTGAAATTCGGATGATTGGGGTCGAGGCGGGCGGTATGGGGGTCGAAACCGGAAAACATGCGGCCAGATTTGCTACCGGGACGCCGGGAGTCCTCCACGGAACGATGACGACCCTGCTTCAGGACGTTTACGGTCAAATCCAGACGACCCATTCAGTCTCAGCGGGCTTGGATTATGCGGCGGTTGGCCCCGAACATAGTTATTATCGGGACAAACAACGGATAGAGTATACCTCCGTAACGGATGACGAGGCCCTGGCGGCGTTTCGCCTGCTTTCTGAGACGGAAGGGATCCTTCCCGCTCTGGAGTCTTCACACGCGCTGGCCTACCTTGTTAAGCTGGCCCCCTCCCTCCCCAAGGGGCAAATCGTGATCGTCAATCTTTCCGGCCGGGGAGACAAGGATGTGGATCAGCTCTCCCGCATGGCGTATTTTTCTTCGGGGCTTACTGGAAAAGAAGGAACCACAGAATGAGCCGGATTGAGGCCGCCCTCAGGAATGTTGGCGCGAAAGGAGAAAAGGGTTTGATTGCCTATGTGATGGCGGGCGATCCGAACCTGGAAGAAAGCGCAAAGATTATCCTGGAGATTGAAAGGGGAGGGGCCGACCTGATAGAGATCGGCATCCCGTTTTCCGACCCAATTGCCGACGGCCCGACCATCCAGAAGGCCTCCGAGCGTGCTCTTCAGCAGGGGGTTCACGTCAGAAATGTCCTGGATCTTGTCTTAGACCTTCGGCGGCAGACAAAGATTCCACTTATACTCATGAGTTATTGCAACCCAATCTATGTCTTTGGGATTAAGCGGTTTTTTAAAGAGGCGAAGCGTGTCGGTGTGGATGGCCTGATTATCCCTGACTTGCCGCCGGAAGAGGCCCGTGATTTCATTTTGCAGTCACGGAAGACGGGGGTTGACCTCATCTTTCTTGCCGCACCGACAACCCCACAGGAACGTCTTGAGAAGATTATCAAGGTGGTTACCGGATTTCTTTATTATGTTCCGCTGACTGGTGTTACTGGATCGGAATTAAGGGGGAAAGAGGCCATCGGCGAGCGGATTCGCCGGATCAAATTACTAACCGAGAAGCCCGTGGCGGTTGGTTTTGGAATATCGAAACCTGAAGAGGCCAGGGAAATCGGGTCGGAGGCCGATGCCGTCATTGTCGGGAGCGCTCTGGTCAGAATCATCGAAACCGCATCAAAGGACCCGGCCTACCTTACAAGCCTATCTACCTTCGTGGCCTCCTTAAAACAAGCCCTTCTATCCTAGTCTCGACTTAAAAATAGAAGTTTATTTTTTTAGAGCAAAGGATTTTATTGTGGATATTGCTGAAAAAGATCAGCCTGCATGGAAACCGAGCAGTTTTTTTATGTTAAGCGGTTCAGAATATCGGCATAAAGAGGGGGCTTTCCGGTCGATCCCGTAAACGGACATGCGATCAGCCAGTTCATTGCCCTCAATGCCACTGTGGGCCTTAACGTGAGAGATTTCAAGGCTCCCTCTTAATTTTTCATATAAGGCATGTGCTTCCTCTATGATTTCAAGGTTTTTAATATCTCCCGGCTTTGTTCGCTTCCAGCCCTTTTTCTTCCAACCATAGGCCCAAACCGTAATGCAATTTATTGCGTATTGTGAATCGCAAAAAATGTTAACCGTTTTTTCCTGAGCGACATAAGATTTTGCGATGTGTAATGCTTGATGCAGGGCATTGAGTTCTGCTGAGTTGTTGGTGCCTCTAGAATTATAGAGTCCATACCAGAGTTCTTTGAGCTTTCCTTCAGAATAAACGGCCAGCCCCGATCCTGCCTGACCTGGATTGGGGTCACAGGCGCCGTCACAATAAATGGCTACCTCAGATTTATTTTTAGACGGAGGATCTGAAAAGGTTTTTCCCTTACGGTTCTTATTAAGCGGTTTTTTAGTCCCCCCCTTTCCTGCTGCAAATGCGGCTTCTGATTCTTCTCGTGTCTTGAAGGACTTGTATTGCGCTCCGGGAAACCGATCAATCTGTTTTTTCGTATAAGGCCAGCTTGTGAAAACCCCTGTTTCCCGACCAACCCAGACAACATAGAACTGCTTCGGCATATATCTTTCCCTGGAAAATCAGTATCTTAAACCTCTGGAGGCTTTAGTTCACATTGGGCGCTTGATCCGAATCGCCTTTTGCCTGCTCCTCGTTCTTTTCCAGCTTTCGTTTCTTTTTTTCTTCTTTCTTTTTTAGTTTTTCCAGTTCTCTCTTACGTTTTTCAAATTTGAAGTTTGTCCTCGTCATCCCGGCCTCCTTACCAGGAGGATTTCGCCTTCCCAGTGATATAATGAGTGTCTGTTAATAACGAAATTATCTTTGGAAGTCAACCGGGTGGAAGGCAACTGTTTTTGAAATGGCGGCATGTTTCTGGTATAGTGGCGTCCAATTACTTGTCGTTGATTTAAGAACAGTATTTTGTGACGATTCAGCTCAGCCTTTTTTTCTTGTTGTTTCCGGGGAGTGCTTGAGTGTTCCTCGCGCCTTTCAAGAAAGAAGCGTGTTGGCATGCTGAACGATTGCAATCTTTTTTAACGCGGATGGTAATCAGGACGCGATGTTACGCTACATTATCGATGTTCTTCGTTGAGGAACGCGACTGATTTTTCCGCTTCGGTATTGAAGGCGAATGGTTTTCTACCTTTATGAAGAGGCAATGAAGGGTGTTGCCAAGATTTCGGTTGATGGCATTGTCCCGCAGAGTTTTCACCTCAGTCATTGGAAGGGGAACAAAACCCCCACGCCTCTGAAGGCCGACACCGCGACAGAAATTGCGATGCGCTATATCTCCCATCCGGATCGGAAGTCCTTCTTCCCGCAGGTCAATATCCTTACGAATAACCATTTTGATACTGACGGTCTCCTATCGGTATGGGCTTTGCTGCACCCGCATAAGGCGGAACCGATTTCCGGGAGATTGATCGCCGCCGCTGAGGCGGGTGATCATTCCATATTTTCCTCAGAGGAAGGGGTCCAGGTGAATCTCCTGATCAATGCCCTCTGCCGCTCCGATGAGAGTCCGATCGCCTCACAACTTACTTCCGCCACCGGCCCAAAAGAAGCGTCGTATTACAAGGCCCTCTTCCCACTCCTGCCGGATCTTTTTCGCAAGAAGGACGACTACCGTTCTTTATGGCAGAAGCCCTTTGATGAAATTCTTCTTTCAATGGAACTTTTCGAAAAGGGGATTATCGGTCTGGAGGAACATCCTGAAGCCGGTCTTTCTGTCGTGATTGATGAGCAGCGACCGGCGCGGGAGGCGATTGACCACTTTTGTCAGGGGAATCTCTTTCTAGTGATTGAAGATCGGGAGCGCGAAGAGGGCGGGTTCGCTTATGAACTGGAGTATCGCTATTACGCTTGGGCCGAAACGGTGACACGGCCTCTTATTCCGATGCTCCCGATGGAGGCGCTGGCGGAGCATCTCAATGGACAGGAAGGCTCCGCTGAAGGGAAATGGCTCACACAGGGTTATGCTGGCCGGTCGATGACCTCTGCGCTAAGATTTACCGATGCGGAAGGGAAACGGCACCTCAGTCGGCTTCATCCGGATCAGGTCGTCCAAGGGGTTTTGTCTCACCTCCCGTCGCAAGAGGAGGATGCTGAGGATGATTAATGTCGATCGGATGATTGCGCATTTTCTGATGCTGGTTCAGATTGACAGCCATTCCAGGAAAGAGGGCCAGGTCGCTCTTCAACTCAAGGCGGATCTGGAGGCCCTCGGTGCAGAGGTTGTCTTTGATGATGCGGGGGAATCGGTTGGAGGAGAAGTCGGGAACCTGATTGCCCGAATTCCGGGCACGGCCAAGGCCAAGGCC
>JBHHXE010000107.1:0-7666 GCA_046756865.1 Nitrospiria bacterium | reverse complement strand
GGAAGGATATTAGACTCTGGCGGCTGGGTCAACTAAAATAAAAAAGGCCGGTCAAACCTCTTTTTAAGAGGTGACCGGCCTTTTTGTATGTGGTGTTTTTACGGTGATTACTGTTGACAGGAATTGCCGTAAAAACCACAGCTACCCGTATTATTTGACCTCGACGACTACGGGGACTGATGGACCGACAGTTCCGTCACTCATGACCGCATGAATGCTCAAGTCCGTACCTAGGCTTGCGGCAGGCGCCGAGTCCTTAGAGTCGAACCCAAAATCTCCGGTTACACCGATTGTGAGTGGTGCGCATCCCGTACCCACAATAAGGTCGGCAGTGGCACCTAAGGTGTTCGTCACAATGAGATTTGTCACCGTTGAGCCGGCAACGACAGGAATCGCGGCTCCTTCGACAGTCCAATTTTCTGTAATTGAACCGTCCTTCTCTGTTGCCCGCTTGACTTGTGCAAAGGAAATTGCTGCAACAGTCGGCGGTGTGGCGGTTGTGTTAATGTTGATCTCATCACTACTTGTTCCTCCAGGTCCGATGACGGTGACCTTAAATGTCAGGGTCGGTGGAACTGCCGGAGGGACAAGAACAAGCTCCGGATAGATAAAGTGAATTTCTGGGGTTGTGCCATTTGAGAAGTTAACCGCCGGGCCGCCGGTCTGAGTCCAGGAATAGCTGGCAATGGTGCCTGTTGACCCTCCTGCACTCAACTCAACTCGCGAATTCATAAAGACGATTCGATCCACGCCTGCATCGGCGACCGGTGGGAGAAAATCAGCCATCAGGAAGTTGGGCAAACCCGAACCGACAAGCGAAAGGATTGCCGTTGCAACACCACCCTGTGATGATTGTACCGTGACGCAATTAATCGGGGCATTGAGTACGGATATTATTTAAGAGGCTTCTGATATGAGGTAGCCGACGCCCCGGATGGTTTGGATCAGGCTAGGATAGAACTTTTTTCGTAGATGATGGATATAGACTTCAAGGGTATTGCTTTCGGTCTCTGAATCCCAGCCATAGAGCATTTCTTCGAGCCTTTGTCTCGTCAATACTTTTCCATTATTTTCAAGAAATCCTCTCAACAGGGCATATTCCTTTCGGTTTAATACGATGGGTTTGCCCTGAAAGGTCGTTTTTCTGGCGGCCGTGTCCAAATGGATATCACTGCAGACAAGGTGTGGATGGGCACGTCCGGCGCTTCTCCGAATAATGGCCTGCAGGCGTGCATTCATTTCTTCAGGACTAATAGGTTTACACAGGTAGTCATCCGCACCAACCTCTAATCCGGTTACACAATCCGAAACGGAGTTTTTTTCTGTCGGGATCAGGATAGGAACCCGATTGCCCTGATGTCTGAGCGTTTTGATTTCTTGAATCGGATCGACTTCCTGAAAGTCGATATCTAAGATGACCGCCTCAAATTGTTCGTTATTGAGAACATCTCTGATGGGTTCCTGCTCCTGAAGCCAGTCGACTGTTTATCCATGTGCGGTAAGGCTGTTTCGGAGCCTTGTCCCCAGAATCTGATTGTGTTCGACCACCAGAAGCCGCAACCATCCCCCAATTTAGAAAAGGTTCCAGACGATACCCAGAGGCTTGAGATATCGTGATTCTCCATTTTACATTGCCGGAAAATCAATTAGGCCTGTTTATAAGCAGGAATCGAACCAACCATATGATAAAGTGAGGCCTTTGATATAATTCATTGATATCTAAGGATAGGATATATGTATCTTTGGTGAATAAAGATGTTGGTCTGCTGAATATTTGGTCGTAGAGTAAGAGATGATGTAAAATATCTGACAGGTGGGTAGCCTTGAACAAAGAAGGGAAAAGTTATTGCCCGGTGTGATCCCGAGGTTCAGATGCGAGGTTTTTGATCTCCTGTGGGTTAAATACCCCCTTGTCGGTGATAATCCTGGTGATATAGCGGGCGGGAGTGACATCAAAGGCGGGGTTGGCGATTGTTGCACCGGGATCGGTGATTTCATTGCCGCGGATGTGTGTAACCTCTGAGGGATCCCGCTCTTCAATCGGGATCTCCTCACCAGAGGGGGTTTTGAAATCGATGGTCGACATCGGCGCGGCAACATAAAAAGGGATGCGGTGTTCCCTGGCCAGGATGGCGACACTGTATGTACCGATCTTGTTGGCAATATCCCCATTGGCTGCGATGCGGTCGGCTCCGACGACACAATACTGGATCTTTTCCTGTTTCATTAAAAAACCGGCCATATTATCTGTAATCAGTGTCACAGGTATTTGTTCCTGAAGCAGTTCCCATACGGTCAGTCTTGCTCCCTGAAGGACCGGTCGGGTTTCATCGGCATAGACCCTGATCCGCTTGTTTTCCTCCCAGGCCCGCCGGATGACCCCGAGGGCTGTGCCGTATCCTCCCGTCGCGAGCGCACCGGCGTTGCAGTGGGTGAGTATCCCTGAGTCGGTTTGAATCAATGCTGCGCCGAACTTTCCGATGGCCTTGTTCATTTCGATATCTTCAAGCAGTATACGGTCTGCTTCGCGCAACAAGGTTTTTTTTATAGCGGGGATGGCTTGTCTTCGATGAGCAACCGCCGTTTGTTTCATGCGGTTGATGGCCCAGAAGAGATTGACGGCAGTTGGGCGAGAGGCGGCCAGAAGATCACAGCCCGGCATGAGGTCCTTATAAAAGCCATCGAAGGTTTCTGCCTGAATGTTTTGTGCTGCCAGGGCGACGCCGTATGCTGCCGTAATACCGATGGCGGGTGCGCCCCGTACACATAATTCCTTGATGCCTTGTGCGACGGTCTTGACATCCCGGCAATTTATGTAAAGCACTTCTTTCGGGAGCTTTGTCTGATCAAGAAGACGCACGGCCCCGTCTTTCCATTCGACGGTCTTAAACATGGTAGGGATTTTACGGTGAAGGGTGTTCCCTGTCAATACTTACCGGGAAGACCGAGCGCTCCCTTAAATGAGGGGGGCGACAGAAGACGCTTAGAAGATTGCCTGTTTCAGCGCGGCCCCGCCAGTCGCCACAACCTTCACCGCCTCTTTTAAAAGACCCTGAGGGATCTGAATCATTTCAAAATGATTCATAACCGCGAGAACGATGACGAGCGAGAAGGCATAACCCAATGTTCGAAGTATCAAGATAAAAGACTCCGCATTGATAATCAAGGTCAGGATATCACAAATAAAAGTGATTTTAAACCAAATTTTTAAATGGGGAACCCTGTCAGGAGGGAGGGAATTTTTGCCTGTGATGGGTGAGGTGAAAGGGGACGGTTCAGCGCTTCTTTCAGTATCCCATGTGTGTCAGAAATGAATCGTCTTTCCGCCATCCTTTTTGCACTTTGACCCAAAGTTCCAAATATATTTTTGCCCCAAGCAAGTCCTCGAGTTCTTTCCGTGCGGCTTGCCCGATTTCTTTCAGCATTACCCCTTTGTGTCCGATAATAATTCCCTTTTGGGATTCTCTTTCAACAAAGATGGTGGCGTAAATCAAGGAGAGGTTCCGTGCTGTATCTTCCTTGAAATCGTCTATTTGAACGGCAATCGCATAAGGGATCTCTTCCCGCGTCATTTTGATGGCTTTTTCCCGGATAAACTCAGAGGCCAGAAATCGAACCGGCTGGTCGGTCACTACATCCTCGGGAAAAAAAGGGTTCCCGGCCGGCAGGGCGGTTCGGGTGTTTTCCAGGAGTTGGTCGATATTTTCCCCGGTGAGGGCGGAGAGCGGAACAATTGTTGAGAAGGTCTTCTCCTCATTGAACTGTTCAAGAAAAGGGATGAGATTTGTTTTGCTGATGAGATCAATCTTGTTGATGATCAGGATCTTTGGCGTCTTGATGTTTTTTAAATGTTCGAGGATAGTTCTGTCTACCTCCCGGATGGCATGCTCGCGTCTTTCCAAATCCGGGGTCGCTTCTATCAACATCAGGATAAGGTCGACCTCAGAGAGAGAAGAGTAGGCCGTCTGAACCATCCTTTGATTCAGCTTTGTTTTAGGCTGATGAATACCGGGCGTGTCGAAAAAGATCATCTGGGATTCCGGCAGGTTGCGGATACCTAGAATCCGATTCCGGGTCGTCTGAGGCTTGTCAGTGACAATTGCAATTTTTTGTCCCAGGAGGCGGTTGAGGAGTGTCGATTTACCGACATTCGGACGGCCAATAATCGCGATAAAACCGGATCTGTATGACAAAGTTGGTATTCCTTATCCCGGAATGTTAGAGATAACGATACGGCATGCCTGTATTTGGATTCGAGAGACCCATTCCTTCAGGGCAAGGCCCGAGGGGCACAGAACCGCAGCATATTTTATACGTGAGGGTTCGAGCCTCATAGCAAGGTTGCCATTGAGGCTTAGAGGAGTATGATGGGCCGTTATCACCAGGGTTTGCTTTCGGGGAAGAATTCATAAATCAGTTCTCCCTCTTTGGCAAGACCGAGGCGGTCGCGGGCGAGACCTTCGATTGTGAGCGGGTCGTTTTTCAAATCCCCGATTTGGCGAACGAGTTGTGTGTTCTCTTTTCTCAGAGCACGAATCTCTTCCTGGATGACAGCGCGGCCCTTGCGCATCTTGACTGCTTTGAAAAATCCCATCCCGCTGAAGAAGAAAGAGAGGAGGAGATAGACGTTTAAAAATATGAGAATGCCTCCAATGATCCGCAGTTTCTTTTTCAGACCTTTTGCGGCACTTTTACGGCACTTGTTCTGCATTGGTGTGGATCAATCCATTTGTTGTTTGGAGTTATTGTCGGGGCGATAGCTCAGTGAGATGGTCAGCGAGGCTTCGCTTACCATCCTTGCTTCGCCGGACAAATAGAGTCGGTCGTAAATTTGGAAATCTCCTCCGACAAAAACCCCGAAGGTGTTTTGTGTGAAAACGGTGGTCCCTCTTTGAAATCTTCCAAATCCCGATGAGAGGAGGAAGCCGAAATAGGTTGTGACTTGTTCCAGCCCGCTGAAGCTGCCACCGACAAATGACTCAATCTCATGGAAGCGGATTCGGGGGTTGGTGGACCGGTCATCATCAGAAAGCAAGAAGAGGGTCTGTCCTCCGACACCCAGGCTGAGAGCGCCTTTATTGTGAAAGGTCCATCGCAGGCCGGTCCCGATGGCGGGACCGAAGTCCCCATTAAACTGCCGGGAGGCGGTGGCAAAATCAGAGATGCCAAGGGAAAGATGCGCATCCAGCTTAGGACTTAGACCATAAATTCCCTTCAAGAGGATGCGTTCACTGGTTGCGTTCCCTTTAAACTTTTCTATTCCAGAGCGGGTTTCGAGTTGGACCTGGTCAAACTCCAGGCGGATCTCGGAAAGGCGCATTGGTGCCCCCGCCGCAGTTGGTTTGCCGACAATCCCTGCGGTTGCCTTTGGAATGAAGCCCTGTAATATCACAAGCGTCACCCAAAAACAAATATAGTGTCGCTTTCTCAATGGTGGCCGTCCATTCATCCCTTTCTCCTCTTTGTTGATTTTCCGGCAGAAGAAAATCCTTTCAGAGTCCGATAGCGTTCCTGTCCGGAAAAAACAGAAGCGTCTCCGAGGTTTTCTTCAATCCGGAGGAGTTGGTTGTACTTGGCGGTTCGATCTGTTCGCGACAGAGAGCCGGTTTTAATCTGACCGGCTCCAGTTCCCACGGCCAGATCGGCAATGGTGGTATCTTCGGTTTCTCCCGAGCGATGTGAGATGATGGTTCCATAGCCTGATTGTTTGGCCCGTTCAATGGTATTGAGTGTTTCCGTCAAGGTTCCGATCTGATTCAGCTTGATCAGGATGGAATTTGCCGCACCTTTTTGGATGCCTTTTTCAAGAGTCTTTTCATCGGTGACAAAAAGATCGTCTCCAACCAGTTGAACATGCTGCCCCAGCCGTTCTGTCATTTTCTCCCAGCCTTTCCAGTCATTTTCCGCAAGGCCGTCCTCAATCGAGACGATGGGAAATTGGTCAATCAGGGCCTCATAATAATCGATCATCTCATTGGATGAAAGAGATTTTCCCTCTGCCTGAAGGTGGTATTTCCCTTTTTGATGAAACTCGCTGGCCGCGGAATCCAGAGCCAGGAGGACATCGCGGCCCGGCTGGTATCCGGCCTTTTTGATGCCTTTCATGATCAACTCGAGTGCCTGGTGATGGGATGCCACCGCCGGGGCAAATCCGCCTTCGTCTCCGACCGCAGTGGTGTAAGAGGCTTTCTTAAGGACGGTTTTGAGCGCGTGAAAGATCTCGACCCCCATGCGGAGGGATTCCGAAAAAGAGTGCCCTCCGACCGGCAGGATCATGAATTCCTGAAAATCGAGACCATTGTCCGCATGTGCCCCACCGTTCAGGATGTTCATCAAGGGGACGGGAAGTTCTCTGGCCTGAAGTCCGCCTATGTAGCGATAGAGCGGTATGCCCAACTCGCCCGCTGCGGCATGTGCGGCCGCGAGAGAGACCCCGAGGATGGCATTCGCGCCGAGCTTCTTTTTGTTGGCGGTCCCGTCAAGCATCAGGAGTGTTTTATCAAGCGCGGCCTGTTCTTCGGCCAGAAGTCCGATAATCTCCGGAAGGATGCGCTCGTGGACGTGGGCAACGGCCTTGAGAACCCCTTTTCCCAGATACCTTTTTGGGTTGCGGTCACGCAGTTCCAGGGCCTCCCGTGATCCGGTGGACGCCCCGGAGGGAACGGCGGCCCGGCCTATCGCGCCGGATTCCAGAAAGACTTCAACCTCAATTGTCGGGTTTCCACGAGAGTCCAGGATTTCACGGGCATGTACGTCTATAATCTCACTCATTCAAATCGTCTCCTCATGATTTATTGAAGCCTCTTTTTGAGCAACGCATTAACCTTGCCCGGGTTTGCCTTTCCGCCGAAACGCTTCATGACCTGACCGACAAAGAAACCAATCAGCTTTTTTTTACCTGCACGGTATCCTTCGGCCTCTTTTGGATTGGCTGCAATGATTTCCTGTATAGCCTGGTCGAGTTCGGACTCATCGCTGACCTGCGTGAGCCCCTTTTTTCTGACCAGTTTCACCGGATCGGCTCCTGTGCGATAAATGTCTACAAAGAGGGTCTTAGCGATTTTACCGCTAATGACCCCCGTTTCAATCAGTTTCAGCAAGGATGCCAATTGTTCAGGGCGAATGGCCGCATCGTCGATTTCCTTATTCTCCTCCTTCAGCTCTCTGAGAAGATCACCCATGACCCAGTTACTGACTATCTTTGGATTCGGGTAGAGTGAGACCGTCTTTTCATAGAAGTCGGCCAAGGCCTGTGAGGCGGTCAGAATAACGGCATCATAGAGTGGAAGAGAATAATCATTCACGAAGCGTTCCCGCTTTTCATCAGGCAATTCCGGAAGTTCCAAGGTGATTTTGTCAACCCACTCCTGGCTAATGGTAAGCGGGACAAGGTCCGGTTCCGGAAAGTAACGATAGTCATGTGCTTCCTCCTTGCTTCGCATCGGGAGGGTGACACTATTTTTGGTATCCCACAGACGTGTTTCCTGAACGATTCGGCCTCCTTCTTCCAGAACCTTTGCCTGGCGTGCGGCTTCATAGGTGATGGCTTTTTGGATAAATCGGAAAGAGTTCATATTCTTGATCTCGGTCCGGGTGCCGAATTCAGGCTGTCCCACGGGCCGGATGGAGACATTTGCATCGCAGCGGAAGTTGCCTTTCTCCATGT
>JBHHXE010000106.1:0-7696 GCA_046756865.1 Nitrospiria bacterium | reverse complement strand
CGGGGTCATCGTCGTGACCTACCCCTTCGTGTTCTTCCCGGTATAGAAGGCCAAACGGGAGTAGATAAAAACGGGTCCTATTTAAAGAATGGATTTTGCGCATTTTCTTCCGAAACGGTCGTGACCGGGCCGTGGCCGGGGAAGAGCACTGTCGCGGGCGGAAAAGATAAGATGACATCTTTTACGGAGTCTAGCAGGGTTGGATAGGTTTGCGGTGACTTTGCGCGGCCAATGGATCCGGCAAAAAGTGCATCGCCCACAAAGGCAAGCGTAAAGGGGGGGTAAGGTGATGTATCGACAAAATAGCTTGTTCCCCCATCGGTATGACCTGGTGTAAATCTTGCCGTGATCAGATATCGGCCTACCGTAATCTTCATTTTATCTTCGATGTGAATTTGCCGTTTTAATCGTATTTTCCCGAGGTTTTCATTCCGGTGGAGATAGACTGGAGCCTCACTGTAGGATTGAACCTTTTCGACGCCGCCAATGTGGTCGGGATGCGCGTGTGTCAGGCAGATTGCAGACAGACGGAGGGCTTTCTGCTGCAAGAAGGCAATCACCTTTCCCGGGCTGTATCCTGTATCAAAAAGGGCGCATTCCTTCTTCTCCCAGTCGATAAAAAAATACCCGTTCACCGGATAACTTCCGATCTTTCCATCAATGACATGGACCATGTCAGGAGAGGTGGTCAGGTCTGAGTCAACAAGGTAGGGCGGTCGGGGGTCCGGCGCCCATGAGGCGTCGGCAATTTCCAGGAGCTTTCTACAGTCAAGGTCAAGTGAAGATCCCAGCGAAGTGATCTCGTCCTTCTCCGGCAGAGCTTCTGCTTCCAGTGCAGTGATTCTTGCCTTCGAAACCCCTGATCGGTCTTCCAACTCCGAAAGAGATAAGGCTTTCCCAAAACGGGCCTTCCCAATAATATCCGCGAAACCATCTTCGAGCATTGCCTTTCTCCTTGTAAGCAATATAACAAAAATGATGAGACGATTCAGCAAGATCTCCGCCTGGTGAAAATGGGTTGGGCGCGTTGCAGGATGGATTTTCAGTCTGATTTTTGTCTTAATGCACCGGGAGTTTGACCATGACCGGCTTGACTTTTACGGTATTCATGATACCGTTCCCCTACTCATTTGACTGGAGAAATATATACCCCGATCGCCGAGTCACGATTCACCGGATTTTAAGGGGAGGTCTTGATCTCTTGTGTTTGATGCTTAATTAATAAGACATGGACGGTTTTTTCAGGGAGGGTTCTTATGGGGCTTGAAGGGGGCGGGATTGATCGAATACCGGACGCAATGCGCCGTCCGGTAGAGCAGTTTAAGGAGGAGGTGCGTGGACTGGCTGGATCCAATGGGCTGGCGCTGACACTTTATGGCGCGATTGCGGCAGATTCATTTGACCCGAAGCGGCACACGGTTCGGAGTGTTTTTGTCCTGAAAAAGGTGGACCTCGATATGCTGCGGCAACTGGCCAAAAACGGTGTGAAACTCGGCAAGGCCGGAATTGCGGCACCCGTGATCATGACGCCAGAATATATAGAAGTCTCTCTGGATACTTTCCCCCTGGAATTGATCGAGATTCATCAATGCCATATGACCCTTTTTGGCGAGGATTATTTCAAGACCCTGTCATTTAATGATGATCATATCCGTCATGCCTGTGAGCGGGAGTTGAAGAGCATCCTGATCGGGATGCGGCAGGGACTGCTGGCGGCGGCGGGGCGGGAAAAGCTCTTTGCCACAGTAGAGGCTGATATGGCAGAACGCCTTATTCGAACGCTTCGGGGAATCCTCTGGATAAAAGGGCTGAAAGAGCCCCACCCGGCTTTGGAGGTGGTTTCAGAAGTCGAAAAGGTTCTCGAATTTAAGCTGCCCGGTTTAAAAGACGTTCTACTAAGAGCGGGGGAACATGGCTGGGAGGAGTTCAAATTACTCTATGCTGAAATCGAGGTGCTCGCGGAGATTGTCGATGCGTGGTAGGGGCCTTCGTCTGGTTTTTCCGGTACTCCTGCCGGTCCTGATTTTCTTTGTTCTTGGTCTGACGTCCTCCTCTAGTGGAGAGGTCACGGTTCGGGATTCCGGACGTTTTGTCCTGGATCAGGCCGGTATCATCAACGCAGGTCTCGAGAAAGGCATGGAAGGCTGGCTGCGAGAGCTGGAACAACGCACAGGGGCGCAAATCAAAGTCCTGACGGTTCAAACCACGGATGGTGAGGATGTTTTTAGTTTTGCACAGCGTCATGCAGAGCTTTGGAAGCTGGGTCAAGCGAAGAAAGACAACGGGGCTCTGATCCTCCTGGCCATGAAAGAGCGGAAGGTGCGGGTGCAAGTGGGCTATGGGCTGGAAGGAGTGCTGACGGATTCGTGGACAGGTTCTGCCTCGCGGGCCGTCGCAGAGCAGTTTTTCAAACAAGGACAATTTGGAGAGGGACTCCATCGCTTGGCGGTCCTTATAGCAAACCAGGTGGCCGATGCCCAGCAGGTGGAGCTCAGCGGCATCCCTCCTCACCGGATGCGTGTTCGACGTCAATCCCGAAGGGGAGGCGGCGCCCTTGGCGGTCTCCTCCCCCTGTTGATGCTGTATTTTCTGTTTTCCTCGATGGGCAGGCGCCGGGGCTACTCGCGTTGGGGAGGAGGCGGTGGATTGATGAGCGGATTCCTCTTGGGGAGTCTGCTGGGGGGAAGGCGTTCATCCTGGGGCAGTGGTTACGGCGGATCATCATTTGGAGGCGGATTCGGCGGGGGTTCGTTTGGCGGGGGCGGAGGTTTTGGTGGCGGAGGGGGCGGTGCGAGCTGGTAGTGTTGTTCCAACGGACTCGCTTCCTGGCATTTTGTGCAGTAAGTTTGGAGGAATCGAATGAGCGCTAAACGGGTGCTGTTTATCATCGTGGGGGGGATTCTCGTCACGGTCCTGATGGCCGGGGGCTGTGTCTACTCCGGTTACAATCAGGCAATTACCTATGACGAAGAAGTAAAGAGCCGTTGGGCGCAGGTGGAAAACCAGCTGCAGCGCCGCTTTGAGTTGATCCCTAATCTGGTTGAAACTGTCAAAGGGGTTGCCTCGCAGGAAGAGAAAATCTTTCTCGGGGTGGCTGAAGCACGCAAGTCTTACTTTCAGGCGGATTCAATTGGAGAAAAAGCGAAGGCGGCCGGCGGGATGGAATCGGCGCTTTCCCGTTTGCTGGTCCTGCGGGAGACCTACCCTCAGTTAAAATCAAACGCGTCCTTCCTGAAATTGCAGGATCAACTGGAGGGAACAGAAAACCGGCTTTCTGTCGAACGAAAACGCTATAACGATGCTGTGAAGATATTGAACACCTTTACCCGAAAACTGCTTGGGCGTCTCTACGCGAGTCTGGCAGGTGTGGAAAAGGCCGAATATTTTGAAATTGATGCGGAGGCGCGGGGCACGCCGAAGGTGGAATTCGGCGGGTAGGCGTTTGTCGGTCTCTTTTTATTTCCGTTCCCAGAGCATCAGGAGTTCTTTCCCATCCCGATCCGGAAAGGAACGAGGCGTCTTTTCTAATCGAAGCGTGAATTGGGGCGAGAATCGCTCAACCAGTTCATCCCGGGTGCAGCCGAAGGGCGGCCCGCTTTCGGTCTGAATATGATAGAACATCCCGATCAGGCTGCCTCCCGGCTTGATCAGACGCGCGACTGCAAGGACATAGTCTTCCCTCAGCCTTGGATTGATTGCGCAGAAAAAAGTGTGTTCAAAAATCCAGTCATAGGGGCCGAAGCCTTTATCAGGGAGATTGAAAAAATCGGCCTGGACAAACTTGATTTTTTGAAGCCCTTCGCGCTCAGCCAATGATGTGGCCTCCCGGATTGCTCCTTCGGTAATATCCATGCCCGTGACCTCAAACCCGGCCCTGGCCAACTCCCGTGCTTCGTGTCCCCGGCCGCATCCCGGGACGAGGACATTTCCGCTTTGGATTTGACCCGACTGCAGGAGGTCTATCAAGCCGGGTGAAGCGGCGCCCTGATCCCAGCCTGTATCTCCGTTCCGGTATCTCGCTTCCCAAAAGGCCGCGTCGACCTCTTCTTCTACCCTACCGATATGGGGGTAGGGCTCATTATTTCCTGTTGGCATTTTTTCTGCTCATCAGATTTATTGCAAAAGGGAAGGTGTTCCGGCCTCATACTGACTAATCTTTTCCTCATGTTCAAGTGTCAGATCAATGTCATCAAGGCCCTTCAGGAGGGAGTTTTTCCGAAAAGGATCGATCTCGATCTTATAATTAAGGCCATCGTCAGAGGTGATCCGCTCTTTTTCCAGGTCAATATTCAGGCGGTATGCAGGAATCTGGCGAAGGTGCTGAAAGAGTGTCTCGATTTGGTCTTCAGACAGACAGACCGGAAGAATCCCGTTTTTGAAGCAGTTGTTATAGAAGATGTCTGCAAAAGAAGGAGCAATAATGCAACGGAAGCCGTAGTCTGCAAGTGCCCAGGGGGCATGCTCGCGTGAAGAGCCACAGCCGAAGTTTGCCCTTGTAATTAGGATAGATGCGCCCTGGTAGCGCTCAGCGTTCATCTCAAAGGCGGGGTCCGGTTTTTTGCCGTCAATAAAGCGCCAGTCGTAAAAGAGAAACTGACCAAAGCCCGTTCGTTCAATTCTCTTTAAAAATTGTTTCGGAATGATCTGGTCGGTATCTACATCAGGCAGATCAAGCGGAGCGACGATTCCTTGCAATGTTGTAAAAGGCTCCATCTAGCAATCCTCCGGCGATGCATATTGGCGGATATCAACAAAATGTCCTTCGACCGCGGCAGCGGCGGCCATGAGCGGACTGACCAAGTGTGTCCGGCCTCCTTTTCCCTGCCGGCCTTCAAAGTTTCGGTTGGAGGTGGAGGCACATCGCTCTCCCGGTTCGAGGGTGTCGGGGTTCATCCCGAGACACATCGAACAGCCCGATTCCCTCCAGTCAAATCCCGCCTCCTTGAAGATACGGTCAAGACCCTCTTCTTCTGCGCTAAGCTTGATTTTTTGAGAACCGGGAACGACCATGGCGTCCACTTTTGAAGAGACCTGTCTGCCTTTGACAAAGGCCGCCGCCCGGCGGAGGTCTTCAATTCGGGAGTTGGTGCAAGAGCCGATGAAGACCCGGGTAATTTCAATATCCTCAATCGGCATATCAGCTTTGAGCCCCATGTAGTCGAGTGCTCTTTCGGCAGATTTTCTCATGCTTTTGTCAGATAGTTTTTCCGGATTTGGAACGCGTGCGTCAATGGAGGCGACCTGACCGGGGTTAGTTCCCCATGTGACCTGAGGGGCCAAAGATGCGACATCGATTTTTAGGGTGCGATCAAACGATGCCCCCGGATCGCTGGGAAGTGTCTTCCAGTGTGCGACCGCCGCGTCGAAGTCTATCGGGGCATATCGCCGTCCGCGCAGGTATTCAAAGGTCTTCTCATCCGGGGCGATCATCCCTGCACGGGCGCCTCCCTCGATGGACATGTTGCAAATGGTCATGCGTTCTTCCATGCTCAACTCTCGTATGGCCTCTCCTCCATATTCGATGACGAAGCCCGTACCGCCTGCTGTGCCGATACGGCCAATAATGGCGAGGATCATATCCTTTGCTTCGATCCCGTAGGGCCGCATGCCATTGACTTCAATCAGAAAAGTTTTGGGTTTTTCCTGAAGGAGACATTGTGTGGCCATAACATGCTCCACTTCACTGGTGCCGATGCCGAAGGCCAGTGCGCCAAAGGCGCCGTGCGTGGAGGTGTGGCTGTCTCCGCAGACGAGGGTGGCGCCCGGGAGGGTCAGGCCCAGATCCGGGCCGATCACATGAACGATGCCATGATCGGGACTGTTCAGATCAAATAGCGTGACACCGAATTCTTTGCAGTTTTCAGACAGTGTTTCAATCTGCTTTGCAGAGATTAGGTCTTCAATCGGCAGGGAGCGGTCTGTGGTCGGAACATTATGGTCGGGTGTGGCAAAGGTCAATTCCGGACGGCGGACAGATCGGCCGGCCAGTCTCAAGCCTTCAAAGGCCTGGGCCGAGGTGACTTCGTGTACCAGGTGGCGGTCAATATACAGAAGGGAGGGCCGCCCCGTTTCTTCATGAACGACATGGGCGTCCCATATTTTTTCAAGCATCGTTTTGGGGGTCATAGGATATTCCCGGAAGATAAAAAGACGTCATCAATAATGCGTTATTTTTACATAGAAAAGACTTGGGCGCAAGCCCAAGCCTCTTCTAGCTCAAGATGAGTCCAAACGAATGCCTTTTTAAGGAGAATGGTTTGTTTGGACGAGGTTTTATCGGTTTCCGCTCCGGCTGTCGGACCAGGAATAGCTGCTATGAGATCGTCCGGATGAGCGGCCAGGTGATCGCCCGTACGCGCGTGATGGCCGACGTCCACTGTCATTCCTCCGGTTGTAAGCCTTCGGCGCGGGCTTCCTGGACCGGAAGGCCTCGTCGCAATGAAAGGCGTGTTCCATTTCGGCAGGCACCGACTTGCCCAACAGGCGTTCGATGTCTCGAAGATTGGCCCTGTCTTCAGCGCAACAGAAGGAAATCGCCTCACCGTTTGCTCCGGCGCGGGCGGTGCGCCCGATGCGGTGAACGTAGGTTTCGGCCTCCACGGGAAGGTCATAGTTAATCACATGGGTGATGTCATCCACGTCCAATCCCCTCGCCGCCACATCGGTGGCAACTAGGACATGGGCGCGGCCTCGCTTGAAATCGTCCAGGGCCTTGATCCGGGCGGCCTGGCTTTTGTTGCCGTGGATGGCGGTGCCGTTAATGCCCACGGAGGACAACTTTTTCACCACGCGGTTGGCGACATGCTTCATCTGGGTGAAAATGATGGCCTTGTTTATTGTAGGCGCCTTCAGGAGGGAGACCAGAAGCGCGTCTTTATTATTTTTCCCGACGAAGAGCACCTTCTGATCGATCCGTTCCACTGCCGGTTTGTCTGGCGCGATGGTTACCCGTATCGGGTTGCGGACCATAGTGTGAGCAAGCTCCAGGATTTTCGGGGCCATGGTGGCTGAGAAAAACAGGGTCTGACGCTCAGCGGGAATATGGGACAAGATTCGTTTGATGTCGGGGATAAAGCCCATGTCCAACATGCGGTCTACCTCATCAAGAATAAAGACCTCTACCTGGTTCAGGTGGACGAATCCCTGCTGCATCAGATCCAGAAGCCGGCCGGGTGTGGCCACCAGGATGTCCACGCCACGGCTTAATACCCTGGTCTGAGGGCTTTGATTGACGCCGCCAAAGATTACGGTATGGCGGAGCCGAAGGAAGCGCCCGTAAGTCCGGATGCTGTCTCCAATCTGGGCGGCAAGTTCACGTGTGGGGGCAAGAATAAGCGCCCTGGGCCTGCCTCTCCCAGGCCGACGGGCATTTTTGGAAAGCTTCTGTAGGAGTGGCAGGGTAAAGGCGGCGGTCTTGCCGGTGCCGGTCTGAGCGCTGCCCAGAAGATCACGTCCCTCCAGAAGGTGTGGAATGCTCTGCTCCTGGATAGGCGTGGGGTTCACATATTTCTCTGCGGCGACGGCGCGTTGCAGTTCCGGAATCAGGGTGCCAAAGACGCCTTGCGGAGCTTGGTTCTGCGGTTTTATAGAAGATTGATCGGTAAATGTGCCGGATGTTCGTGTTTCAGTGTTTTTGTTCATTTTTTTCCTCGTCCGGGGTTTTACACTTCTCTACCCGCCGGACGCGTGGAAAAGA
>JBHHXE010000105.1:0-7781 GCA_046756865.1 Nitrospiria bacterium | reverse complement strand
ACCCGGTCCGGATCATAGAAGACCTGTATCGCCTCAACATGACCTGTTCCCCCGGAGGCAACCTCCCGATAAGTCGGATCAACCTCTACTCCCCCGGTGTAACCGGAAAGGACAGTAAATACACCGTCCACCTGCTCAAAAGGATGCTCCATGCACCAGAAGCAGCCTCCGGCAAAGGTCGCTTGGTCAACATTTTCTGGCTGCGCTTTGAGTATCCCTTCATCCAGGGCAGACCGCTCCCTTGCCTTGGTGCAAGCGGGAAGGAAGAAAAGAGAGAATAGTGCAATCAGCCCGAGTTTCTTCATCATTATTTATTGAACCGTATGAGAGGTCCCTCTGTCAAGGACGTATTGGCGGCATCCATTTCTGTTACGAATAAACCGGGACTGTACCCAACTTAGGAAATAAAGAGGCCGTACCTTCTAAAAAGATACGGCCTCTCACACTTTCAATATTTTATGATAAGGGGGTTTAAGAGCAACTCGATATACTTAAATCACAAGGGGTGAATGTTCCTAATGTGGTCCCACTGTCCGTTCTTAAATCGATCATATCATCAAGAGCATTCTTGATCATGTCTAGGAGTATCTTTTTATCACCACTGTCACTCTCCTTAAGATCAAATTGCGGTGTAGATCCACTTGGCGTGGCCGTAGCCGCCATGGCCGCGACTTTCTCAAGATCGACAGCTATCGTACCCGATTTAAACACTTGTTCTAAATCAAAAAAGAGTCTAAGGTCGAGAATTCCCCCGTCAGGCAAGGTCAACCCGTCACCGCCCAACAATAGATCCATACGCTCATTTATTACCAAAAATATCCTAAAATCAACCTTCGTGTTCGCCGGGGAACTTGTGCTTGAGGTAAGGACACTTCCCTCGATCAATATGCTTTCGTTCCCAGTGAGTATTGTGACTGCTGATCCCCCTTGGCTCGCATCGATTCTAAATCTGATCTCTTTTTGAGGAACGCCCGCCGGGAGCGTAGGATTATCCACAATATCGACACTAAGGATAGGGTCAACCCCTAAAAGATCGAGAGCTTTTGGACCTGATGTGAGTCTATGGTCTTGATTGCCATCAAAAGGGTTTAAGGTCACCTTCCTCAAAATAGCAATAACATTTGTGAGGCAAATCTCTGTTGTACCTGGATTTTCATCGGTACTAATCGCTTTCTCGCCGCTACCTCCACAAGTCAACACATCCGCAAGAGCCTCCCTTCCGAAGACAAAGGCCCACATGGAACCAAAAAGTGAGGGGGAAGATTGCGCAACAACGCTGGGATCATTCGCAGTGGCAGTGATTGAGATCTGTCCTGTGCCATTATCTTCTCCACACCCTGAAAGGACCATCGTGAAAATTACTCCAACAAAAAGATGAGCAGTTCTACGTCTAATCCAACTTTTTTCCTGTTTCATTCGTGCCTCCTTCAGGTTAAGACACTGAGCCTTTCGCTCTAATCTCCTAGAGAGATGTGAGTGCCTGACACAGGGGAAACGTGGAGATCGAGCATCCTCTCAACCTTTCTAAACTGATTTTGGATGCTCACCTTCTCTTCCAAAGGGTTCCGTCTGTTTCTAAGTGTTTAGAATAACCTCCATTAAGCCGAATCGTCCTTTCAAAACGGGCGATACTTCTCGATTCCAAACCTTCTAACTATTGCCACAGCATAATTTCTATTAAGCCTGGGACAGACTAGCGCGACAGTCCGAATCAGACCGATAATGCGCGTTTTTACTATATGGAAACCTATCTTTTTTCTCGTCTGTCTGTGATTCCAAGGGGAGTTGTCCCCTGAAAAGGGCTTCGAGCAGCATACAAGACCGGTCCGGAACAGGTCAATCCCCCCGAAAGAGGGGCTATGAACAAACCTAATACTCGACCCTGTCCAGGAAGAGTCCCTGCGGGGGGGCTGTCAGGGCAGCCATACTGCGGTCCCTGGATCTTAAGATCATCGAAACCTCATCAACACTGACCTTTCCTCTACCCACTTCAACCAGAAAACCTACAATATTCCGGACCATATATTTCAAAAAGCGGTGAGCGTTCAAGGTGATCGTAATCCGGTCATCCCGCTTCTCAATCAGAACTTCTTTCAGGAGAAGCTGGCAGTCTTTGGCTTCACCGTTTGAGGCCGCAAAGGAAGTGAAATCATGCTCCCCCATCAAAATTCCGGCAGTCGCCCTCATTGAATCGAGATCCAAGCGGGCGGGGACAAACCATGACGACCGGCGTTGATGAGGACATCGTCTCAGACCATTGTGGATGTAGTAGGTGTAGGTTTTTCCTTTTGCGGAAAATCTTGCATGAAATGAATCGGAAACTGCCTCAGCGGCGTGAACGACAATATCTTTTGGAATCGTGGCATTCAGGGCACGGAGCCAGTTCACTGAATCAAAAGGAAGCGGCGAAATAAAATGGGCAACCTGGCCGCGGGCATGAACCCCGGCGTCTGTCCTTCCGGCACCATAGACCGGTATCGAATTTCCCGTAATCCTTTTCAGCCCAGCCTCCAGACTGCCTTGAACAGTCTTTAAGTCCGGCTGTTTCTGCCAGCCATGATAATCCGCCCCGTCATAGGCTACCGTCAATTTTACGATAACCATTTAGAAACCGGTTTTCAGGGACTGGATATAAGCCTCGACGCCTTTATAAATTGCCTCGGCAACATGTTGGCGGTAGCGCTTCGTCCGAAGCCGTTTTTCTTCGATCTTGTTACTCAGGAATGAGATTTCAGCCAGAATCGCCGGCATATCGGTATGTGCAAGGACAAAGAAGGGAGCCTGTTTAACACCCAGAGCCGTTGTTGGATAGTTGGGTATCAGGTGCTTGATCAAAGACTCCTGGGTATGGTGCGCCAGTTCAAGCGATGCATTTGAGGTAAATTCGCGTTCCAAATCATTGAGGATAAGCTCCTGAAAATTAAGCGCCGCCGCTTCAGAAGTGGCATTTTCACGTGCCGCAGTCGCAATCGCACCTTCGTCTGTTGCTCGCCCCAAAAGGTAGATCTCAATTCCTTTCACATGTTGCTTCGGTGCAGAATTAACATGGATTGAGATAAACAGGTCCGCCTTTTTCCGATTGGCCAGCTCTGTCCTGTCCTTTAATGAAATAAAAACATCCTCCTCCCGCGTCATGATAACCTTTTTCTTTAACTCTTTTTGCAACAAGGTCTTCAGGCGGAGCGCAACATCAAGAACAATATCCTTTTCGGTCAAACCACGTCTGCTTGATGCGCCCGGATCTTTTCCCCCATGCCCCGGGTCAATAACTATCGTTTTGATCTCAAAAGGGGGCGGGATACGGATGGTCGAATCCGGGAGATTAAGGTTACTCTCCACTTCGTCCTTCGGCTTGGGGTGAAAAACATCAATCACCAGGCGGTCCGGGTTCGGCAGGGTAAAGACCTTGTATTCACTGGACGTTTCGAAGTCAATCATCAGGTTAATCTCATCCCGCTCTCCTTTTTTGACCTCGATTTTTTTCAGGAACTTTTCCTGTATTGAAAAAGATCGTTTCTCCTGCAAGGTCACACCCAGAACAGCCGGCGAGAGTTCAACGGCCAGCGTAGTGGACGAAACCCAGGTCAGACTGTACAAAACCGGTCGGCTGAGATCAATAACGATACGCGTGTAATCCGGGTGTGGCGCGTGCCGGATGTTCACCACAAATGCAGGCGCATCGGCAACCGGCAAAATCCGGGCACTTTGAAGATGAGATTTTAATGTCGCAGGTCGTATTTCTGGAAGGGTGGAAGAAATCCCAGGAAAGACAGACGCGGCCACCTCACAGCAACGCCCCTCTGTTTTAGAATCAGGGCGGTCCGCCGCAAATGTGAGCGTGAGCGGAGCAGAAAGTACAAGCAAAAAAAGAATATAGGGTATATATCGTCTCATTAATCTGACATCTTAACATAAACATAAATCAATTTGTTGCCAATTTTTGTATTTAAACACGAAAAACGATCGGCGTTGATTGTAGTGAGCATTTGAAGGCTGTATAATCCGCTTGGCGTGACGCGGGAGAAAATCCATATGAAAAAAACTGATCGGGCACTTCTCTTCGGACCAGGCGATCTAAACGCCTTCTTCGGCCTCGTCATCGACAACATGACCCAACTGGTCATCATGGCCACAATTCTAACCAAAGTCTTTGAATTTCCGAGAGAACTAGTCTATTATAAGATGCTTCCCGGTTCCGCGATCGGGGTTTTTGCCGGAGACCTGGCTTATACCATCATGGCCATTCGTCTGGCACGAAAAACCGGTCGGCAGGATGTCACAGCGATGCCGCTCGGGATCGATACCCCCTCTCTTTTTGCTTTTCTGTTCGGTGTCATCGGGCCTGCCTATCTCCTCACGAAAGATCCCGTCCTCGCCTGGAAAATTTCTACGGCCGGCGTTGTCATCGTCGGCCTCGTAAAGACGGGCGGGTCCTTCCTCGGCCCGCTTCTTCAACGGGCCGTTCCCCGGGCGGGACTTTTGGGACCGATTGCCGGTGTGGCGCTTATGTTGATTGCCTTTCTTCCCTTGATTAAAATCTTCCACAACCCCCTGGTGGGGTTTGTATCCCTTATCGTTATATTAACCTGTATCATCGGAAAGGTGCCTTTTCCTTTTCGTATCCCGGCTGCTTTTGGCGCGGTCCTGCTCGGCACCATGATCTACTACATCACGCTGTTATTCGGTAATGCTGCCGCTTTTCCAGCACTCTCCCAGAGCTTTCAGGAGATACAGTTTACCTTCCCCACTCCGACGCTCGACTTTCTAGAAGGCATACCCTTCACACTGGCCTATCTTCCCTTGACCATCCCCTTTGCCATCGTGGTCATCATCGGTGGAATTGATGTTTCTGAAAGCGCGGCCGCTGCCGGAGATCATTACGACACACAGGCCATCTTGCTGACCAGCGGACTCTCCACACTCCTGACGGGACTCTGCGGCGGCGTTGTCCAGACAACGCCATATATCGGTCACCCCGCCTATAAAGCTATGGGGGGCCGCGCCGGGTATACCCTCTGGACCGCCCTCTTTATCGGATTGGGTGGAATTTTCGGTTATCTCGGGATCATGGTCGATCTAATCCCGGAAGCCGCCCTCGCGCCGATCCTGATCTTCATCGGCCTCGAAATTACATCCCAAGCTTTTTCGGCAACCCCGCCGAAACACCACAAGGCCGTTGCATTCGCTTTTTTACCCGCCGTGGCCGCGCTATTATTGATCGAACTCAATGCCCTGCTGAACCATCTGGGAAAAAGTCCCGCAGATCTTCATGACGAGATGGAAATTACCTTCAACATGATTGTTCTTGTGGCCAATGGTTTCATCATTTCTTCTCTCCTCTGGGGAGCAGGCCTGTCCATGATTATTGATCGAAATCTTAAAAGAGCCGCCGTATTCTTTGGCGTCGCCGGAGGTCTCAGCCTAGGCGGGATCATCCACTCCCCCTATGTCGATGGCCGGCTCTTCTTCCCCTGGCAGATTGAGACAACCATCCCCTTCCTGCTCGGCGCAGGTTATTTCGGGATGATGTTCTTTCTCTTCGTTATCGATCAGATACAAAAGAAGGGGAAAGATTGGAAAGAACCACCTCCGCAAGGGACCGGATAAAAAGAGGGTGGGTATTCAAAGACTGGGGTCGTCGCAATTCAATACCTGCTTTTGCTGCAATCTCTTTGTAGAGGATATCGACATCATAAAGAATTTCAACATGATCGGAGACAAATCCGATCGGCACAACAAGAAGATGTTTCTCTTTTTTCTCAGCCATCTCATGAATGACCTCTTCCACACTCGGCCCAAGCCACTTCCCCGGGCGCAAGCCTTGACTTTGGTAGGCAAAGCGCCAGGGCTGTTTTGAAAGAGACAGAGCAGGTCGTTCGGAGACTCCGGTCACTGTCGCCACAACCTCATCAGGATAGGGATCACCCTCCTTCAGAATATACTCAGGAAGAGAATGGGCTGTGAAAAGGATTTGAACGGAAGAACGGACCTCCTCTGAGTAAGTGTCAAGGGCTTCTTTGAGTTGCTCCCCAAAAGCATCCAGGAGGAGAGGCTGATCGCACCAGCTTTGAACGGCCGTCATCGGGAGCCGGCTTCCGGCTTCAGAGAGGGCTTGTTTCAGCGTCTCGATATACGCACCGACACTCAGCTTTGAATTTTGCGGGGCGAGGCTCAGGGCGATCAGGCATTCGGCCCCATCCGCAATAATCTCCTGCACGGTATCCTTGATAAAAGGGTCCCAGTGTCGCATACCGATGTAGACTTTGAATTGGACCTCACCGGCATTGAGCAAATCTTCAAGCGCTTTGGCCTGTTGCTGTGTGATCTCCAAAAGGGGAGACTTTCCCCCGATCAGGCGATACCGCTCCCTGATCTCTGCCATCACTTCGGGAGAGGGCTTCCGTTCTTTCATGATATGGGAGAGGAAGGGTTCGACGTCGTCTAAGGTGTTTGGACTCCCATGGGCCATCAAAATAATAGCCACCCTGGAAGGACTCATGTCGCCCATCTAAGGCTCCATGTCTGCGTTGCTGCGGTGCTCAAATCCTCACGTAAAGCATTACGCTTAGGTTCTGCACGCCTCGTGCTTTGACCTGAAACCTTAGCTAGACGACATGAGCCCTTCCAACCTTCAAAAACTGTCTGTATTTCACCCTTCACCTTTCACCCTTTAAAATTTTTGCACTTTTTTCGTGGACCATTTCGATGACGGCCTCGACGTGGTCGACCGGGGTTTCCGGGAGGATCCCGTGGCCAAGATTGAAGATGTGTCCGGGTCTGTCTCCTGCACGGCGGAGGATATCATCAACGCGTTTTTCGATTGCAGGGATCGGTGCAAAGAGAAGCACGGGGTCTAGGTTTCCCTGGACGGCAACATCTTCTCCAAGCCGTCGCCTTCCTTCATCCAGATCAATTCGCCAATCCAGACCAATCACGTCGCCACCTGCTTCCTTTTGCAATTCAAGCAGCATCGACGTCCCCGTTCCAAAATGAATGAGAGGGACGCCCAGCTTGTTCAGATCTGAAAAAAGACGCTTCATGTGGGGGAAAACACAGTGGCGATAATCTTCGGGCGAGAGGGCGCCGATCCAACTGTCAAAAATCTGAAGAACCTGCGCCCCAGCAGCAGCCTGCGCTGAAAGATAATCGGCAAGAACACGTGTCAGTTTTTTCATCAGCAGATCCCATAGATCGGGTGCGCCGTACATCATCTGTTTTGCGAGTAGATAGTTCCGTGAAGATCCCCCCTCAATCATATAGCTCGCCAGGGTAAAAGGTGCGCCCGCAAAACCAATCAAGGGAACCTTCAAGTCCTTCCGGACCGTCCGGAGCGCTTCCATCACATATCCAAGATCCTCTTCAGGCGTCACAGGCCGAAGTCTCTCCACCCCAGCCTTATCCCGTATCGGATTATGAATGACAGGACCTTCTCCCTTGACAAACTCCAGATTAAGGCCCATGGGCTCTAGTGGCAGAAGGATATCAGCAAAGATGATAGCAGCATCGAAATTAAAACGCTCAATCGGCTGCATGGTCACTTCAGCGGCCAACTCCGGTGTTTTACAAACAGAGAGCAGAGAATACTTCGCACGAATATCACGGAAGACCTTCATATAGCGTCCCGCCTGACGCATGAACCAAACCGGAGTCGCATCCACCGGTTGACGCCTGCAGGCTTTTAAAAATCGATCGTTCGTGGGATCTCCTTTCAAAAATAGGACAATTAAAGAGGGATGATTTTAGCATCAGGCTCATCGAGGTGTCAAATTATCCACTATTTA
>JBHHXE010000104.1:0-7792 GCA_046756865.1 Nitrospiria bacterium | reverse complement strand
GAGGGGATGTGCTGAACCCTTACGAAGCATCTTTCATTCCGGTGCGTATGTTGTACGCCTCTGAGACCTCCTGGACAAAAATCTTTCCATCCCCCGGGTGCCCTGTGTCCGCTCCGGTTTCGATGGCCTCAAGCGCTTTTTCATATTCTTCTTCTTCAACGAAGAGGATAAGCATGAGCTTTGCCAAGGTGCCATAGCTGACCTTGCCCACCTGTATCCCCCTCTGCTGTCCCCGGCCGAGGATCGGGATCTTGGTTACCGCAAAAAGGCCCGAGCTTTCCAGATTGTCGAGGACTGCTCCTTCCTGCTCTGTGCGGATAATTGCCCGGATCATCTTCATATGGCCTCTCTTCCCCGTTCGTCCGTACTGATCCGAACGGCATCTTCTATATCACAGACAAAGATCCGACCATCGCCAACCGTTCCTTCTCCGGTCCGGTTTGCCTTCATGATGACGGCGATGGCTGCTGACAGAAGCGTTTCGGGGATCACGATCGAAAAGAACTGCTTCGGCAGAAACTTAATCGCGACACCTTCTTTTTTGTCCGACTGAAACTTTAAACCTCGTTGATGGCTTCGTCCCAGGACGGTGTAGGTGGTGTAAGACGTAATCCCTGCGGCCTCCAGTGCCTGACGGGTAATCTGATGCTTGTTCGGACGAAGGATTGCAATGACTTCTTTCAGGACTGTATTGGGCGTTTCCACCCCTTCGGAGTTTGTCCCGGAATCGAGGTCTCCGGCTACAGGCTGAAGCAGGTCCGGGGAAGGCGTAGCTGAGATCGTCTCGGGGTTGGCTGCAGTCATGGGCGGAGGGTCACCCGACCTTCCTTTTGGAGGAGTGATATGATACTTTTCCCGCCACTTTTCATTCAGTTGCCCGCCGGGACTTTGTCCCAGAAGCCGCTTGGACCCGACAGGATCATTACGGAAGGCCCGGATTGCACCGAGCCACTTCACGCTCTTATATCCCTGAAGAAAGGGGACGACCAGACGAAGAGGGCCGCCGTGGACCTCGGGGAGGGGTGCGCCATTCAAATGGGTTGCGAGCAACACGCGCGAATCCCGCGCTTCGTCCCGGGAGAGGCCTTCGAAGAAAACCCGGTCCCGCGAATAGAAGGCAAAATATCCCTCCGGATGTGTGTCGACCCTCAGAAAATCTAGAAGATCTACAAGGCGGATGCCCTCCCATTTGACCTCCTCAGACCAGTTAAAGATCTGACAGATCAGGGGGACGTTCAGCTTGACTCTTGGTAGATCATTCAGGATCGACCAGGAGATCAGCCGGGGTTGATCCTCCAGACCACACACATCAAGTCGAACCTCCTCTAACTTTAATAGTGTCGGCGGCGGATAGAGAGAAAGGACGGGCATGGGTATTGCGTCAAAATCTGCCCAGAAAAACTTATCAACAAACTTTGGGGGAGTGATTCCTTCCCGCATATAAAATGGCCTCACAAGAAAGCAAAAAAAAAGCGACCGGATCTATCATTACGAGTATCCAGGCGCCTTCGCCAAAAAATTAAAGTACTTCATTGTACCTTCTGTCTGAAGGAAGTTAAGCAAATTTCATGCCATTCTTGATTTAGAGGGTTTTATAGACATAAACTTCTTAAACTTCAAGGGGTTAATTGTTTGACGGTAAATTAAATAAGGGGCGTGTTTTTCGAAGCATGCGACAATTTTGTCGTTTTTCTGACGCGAAATGAAGGAGATAGGCCGAGCGGTTCCAGTCTGGTTCTATTTTATCTTGACATTTCAACCCCAATTTCTTGACTATACAGGCGAACTGGCAATAATGTGTGCGCATAGAAAGACATCACTCCCGGCCTTAGTGAAAGGAGATCTCAAGCGTGTTGTTTAGCGGTCATAAAATACTTGTTGTAGATGATGACTCTGACATCAGGACAATACTTGAAGACCGTTTAAATAAACTGGACTGTGTCGTTATTTCCGCAGCAGATGGGGTCGATGCCCTTGAAAAAATAGAAGGCGAAGAGCCTGATGTGATGTTCCTGGACTTAAAGATGCCTAGGATGGGCGGCATGGAGGTAATCAAAAAAATCAATGGGAACACAAACCTCTCTGTGATTGTCATGACGGCCTACGGCACAATTCAACAGGCCGTAGAAGCCATGAAGGCCGGCGCCTACGATTTTATTACAAAACCTTTTTCAGCAGACCATATATCGATTGTCTTAAAGAAGGTCTTGGAACGGCGGATCTGTGAAGAGGAAGCCTTGTACCTAAAAACAGCAGCCGATGCCCCCTTTCAAAAGATTCTCGGAGAAAGTCCCGCGATAAAAGAGGCCATCGGTATCGCCCGAAAGGTTGCACCCAGCACTTCTTCAGTCCTGCTTCTTGGTGAAAGTGGCACAGGGAAAGAGGTTTTTGCCCGTGCGATTCACCGTTGGAGTCCCCGATCGGAAAAACCCTTTATTGTGGTGAACTGCGTCGCTTTGAGCGATGAACTTCTGGAGAGTGAACTTTTTGGCCATGAAAAGGGTGCTTTTACCGGGGCGCTTCATCAAAAGCGGGGGAAAATAGAAATTGCGAATCGAGGGACGGTTTTTCTGGATGAGGTCGGAGAAATCAAGCCGGAGCTACAGGTCAAGCTGTTGAGAGTCCTTCAGGAGCGGGAAATTGAACGGGTTGGTGGAACGCGGGCGATTCGTGTCGATATCCGGATTATTGCTGCCACTCACCGGGATCTCCAAGAGGAAGTAAAACAAGGACGGTTCCGCGAAGACCTTTATTTTCGATTGAATGTCATCCCCCTGAAGCTTCCCCCCCTGAGGAAAAGGAGGGAGGACATCCCATCCCTTTCCCGCCATTTCATCCGCCGGTCTTGCATGAGCTTGAATAAAGAGACCATGCCTATTTCAGAGGATGCGATGAAACACCTCAGGTCCTATCGTTGGCCCGGGAATATCCGGGAATTGTCCAATCTCCTGGAGCGTGCAGCGGTGTTGGCCTCCAGCCCGGAGATACAGCCTCAGGATCTTCCTCTGTGTACAGAAAGTCATCCGTCCAAGAGCCCGGAGATTGAGGGGTCCTACCATGACATGGTGCGTGTATTTGAACAGAGGCTGATACACAATGCCCTTGAAGAAAGTGGCCAAAGCAAGACCAAAGCGGCCGAGATCCTGGGCTTAAATCGAACCTATCTGACACGGTTGATCAAAAAACTGGCCGTAGAATGATAAAAGCAAATGCTTTCCCGGGAATCATTCCCCTTTTGTTGGGTAGTACAGCATCGTTACTGCTGTACGCTTCCCCACTCTTTGGTCAGGAAGTTACAGCGATCATCGGTCAGGATCTTCCCATTTACCGTCAAGCGCTTAAAGGATTCAGGAAGGTATACACCGGGGGCGTCCGGGAATTTGACCTGAAAGGGAATCCAAATCGAATTCATCAGCTCAGAGAAAGTACGCAGGACTCTGATAAAGAGATTATTCTTGCCGTCGGTCTGATGGCAGCAAAAGCAGCAAAAGAGGCCTATGCGGGGACACCTACTGTTTTCTGCATGGTTTTCAATCCTGAGCGGTTTTCTCTCAAAGGAAAGCTGAGTACTGGCGTCAGCATGGACATCCCCCCTTCGCTTATTCTCCGCGAGATAAAAACATTGTTTCCAGAGGTGGGTCGTATAGGAATTTTATATGACCCGGAAAAAAACCAACAACTTGTGGACACCGCTTGGAAAGCTGCAAAATCGCAGGGTGTTGCGTTACTGGCAGAAGCGGTAAGGTCTGAAAAAATGCTTTCTAAAGCCCTGGAGAACTTAGAGGGAAAGATCGATTTTCTCTGGATTGCTCCAGACAGTACGGTGGTGACTCCAAGGTCGATCGGGTTTATCTTCTTACAGGCACTTCGTAATGAGATACCCATCGTGACATTCTCGGAGGCTCTTGTTCGTAGGGGTGCGGTTGCCGCATTTTCACCTGATTATGCATCCGTGGGAGAAGAGGCAGGTCGTTTGGTCCTCCAGATCCTGAAGGGGAAGCGCCCGGATCAAATTCCCTTGCGCAATGCTGTCAAAGCCAGATTGATCCTGAATTTAAAGATGGCCCGGAAGCTGGGGGTGCGACTCGGACCCAATGCCGTCAATAAAGCAGACAAGGTTTATGAATAAACTCAGCGTCAAGATTAAATTGTCCTTACTGTTCAGCCTGATCATTACCGTAGCCTGTGTGGTGATTGGTTGGGTTTTTTTTGATCATTCCAAGGACGTGTACACCGAGAACTTTATGAAGCGTGGACTGCTGCTGACAGAAAACCTTGCATATAATAGCTGGTTTGCTGTGTTTACAGAAAACAAGACAGATTTAGACCGCCTCATAGCTGGCGTCCTCCTTTCAAAAGAAGTTGTCCATGGATCCATTCTAAACCGCGAAGGACAAATTTTGAGTCAAAAGGGTACGTTATCGCTTCCCGAGAACAGGTCTCGAAGGCCCACTACTTCTAAGTGGAATGTTCCTGAAGGCACGCTCCCCGTTCATACAGTTCTTCTAGACGACGGAACAGAGATTTTTATTTTTTCAGCTCCGGTTGTTTCGGTCGCATCGAAGGATATCGGCCGTTCTTTCCCTCAGGAACTGCTTGATGACAAGGGGATGAAAGCCGATAGTATTGAAGATGCGACTGAAGGCACGGCCCGGATTTTCTTGTCCAGCAAGGTTTTAGATCATCAAATCAGGCGTGCGCTCAAAAAAGGGATTATTGTAACAGTGTTCATGATTGCCGTAGGGATGGGCCTGGGGTATTTCTTGGCCCTTACCTACAGCCGTAACCTTTTGGTGTTGGCGTCTTCCGCAATAAAGGTTTCTGAGGGAGACTTCTCTCAAATGATTCCGGTAAGGAGTCATGATGAGGTCGGCATGCTTACAACAATATTCAATAAGATGGCCCGCTCTCTTGACCTCCGGGATCAGGAGATGCAAAAGCTTCACCAGGGATTGAGCCATTTAAATGAAGTCCTCGAACGGCGCGTAGATGAGCGGACTTCTGCACTGGAAGGCGCCCTTCAAGAGGTGACGCGTGAGAAAAAAAAGACAGAAAACATACTGCATCAGATTGCCGATGGGGTTATCGTCACGGATATAAAAGAGGAGGTGGTACTGATCAACGAGGCTGCCCGCAAGATGCTGCGGGGACCGACCGGAGATAAGGAGGCAGAAATATCGATCAGTGATTTTCCAGACCTTCAAGAAATTTTAAAAGAGCCGGAAGAATTTTTATTCTGTGAACTTGAAATAGATGGACACAACGAAAGAGGTCCATCTTCCGTTGAGGTTACGGTTACCTCTCTTAAATCAAAAAAGGATGGAACCCTGGGGAGGGTTGCTGTTCTGCATGATATATCCCGGTTTAAAGAGGTAGACCGTCTCAAATCAGAATTTGTTTCGCAAGTCTCGCATGAAATTCGAACGCCCTTGACCTCGATCAGAGGATACATTGAAAACTTATTGGATGAAATTCCCGGAGAGATCTCCCCTCCGCAAAGGGAATATCTGGGTCGGATGGACAAGAATGCAGAGCGATTAACTTATCTGATCAACGACCTTCTGGATATTTCAAGGATCGAATCCGGCAAGATGCAGGTTGACCTCAAATCTCTCCCTCTACATCGCCTTCTCGAAGAGTCCGTTAATGAAATGAGGTCGCTGGCCTTGTCGAAGAATATCGATATGACACTCCATATTGGGCATAACCCGTCCAATATTATTGGAGATTGGGATAAGCTGGTGCAGGTTATGACGAACCTGATTTATAATGCCGTCAAATTTACGCCATCAGGAGGAAATATTAGCGTTTCGCTTTCTGCAGAAGAAGAAAAAATGGTGGTCTCTGTACAAGACAACGGCATCGGGATCTCTGAGGCGGATCTCCCTTACATTTTTGATCGATTTTACTCGGTTGCGAACAGCAATTTAAACCTTCATGAGGGAACCGGACTTGGCCTTTTTATTGCCAAAAAACTCATCAGTTTACAAGGGGGAGAACTTCGGGTACGGAGTGAAATTAGGAAGGGGTCCACTTTTTTCTTTTCCCTCCCGATTGAGCATGTGACTTTGAACCGCATATCGTGATATAGAATACAAATTTTTTCCAGGATGGGAGAGGAGAGCATTAAAGTGAAGGCAATGGGGATTTGAAAAATGAATCAAAGAACCTTCAGGAAATTTTCTCGTATTTTCTTCTTTATGTTTCTTCTGCCGCGCTTAGCCTTTGCGGCAGAACCGCCTTCGGATTTTCAGGATATCCTCGCGGTGTTTGCAGAGGAAAAGGTCGTGGTGACCCCCTCACGCTATCCCCAATCGGTAGGCCAATCTCCTTCAACCATTACGGTGATCACCGCTGAAGAAATACATGCCTCAGGCGCGATTACGCTTCCTGACATCCTGCGGTGGGTCCCTGGTATGGAAGTCATGCAGATGACATCAACGGACTTAAATGTCAGCATCCGCGGAAATAATCAGCTCCTTGCCAACAAATTGCTGATATTGATTAATGGCCGCACCTTCCAGGAGGAAGTACAAAATACCGCGATGTGGGCTGCATTCCCGGTCTCTCTGGAGGAGATTGATCGGATCGAAATTGTTCGGGGTCCGGGCTCGGCAGTATGGGGCGCCAACGCCTTTGACGGTGTCGTGAATATTATTACCAAATCTCCCCGGTCTGGAGATAAAACTTTTTTTTCCGGAAGGATAGGAGAACAAGGAACCGCAGTGGGAGACCTGTACCATGCCCACAGTGGGGATAAACTTGACGTGAATATATCCTTTGGATATCAGCAGACCGATGCCTTGGGACTCGCTGGGGATGGCTTGGAAGTATCTAGAGGAAACACCATTATTAAATATCATTTGACCTCAAATAAAACGATTGGACTGTCAGCTGGAACCAGCAGCGCCCCAAAATACGAGGGGCCATTATTTGATGACGGACTCAGCAACTCAGACGTTGATCTTTCATACATTCAGTTGGATTACAAAACATCCCGATCCTCTCTTCTGGCCTATTGGAATAGTTTCGATATCGATTTGAATTATTCCATCTTTAAGTTTCTTCCGTTCGTCGCCCCCGGCCCGCTCAACGCCTCCCATGATCTCTATAATGTTGAAGGACAACATAATGTACCCTTTGGGAGAAGCCAGCAGATCATTACAGGTTTTCAATACCGCGTGAATAATGTTCAGGGGGGTCCTTTACTTTTTGATAATAAAAACCGTCTTCAAAGCCTAGGGTTCTATTTCCAAGACGAATGGCGCCCCTCTTCCCAATTAACGGTTGTATTTGGGGGCCGCTATGATTTCAATGATGTGATAGAGGATATCTTCAACCCTCGGGGAAGCTTGATTTACCATTTCCCAGAAGGGAAACAGTCACTCCGTTTCTCTGCCAGCACCGCTTACCGTTCGCCAACACCCCTTGAGTTGTTTGAGGCAGGTGGCGGCGGTAATGTTAATCTTGCTCCAGAACGGATTACTTCTTACGAAGTCGTATACAACACTTTCCTGTTTGAGAAATTTCGGGGCGAGGCGACTCTGTTCTATAATCGACTCAGCAATCTGATTAATGTGGAAAAAAGCCCCAATACCAATCTACACCATGCTGAAATCTACGGGACGGAAATCGGGGGAGAATTCCTGGTGAATCCCTGGTTGACTTTTTTTGCGAACTATGCCCATCAGAAGATTAAGACGGTCAACCTTGTATCTCTACTCGATGACAGCTCACGGGAAGGGCCGGAACACAAAATTAACAGCGGGATAAAGGTCCGCCACAAAGGGAT
>JBHHXE010000103.1:0-7847 GCA_046756865.1 Nitrospiria bacterium | reverse complement strand
CTTCAAAACATGGGAAGTTCTCACGGCGGGAATACGCGGCTCGAATTTGAGATTCCTTCGCGTGGCCTGGTGGGTTATCGTTCTGAATTCCTGACGATGAGCCGGGGAACCGGGATCATGAATTATAACTTTTCGTCCTATCGGCCATATAAAGGAGAGATTCCTGCCCGGACCAAGGGGGCGCTGATTGCAATGGAAAAAGGGGAGGCGGTCACCTTTTCCCTGCATAACCTTCAGGCAAGAGGCGCTTTATTTGTTGTTCCGGGAGAAAAGGTTTATGAGGGCATGGTGATTGGAGAGCATTCCCGTGCCAACGACCTGGTGGTCAATGCCTGTAAGAAGAAGAATCTGACCAATATGCGCTCGTCCGGTGCAGATGAGGCCTTGACCCTGACGCCGCCGAGAAAGATGGAACTCGAAATTGCCATCGCCTTCCTTTCTGATGACGAATTACTCGAGGTTACGCCAAAATCGATCCGAATCCGAAAGAGATTCCTGTCGGAACTCGAACGGAAAAGGGCATCGAAAAAGTAATCTCACCTTATCCCCTCCTCCTGGGCAGGACACTTCAAAGATTCTCTCCGGGAAGGGAGAGATTCCCAAACGCGGAAATTTCTTCTTGACCTCAGCATTTTGCCCATTGTTTAATATCCTGAACAAGGGATGTCCCCGAAAGTCTTACGCAGAGCTTTTGTGCAGTTGTGGTCACTGAAGAAAGGTACGCCTCATTCAGAACTTCATCGCCAATATCTCAATACTGATTCTCCTTCTTCCTTTTCTGGCGGGCCTTCTGATTCCGATTCTGGGTAGGCGGATCAGGGAAAACGTCTACAAGATTGGTCTTGCCGCACAAATTGCCGCTTTTTTTATTGCTTTGCTGGCGCTTTACCAGGTGAGTGTCGGCCCAGCCATTCAAATCAATCCTCTTCCTTTTTTTGGGAAAAACGGCATCATTCAGTTCGGGCTTTTCATCGACCGGCTGACGGCCGTGATGATGGTCCTCGTTACATCGGTCAGCATCGTCATTCATGTTTTTGCCTCGCGTTATCTTCAGGAAGAACCGGGATATACACGTTTTTATACCTTGCTGTCTTTCATCACCTTTGTCCTGCTGGCCCTGGTGGCCAGTCCCAATCTTCTGATGCTTTTTGTCTTCTGGCAGCTCTTGAGCTGGTTACTTTATCTTCTGCTGGCCTACAATATCACGCATTTCCCGAGTACTCAGGCAGCTTTTAAAACCCTGATTATTCTTCGTGTCGGTGATATTTTTTTTCTTGGGGGCGTTATTCTGGCCTATCTCGTTTTTGGGACGCTTGATTTTTCCTTGCTTTTTGAGCGGGCTGCCGCGGACCCGCACTCCCTTCTCCTTCTTCCAGGGGGCTTGCTGACAATGGATGCAGTGACCGCGATCACGCTTCTCATTTTTGTCGGGGCGATGAGCAAGTCCGTTCAATTTCCGCTTCATGTCTGGCTTCCCGATACGATGTTTGCCCCCTCTCCGGTGTCGGCCCTGATGCACGCGGGGATTGTAAATTCGGGCGGGTTTTTATTAAATCGTCTTGCGCCTCTCTATGGCTTGTCTGTTCCGAGCCTTCATGTGGCTTTTGCGGTTGGGGCATTCACAACCCTCTTCGGCGCCTTGATTATGCTGACGGTGAACGATGTCAAAAAAATGCTCGGTTACTCGACGATTGCGCAGATGGGCTATATGGTCATGGAGTGCGGATTGGGTGCTTTTGCTCTTGCCATTTTTCATTTTATCGCGCACGGCCTTTTTAAAGCGACCCTCTTTCTGGGTTCGGCCAGTGCCATTCAGGCGGCACGTGAAGAACCCAAATTTCCTCACCATGTGGATGACGCTGTTCCCCCTCCCCCGTTTTCTGCCCTGACCTGGGGAACGGGCCTGTTCACCACCCTCTTGCTGCCCCTGCTCATCCTGTTGGCGGCCCATGATCTTTTTCATATTCCTTTAAGGGAGGCGCATGGTGCAGTGATCTTTCTTTTCTTCAGTTGGGTCACTTCTTCTCAAGCGATTATCAGCCTCTACCGCCTCAATGCCGTGGCCTCATGGAAGGTGGCGGCGTCGATGGTTCTGACCCTGATCCTCATTGTTTTTACCTATCTCTGGGCCGGAGAACTTTTCACGCACTTTCTCTATCCCGATCCGGGCCTGGCCGATTACTACTTCAAGGTTGCGGCCTTGCCCGGTCCCTTGTTTGACTTTGCTGTCATCGCGGCAACGGTGCTGATTGTGTTGGTCTGGATCAGTCTTTACGCCGAAGCCCATGGGAGAAAGTTTTCAAAACCGGTCTGGATTAGCAACTTCCAGGAAAAAAGCTATGTCTTTTGTCTCAAGCGTTTTTACATCGACACCCTATACATCCGTTTGAATAAGAAAATAATTTATTGGATTCACCTTCTTGATAAACGTCTCCTGGCAAGGATTCCTTAAATAGAGGTTCCCTGAATGTCAAAGGTGCAATTGTTCATTACAGTACTTCCCCTGCTCGGCGCGGTCTTCAGCTTCGTTTTCCGCGGCCAGGCTGAAAAGATGAAGATCATCGCCCTCGGGACCACCCTTTCCACGCTTTTGGCCCTACTGGTTCTGCTGCCCGGGAATGTCCATTTCCTGATCATGCCCCTGATGGTCTTTCTCCCCCTTTCGGCCGCACTCACGCTGCTGGCCTCTTTTTCGCATGAGATCACCCCGGGAGATCTTCCGATTCTTCTGATCCTTCTGGGTCTTGGACTTGGATATATGATGCATGATGGGGAGATTGGTCTTTCTTGCCTGGCCGGGGTTCTTGGTATTATGATTTTTTTACTCTCCCGTCAAAACCGGCGTTCCCGTTTTTCGGGTAAATGGGCTATCGCACTCTATGGCCTTGCCCTGGCGGCGCTGATCGCCTCTTTAATCTTATCCCCGTCTAGCGGAGGGGCACCCTTGCTGATCACTTATGCCGTTCTCTTTCCTGTTTTTCCTTTCCACGGGGCATATGTTGTCACTTCAGGCCATTTGAGAGGGGTTTTATCCGGCTTTCTTTTTCTCTTTCTGCCCACCCTGGGATTCAAAGGGGTTTTGGTGATTCTTCATGAAACCCCGACGGTGTTCATCCAGGGCTTGATGGTCTTTGCGCTGATCGGCGCACTCTATGGGGGGATCAGGGCATTGGTTCAATTGAATGGAAGCCATCGCCTGGCATATTCCGGATTTGCATTCTGGTCGATTCTGTGGTGGTTCCTGGCCAGCACCGGAGAAGAAACGGCCCCGGCTGTCCTTTACTTCTGTGCTCTTGCCCTGATTATGCAGGGGCTTTTCCTCAGTTGGCGCCTCCTGGAAGCCCGTCACGGTGATCTGAATCTCGAAAAATTGGGAGGACTGGCACGCGTGATGCCCCGATTTGGAGTTCTCCTGAGTCTTCTCATTGCCGCGGTGATGGGACTACCTCTGTTTGGTCTTTTTACAGCACTTATCGAAATGGTCCTTTCTCCTGCGATTCAACTCTCATGGAGTTTTGCGTTCATTTTGTTGGCCTGGTTTCTTGCCTCATGGCATTTTCCTGTTTTGATGCAGCAGATCTTATTTGGTCAGCCAAAACCGGGGAGGATGTATCGGGATCTTGCCCGGAGTGAGAGTCTTTCGCTGACCCTGATTGTTGTGATGACTCTGATTCTGGGGATAGCCCCCTATACCCTTTTCGGTGTCGGACCCTTCGCGAAACAGGCCGCTCCGATTACGCAGGCCAGTGCCAAGATAAAATGATATGACGGAAATGATATTAAACCAAGAGACAAAGAAGGCCTATGACGATTCTGCCAGAATGCTCCTGAGGGGATTGGTCCGGGTGGCCAGCGAGGTGAATTCCTCCTTCTGGCCGATGCGTTCCTTTGTGACCAACAACCCCCTTCATTCCTTGGAGCATCTTGATTTTGAAGCGGCCATCGATCTTGGCAAAGAAAAGCTCGGGGGATCTGGCTATCTCGTTAATACGCTCTATCGGGACTATTTCGATTCGGGGCGCATCCTTCCGGAAACAGTGGATCTTGCCCTTAAGTCTCTGGCGCAGGATAAAAAAATCTTACTCGGAGGCCGTGAGCTGAGTCATTTAGAAATCCTACGCGCAAGTCTTCTCAACCCCCTTTCTCCGCCGAAAGAAGCCTCACCCGCTGCCTTCCTCAACAAGGCGAAAGACGCCCCGGCTCTGGAAGGTCTGGCAAGAAAACTGGAGGGCATTTTCAAGGGAAAAATGATCTCCGAGTGTATTGCCGAAACAAATGAAGGGGATTCAGACAGGCTGGCCCATCGCCAGACGCTCTCAAGCTGGTGTGATCTCAGTTTGGAGACAGGGATTGTCGATCAGATTAACAGGGAGATGGTCCTCTGGAGCGGGGCTTTTCTGGATGAAGGGCAGGCCCCCTGGGAATTGCCCGCCCGCAAGAAGGGGTTTTACGGGGCCTGGAAGGCCGCCGCCCTCGAGGAATGGCAAGGTAGCGGCATCTGCAATATCCGGGAAAAAATAAGCCGACTTTCAGAGCGCCCTGAAGATGCTGTTCTGGAAAGTCTTGATCTCCTGGGTATTCCTGAATCGGCCTGGGGAGATTATCTGTCTCTCCATCTTGCCGCACTTCCCGGCTGGACAGCTTTTTCCAATTGGCGGGCGAGGCAGACCGAATATGAATGGCAACAGGCGCATCCCATCGACCTAGTCCAGATTCTTGCCGTCCGCCTATGGTATGAGCGGGAATGGGTCTCGAAAGCCTGCGAGGAAGCGTTCGGGGAAGCCAAAGCCAAAGCCAAAGCGTATGATGCCATCCGCGAATATATGGGAAGCGCATCCGCACAGCACTTTTTGAGGAAGGAACGGAGGGCTGCAAGGCTCCCGGCCTGGCTTTCGGAAGAAGTCGATCTTCTGCTATATGCTGGAGGCGGGTCCCGGAACAAGGACTGGGACCAACTGGCCATAAATTACGAAAAAGAATCACTCGAGGACCGCGAACGACTTTTCCGGCTTTCCGCCGCGTGGCGCCTCAGAAAACTGGCGGCGGGACTGAAGATCAATCCTGAAGTCTTGGAAGACCTTGCGGCAGATGATCTCAGGACACTGCTCTCATGGCTGGATGATTTTCCGGAATCAAGGCATGGGTACGTCTGGCTGGAGGCCTTTGAGGCCAGCTACCGGCATGCTCTTATCAAAAAACTCCAGCCCCAAAGTGACCCAAAACCGGATAGATCTTCCCCCTCCGACACCCGGCCCCTTGCTCAGGCAGTCTTCTGCATCGATGTCCGTTCGGAATCTTTCCGCCGCCATCTGGAGGGCGTTGGAAATTATGAGACTTACGGCTTTGCCGGATTCTTTGCGGCCTTTATCCGCTACCAGGCTTTTGGAGACCACCACGAGAATGATCTGTTTCCGGTGGTGATGGAGGCGAAGAATGTTGTCCATGAAATTCCGAGAGTAACTGAGGAAAAACACGTTTCGCGCCATCTGGCCGGGGCAAAGCTCCTGCATGCCGGGCACACCCTCTTTCATGACCTGAAAGAGAATGTGATCACACCCTATGTGATGGTCGAATCCATTGGTTGGTTCTTTGCCTTCCCGTTTTTCGGAAAAACCTTCTGGCCGGTGAAGTATGGGCGTTGGGTGAAAAGCTTGTTGAAGCGTTTTGCTCCCCCTATTGCCACAACCATGACGGTTGACAAACGGACCCGGTCCGAAGTGGAAGCGATTATCGTCTCTGAGCATTGTGTAACTGTTGGTCAGGCCCTTCGGGAATGGCTAGGACGCCCTGTGGATGATGTCCCACACAACCAGATTGAGGCTTTGAGGGACCTGGCCCTAAACCACCCTCTTTCGAAAGAATCCAGTGTGGCAAAAATACATCAGAAGGCACTTTCTCTCTTTAAGTCAGAAGCTGACGCGTCTGCTTTTATCGAAAAGTTGCGGAACCGTTACCGAATTACCCCCGGATGGTCTTCAGCCCGCATGGAGCAGGTGACGCGAACGGGATATACCCTGAAAGAACAGGCCTTCACGGTTGAGACGGCATTGAATGTGATGGGGCTTACGGGGAACTTTGCCCCATTTGTTCTGGTTTGCGGACATGGGAGCAGCAATGAAAACAATCCTTTTGCGGCGGCCCTGGACTGTGGCGCTTGCGGCGGAAATCCTGGCCTTCCCAACGCGCGGGTTTTTGCGGCCATGGCCAACAAGCCGGAAGTACGTGATTTGCTCTCCAAAAAGGGCCTCGTTATTCCGAAGGACACCTTATTCGTCGCCGCAGAACACAACACAGCGACCGATGCCCTTACTCTAAGCGACCTGGAAGATCTCAGCCCGAGCCATCTGCAAGCGCTTCCGAATTTGAGGGCGGACCTTAAAAAGGCAGCCATATTGAACAACCAGGAGCGTTGTCGAAGCCTGCCCGATCTCAAGACGGGTTTTTCACCGGAGGATGCGGTGGAAAATGTTCAGGAACGGAGCAGCGCCTGGAACCAGGTGAGGCCGGAATGGGGGCTCTCCGGAAATGCCGCATTTATCATCGGCCGCCGCAGTTTAACAAAAGGCGTTGATCTGGCCGGGCGGGTCTTTCTCCATTCTTATAATCCGGATGCTGACCCGGATGGAACAAAACTCGAAATCATAATGACCGGCCCCCAGGTGGTTGCCCACTGGATCAGCATGGGATACTACTTCTCCATGGTTGATAATGAAGTTTACGGAAGCGGAAACAAGATCTACCACAATGTGGCCGGACGGATCGGAATCATGTCGGGGCCGGAGAGCGATCTGCAAACCGGACTTCCCTGGCAGACGGTTACAAAAGGCAATCTCCCCTACCACGAGCCCATGCGCCTGCTTGTTTTGATTGAGGCCTCGAGAGCGCGGGTTGATCTCATCATTTCCCGGCATAAAATTTTACAACACTACTACCACAAACGTTGGGTGAATCTAGTTGCCCTGGACGCAGACCGCTTTTATCGATATCTCCCGGGCGGTGAGTGGGCCCATATCACATGAGAAAAGGAGACATCAGATGACCAATCTAGTGCTTCATCCCATGAAAGAGGTTCGGGTGATCCTTCCCGGCGAACAACAGAGTTTTGTGATCGAAATACTTGATTCCCTCAATATATCCGGCTACACAATTATAAAAAACCTTTCGGGGAAAGGGCACCACGGTTTTCATGCCTCACATCCGATGTTCGATGAGACCGAGAGCCTTCTGATGATCATGACGGTTGTTCCGGAAGAAAAGGTCGCGCCTATCCTCTCAGGCTTAACTCCTGTATTCGACCGCTATACAGGCGTGATGTTCGTCAGTGATGTGGCCGTCAGCCGTCTGGAGTATTTTTCCAGACCCCCAGGCGAGGTGTAAGCGGTTATGGAATGGAATACGCATTGCCTTTTTGAATTGACAAACCTTCAGTTTCTGTCATATGATAAAAAAAATTTTTGACAGCTTTGTGATTTACTGCCAACTGGCTATCATCCGAACAAGTGGTATAATAATTCGACAGGAGTTGTGATGGGACAAGTGGAAGAATCAGATTTTTATAGTGTTGTCGCGGGACCAGAGGGGCTTCTGCCTCCAGCGGCCGCCCTCATGGGGATTACTCTCCCGGAAGAGGGGGACGGCTTGGTAGAGGGTAGGATTGTCAGTGAAGCCGACACGATGAGGGCCGCTGCGAAGGCGCTTTTAACCCGGAAAAACCCGACCCTGTTTCCTGGTCCTTTAATGCTGTGGGGATGGGATGAGCATACCCGGGGGAAGACAGCGCCATTTTTTGAGATGGCTGCGGAGATTCCGGGGGTTCGCATTATTCCGATGCCGGATTATCGGCCAAT
>JBHHXE010000102.1:0-7901 GCA_046756865.1 Nitrospiria bacterium | reverse complement strand
TGTTGGCGCCAACATAGAATAAATGTGAATAGGGGGGATAAAAGAGGACTCATTAATTCGGTAATGGATCGATTATGGAGAATATTTCATTTTACTCTCTAGGTGAACCCGATAATTAACCCAACAACAGGCGTCGGAGAGTCTAATGAGGGGAATAACACACATACAGAACAACTTATTGGAGGTCTGGCCTCACTCTTTGATCTGGATATCGAAATCACCAGTTTTAACATCGATGACCTGGGGCAGATCTCTTTCGAGGTGATGATACAGAACCGGGGCATAGTGCCAGTCAACTATCCAAAACTGTGGTTTGCTGTGACGGATCTCACGAGCAGTCGGTTACTTGGGACGAGCGCAAGTTGGAATGGTGAGGCCGGACACTGTCGGACGGATAATCAGCCCGGAACCGCCGTCGTGTTGGCCCCGCTCGCATCGGACAACGCTTTGACGACCAGTTGAGGCCAGGTTCTGGCTGAAACCGATCCTTTTGGCGCTTCGGCGGATACAAATTATACAGCCCAGTGGATCTGGGATGTCCGCACGGTGGGTGATTATCCTTTAAACGGCGGGCATAACTTATTCGATGTCTCTTTGGATACTCAAAATGCCGGTTCAGCAGCGCAGGCAAAGGTCATATTCCGCAATCAGGATGCCGCGCCGGCCTTTGGTTGGGCCTCGGCCCGACTGAGTTGGACCGCCGGCCGAGGGAGGGATGAAGGGCAAACGGCAACAGGCAACTGGGTTCCTTTTATCCAAGGGGCTCGGTTTAGAACCATCCAGATGCCGATACCGGGCACCGGGTTGCCGCTTTCAGATGCCATCAATCTTCAAGTTGAGGTCGTTCCCGGAAAATCAGAAACGGGAACGGCCGTGATCAACCAAAGAAAGGTGATCCCACTTAAATACGTCGATGTTGCCGTACTGGAGATTGGAACCAATCCATCGGTTCCTCATGTCCTTCCGCTTCCGGCGGGCGCACAGCCGGTCGAGGTCAAGGTTACAGATCGGCGCGAAGGGCTGCAGATCCGCTATATCGATCATCACTTCTTCGATCTTCCACGCTCACTTTCGTTTCCATAAGCTATTGGTATTACCTTTTTATATTTAGAGAATAAATCATTGAAGCCGAAAAGCGTTTTATCAACAATCCTGATACTCCTACTTTATTTTACGAACTTCATTGTCGTTCATGCTGCTCTGCCGACTCAGAGCACACTCCCGCTTTCCCTGGCAAAAGAGGTCGCTGTGGCGGCGCTGGAAAAGTGCGAGAAGGACGGCCATCAGGTTAGCGTGGCCGTGGTCGATCGGGCGGGGGTACTCAAGGTGCTTCTCAGAGGAGATCAAGCGGGTCCTCATACGACTGACAGCAGTCGGAAAAAGGCTTACACTGCGGCCAGCCTTCGCCGGTCAACGCGCTTTTTTTCTGACCTGATCGTCAAAAACCCCGGACTTTCCGGTCTCAGGGACATGAATGATAACATTCTGATATTAGGGGGCGGACTCCCGGTTGTCATCGGCGCTGAAGTCGTCGGCGGGATTGGCGTGGGTGGTGCACCGGGGGCCGACCTCGATGAAGCATGTGCCCGGGCAGGCCTTTCCCGTATCGGCACGATGTCGAATCTTTCCAGAAAGAAATGAAACAATTGTCAAACCATGGGTTTCGTTGTTTTGACATGGTATTTTGATCTGCTTGTTTTCTTCGAGATATGGTAAGTGTTCGAAGCCACCGGTCTTTCAGCGAAAGTTATTAAAAATTATGTAGGAAGTGATGCGCGGTTTTTAGCGGCCTTCGGAATACCTGTCATCATGTCCCGGCCAGCGGTGGGAAATTTTCGCGCGGAAGATGAGTGGATTAATATTAAATCAATGGTAACTTTATATCAAATATTATGAGAGGTTTCTGATTAATAAATTAATGATTTATGCTTCGAGTTCACGCATCGTGAGCGCGACCTCCGTACTCCCAGGTCGGGAGTCTTCAATTCTTTAACGGCGCTGTTCATCGAAGAGAAGAAGAAATCTCTTGTCCCCGGATCGTCAAAAGAAATGCGATAGCGAGGGCAGATGGGCTACTCGGATAGCAGTTTGTCGAAGAAGTCATTTCCCTTGTCGTCAACGATAATGAAGGCGGGAAAGTCCTTGACCGTTATCATAAAGACGGCCTCCATACCAAGTTCGGGATACTCTATTGTTTCAACATGGGTAATAGACTCCTTTCCCAATTTTGCGGCCGGGCCACCAATTGATCCAAGATAAAACCCTCCGAACTTTCTGCACGCGTCCGTGACGGTCTTTGACCGGTTCCCCTTTGCAAGCATAACCATCGAACCGCCTTCTTTCTGAAAAACAGGGACATAAGGGTCCATGCGGCCGGCGGTTGTTGGTCCGAAAGATCCGGAGGGATATCCCTCCGGGGTCTTTGCCGGCCCGGCATAGTAGACCATATGGTTTTTGAAGTATGCTGGCAGCTTGCCACCTTTGTCGATGCGTTCCTTCAGCTTTGCGTGTGCGATATCTCTTGCGACAACAATTTTTCCTGTAAGAAGCAGACGTGTGGCGACGGGGTGCTTGCTGAGAATGGCCCGAATCTTATCCATCGACTGGTTTAAGTCGATGCGGACTGCGGTATCCGCCTCCCCTTGAACCGCTGGTAAGAACCGGGCGGGGTCTTCCTCAAGTTGTTCCAGATAAATACCCTCTCTCGTAATCTTTGCCTTGATATTCCGGTCTGCACTGCAACTGACGCCAAGACCGATAGGGCATGATGCCCCGTGCCTGGGAAGCCGGATCACCCGGGCATCCAGGCAAAAATACTTTCCCCCAAATTGAGCCCCAATCCCAAGCTCCCGCGAAACATGAACCAGTTGTTCCTCGACTTCCAGGTCACGGAAGGCATGTCCAGAGCTGCTTCCTTTTGTTGGCAGGTTGTCGTAGTAACCTGCAGAGGCCAGCTTGACGGTCTTTAAATTCATCTCGGCTGAGGTTCCGCCGATGACAAAGACCAGGTGGTAGGGAGGGCAGGCCGCGGTGCCGAGGGTTTTCATCTTGCTCTTCATGAAGTCGATGAGCCTTGTCGGGTTTAATACGGCTTTCGTTTCCTGGTAAAGGAAGGTCTTGTTTGCTGATCCGCCGCCCTTTGCGATGAAGAGAAATTCATAGCAGTCCCCCTTTGCTGAATAAAGCTCTATCTGAGCGGGAAGATTATTGCCGCTGTTTTTTTCTTCATACATCGAGAGCGGAAGATTTTGAGAATAGCGGAGATTATTATTTTTGTAGGCATTAAAGATACCTAAGGAGAGGGCCGCTTCATCAGAAAAATCGGTCCAGACCTGTTGTCCCTTCTTCCCCATAGCGATTGCGGTTCCGGTGTCCTGGCACATCGGAAAGATTCTGTCTGCAGCGATGACAGCATTTTTCAGGAGTTGCAGGGCGACGTATCTGTCGTTTCGGGAACTTTCCGGATCGTCAAGAATGCCCGACAGCAATTCCAGGTGGCGTGCTCTGTATAGATAGGAGACATCTGAAAAGGCCTGTTCGGCGAGCAGGCTCAAGGCCTCCGGATCAACGATAAGGATGTCTTTATTTTGAAACGTTTTGACTGAGACATGTTGGCTGGACAGGAGGCGGTATGGTGTTGCATCCGGCCCCAGAGGAAACATTTCCTGAAAGGCGAATTCACTCATGTCAGCCTTGGCCCTTTCCAGGGTGCAGGCTGCGCCCTTCATCAATATCGAGAAGTTCAATCCAGGTGCTTATGTCTTTTTTGTTCGGGGCAATTTGTTCTTGAATTTTTTTAAATCGTTTCATTTCGTCCTCACCCTGCGGTTTTCGGTTCAGGAAATCATCGTTCCATTTTTCGATTTCTTCTTGCGCATGGTTTCTCCGGTTCTCCCTAAGCCATGAGAGAATTTCCTCATCATCATACTCCTTTGTCAAATCCAGGAACTTTTGGCCGCCGATCTCAAGAAATTCAAGAAGGCATTGGTCCAGTGGGCAGGGATAGAGATATTCTCCGAGTAAATCAGCCCCTTTAGCTCGGGCCTTGTCAATCATCCTGGGGAGGTGGACAAACGGGCCAAGTTTGATATGCGGACTACGGGGATATCTTCTCGTCAGATCAGGGATCGTCTTCTTCATTGTTGATCATCCGCAGATTTTCGTCCAGGTCACTGGCGGGTCTCCGGCATTGTTCAAGTGCTTCCTGAAACTGATCTCACGATATCATAGCAATTATCTTATCTCAAGGGATGAGTCCGAAACGAGACGCTGATCCCGGCCCCAACCCCCGGTATAATATTTGAGATTTCATAATGATTAAGCTATGATCAAAAGTTACCTCCAATGGAGCACCTATGTTTTTGATTCCTGTTCTCTTTTTTCTTTCCGGTTTTACGGCCCTAATTTATCAGATGGTCTGGATGCGCGAATTGGTCCTCGTCTTCGGGGCGTCGATGTTTGCCATCTCCACCTTGCTGACGGCCTTCATGGGAGGCTTGGCCCTGGGGAGCTGGTATTTTGGAAAACGGGCGGACCGCTATTCCAATCCGCTTTTTATTTATGCCCTGCTTGAATTGGGGATCGGGGGCTATGCCTTTCTGGTTCCTTTATTTTTTTCATCCCTGATCCCGGTTTACCAGGCTCTTTCGGCTTTATTTGATTTTTCCTTTTATGCCTTCAGTCTGGTCCGCTTTGTTCTGGCCATTATGATCCTCCTGATTCCGACTGTGCTGATGGGAGGGACGCTGCCGGTCCTGGCCCAGCTTTATAAAAAAAGGGAGACCGTTGGAAAAGGGGTTGGCCTGTTGTACGCCTTTAATACCTTCGGCGCGGTCATGGGGGTTCTTGGAGCCGGTTTTGTTCTCCTGCCGGCACTGGGTCTTCAAAAAACTGTCTTCCTGGCGGCCGGATTAAACGCCCTGATCAGCCTGGTGGCCTATCTTATGGGAAGAGGAAAAACTGTCTTGCAGCCGTCTCTTTCCCAGGATGAGGATGCCGCTAAAATAAAGGAAGTGTCACATGTTTTCTCAGGGGAGAGCCGACAACGTCAGGTTCTGTTGATTGTCTTCGCTGTTTCCGGCTTTTCGGCTATGATCTATGAGGTGGTCTGGACACGGATTCTCACCCTGGTTCTGGGTTCAACGGTCTATTCTTACGCGACCATGCTGTCGACCTTCCTTCTGGGTCTGGCCATTGGAAGCTTTATTTTCTCGCTTCTCCTCAAACGGTTTTCACAGCCCCTTCTTCTTTTGGCTCTGGTCCAGGGTGGGATTGCCCTCTTTTGCTTTGGCGGGGAATTTATTTTTCCGCTCCTGCCGACGGCTTTCTTTAAATTTATGGGAGTCTTTCATACTTGGAGCCGGGTCCGGGCAGTGTCAAAATTTCTTCTCTCTGGCGCTGTCATGCTGATCCCGACGATACTGATGGGAGGGGTTTTTCCCCTTGTCATTCATATTCTAACTTCAAAAGGGGAGTCGGAGAAAAAGGCGCTGGGTTCAATTGTTGGCAAGGCCTATGCAATTAATACACTCGGGACGATAGTCGGGTCCTTTAGCGTTGGGTTTATTTTTCTTCCCCTGCTTGGCATTCAAAAGAGTCTTCATTTTGCCGTGCTGACCAACGTCCTGCTCTGCCTGACACTCTGGAGCCTCCTTCGTGCCGACAGACTGTCTTTGGACGCTTCTTTTCTCCAAAGAAAGCGCTGGGGTTTTGGTGTCATCTCCACATTTTTCTTTGTCGTAATTTTTACAACGCCGACCTGGAATCCGTTGATAATGTCGAGCGATCTTTTCGGAAAGGCCGCATCCCTCGACCTTCTTTACTATGAGGAGGGGATTTCTTCCACCGTGACGGTTGTCCAGCATCCAACTCTGGCCAAGCGGCCTCACCTTACTCTCGCGATTGACGGGAAGCCGAATGCTTCAACGACCGGCGATATGAAAACACAACTCCTTGTGGGGCACCTCCCCATGCTCTTGGCCCCTCAAGTCCGAGATGTGATGTTGATCGGGCATGGGAGTGGGATTACAACGGGGGCGATGGCGAAGCATCCCTTCTCCAGTCTGGTCACGCTGGAGATTGAACCGGCGGTAATCGAAGCCTCCCGTTTCTTTGATTCCTTCAGCGGGAGTATTCTTGATGATCCCCGCGTGACACTTGTGATGGATGATGCCAGGAATTATCTGCTTCGGAATGATGATCAGTTTGACGTGATTGTTTCAGAGCCCTCTCATCCCTGGCGGAGCGGTTCGGCTAAGCTTTTTACAAAAGAATTTTTCGAGGTCGGAAGGGCGCACCTCAGTAAAGACGGAATATTTACACAATGGATACATTTCTATGGGATCAGGGCCCCGGAGTTGAAATCGGTGATTAAGACCTTTCACTCGGTCTTTCCTCAGGTTCTGATATTTTATACCGAAGCGGGAGATCTTATTTTGCTTGGATCTGAAACCTCCTTTCAGATCAACCGGGATGAAATGTTAAAACGCTTTTCGGTGCGGTCCGTTGCAAAGGACCTGTCCCGGGTTGGTGTCTATTCCCTTTTCGATCTCTGGTCCCACTTTTTACTCGGGCCTGAAGAAATTAATAGCTACATTGGGGATGCCGAGTTGAATACAGACGACTTTACCCTTGTTGAGTTTCAAACACCGAAATCACTTTTTGAAGACACGATGTCAATCCATATTGCCGAAATGAAGTCGGCGGCTTCCAAAGGGCGAAATTATTTAATCGGAGAGGATGAGCCGCCGTCGGAGCAGGCCTCCGCTTACTATGCCTTGGCGAAGGGATATCTTCGCCTTGAAAAAGAAGATGAAGCCGTAGAGATGATTAAATCGGGGCTTCTCCTGGATACGACAGCAGTAGGGGAGTGGCTGCGGGGCGGGGTCCTGATGAAGGCAAAGGACCTTCGAGGGGCGGAAGAGGCCTGGAAACGTGCCTTGGACAGAGATCCCACACACGGGGATACCCTGCTGAGCCTTGCAAAATTTTATCAGAAACAGGGTGCCTATAAGAAAGCGGCACCCCTGCTCGATTTGTTGTGGAGTACCCATCCTGAAATCATCAAGGGATATTATCCCCACGGCGTGAACTTGTATTATCAAGGCAAATACGAAGAAAGCTTAGAAGTTCTGGATCGAAGTCGTTTTTTTTCTGAGCCCTTTGTTCATTATTATCAAAGCCTGACCCTGAAAAAACTTGGGCGGGAGGAAGAGGCAAAGCGGGCGTTGGGACAATTTATTGCCAGCTTGGATGAAACACGGAAAGAACTTGAGACCCAGCCGAAAAAATACAAGAAGCTTGCATACCGGGCTATGGTGGCCTGGCGCCGTGAGATCGGTATTCTGATCCCGGAAGAGGAACGCATGGCACAGATTTTTGAACGTGTCGTTTCCAAGCCCCTCAGTCGGCTTTACGGCGGTGCGGGCCTATTTATCCTGGGACGTTTTGAAGACGCGGCGGTGGTGCTTGAGAAGGGGATCGAAGAACTCGGGCGGGTCGCACCTGGAAGTGTTACCTACTACTATCTCGGCCTGACCTATAAAGAATTAGGCCGCACAAAAGAGGCGGAAGAGGCAATGGAGGCCTTTATCCAAAACCATATATTCGACCCAGATGATCTACGCGTACTTGAAGCGAAAAGAACACTAGAGCGGCTGAAACAAACTAGGGGAAGGGATGCTTAGGGATGAGACAAGGATTTCGTCCCTTCTCGAATAAGGCCCTTAACCTAAGGGATCTGGAAAATTGCTAAGTTTTCGATTGAACATCCTTTCTGCTCTATTACATAATGACCATGGTTATGATTAGGCACCTAACATGAGTTTTCACAATGATTTGTATCCTAAGGAGTAAACTTTGATTTCTACATCTAATATTGCCATTCAGTTTGGGGCAAAACC
>JBHHXE010000101.1:0-7918 GCA_046756865.1 Nitrospiria bacterium | reverse complement strand
TACGGTGAGGAGACCTTTGGCCGATAACGCAGTCTTTTCAGGCAAATCGGCGGTTTCTAATTCCGCGATCGCGGAATTAGGGAATAGTCATTCGGAGAAACAGGTTCGTTTCAGGGTAAAGGGAGGAAAGAAACGGCAATTCTTTCAGGTGGGAAGAAGAAAAACGGGAAAATTAAATCGTTGTTATTTCTTATGATTGTTTCTTCTGAAAGCGTTTTTAATGAGGCGCAAACATATCGCTTCCGGGAGAAATGACCAGAACCAACTGAACAATATAATAGGCCGCGATAAGCATCACGGCAAAATAAAACAATGATCGCATAAATTGTTTCATCAAACCCTCATTCTGATAAGCGCTTAGCTTCTTCTCAAGCATCCTATTTCCTAAGTGACTTTATCGGAAACCATGCCCCCTGTCAACTTGCGTTCATGGAAGAAAATCCTCCGCTCACTGAAGTTCTGATGACTCCTGAAGTTTCCCTAGGGCTATTTTCGCGGCGCGCTGTTCCGCCTCCTTCTTACTGTTTCCCGCACTGACACCATAAGGCATATCATTGATCCGGATCTCAATCTCAAATCTCTTTTGATGATCCGGTCCCGATTCCTGAACAACCACGTAGACAGGAAGCGTTCCAAATCTCTTTTGGCACTTCTCCTGAAGTTCGGTCTTGTAATCGCTTGCGAATTTGGACAAGGGCACTTCCTTTAAGTAGGGATTAAACTGCTTCAGGACAACCTCCCGAACCGGTACAAATCCTTTGTCGAGATAAACTGCCGCAATCACGGATTCCATCGCATCCGACAAAAGCGAAGGCTTCTCCCTCCCAAGTGTTCTCTCCTCCCCTTTTCCAAGGTAGAGAAAAGATCCAAGATCGATTCCCTTTGCGATTCGGGCCAGTGTTTCCTCGCTGACAATCCTGGCCTTCATTTTTGATAAATCGCCTTCAGAAGCCTCCGGGAAGCGCTCCATGAGAACGTCACTGATGATCAGGCCAAGAACAGAATCGCCTAAAAACTCGAGGCGTTCATTATCTTCAACATCTTTTTCTCTGTTCTCATTCAGGTAGGATTTATGTGTCAATGCATGTCGAAGAAGCGCCGGTTCGTCAAAAAAACAGCCGAGTTCATCTTCCAGGAATCGAATATCTTTCGGTGTCATGGGAGGCAAACGGTCCTGAAGGTAACAAGGAGATGTTTGTTCTGCAGAACTATTGTTCCTGGTATTTTTTGAAGATCAGGACAGAATTGGTCCCGCCGAAACCGAATGAGTTTGAAAGAACTGCACCCACTTCGCGCTGGCGCGCCCGAAGGGGAGTATAATCAAGGTCACATTTCGGATCGGGATGATCGAGATTAATCGTCGGCGGAATCATGCCCTTATAAATCGCCAAAATACTGAAAATGGCTTCAATTCCCCCCGCAGCGCCCAGGAGATGCCCCGTCATAGACTTGGTCGCGCTGACCGGGATGTTCATCGCACCCTTCCCAAAGACCGTCTTGATCGCCAGAGTCTCAATCGCATCGGCCATCGTAGAGGTCGCATGGGCATTGATATGTTCAATCTCTCCAGCCTGCATCCCTGCATCCTTCAGGGCAAGCTTCATACAACGTACCGCCCCTTCTCCGTCACTCGGCGGCGATGTAATGTGGTAGGCATCTGAGGTCATGCCATAGCCGACGATCTCTGCATAAATCTTCGCGTTGCGCCGCCTCGCAGTCTCCAGGGACTCAAGCAGCAGGATGCCCGCACCTTCACCCAGAACAAAACCATCCCTGTCCCGGTCAAAGGGCCGGCTCGCCCGTTCCGGATCATCGTTCCGCAAGGAAAGCGCTCGTGAGGCCGCGAATCCTGCCATCCCCAACGGGGTGACGGCGGCCTCGGTTCCACCCGCGATCATCGCATCGACATCTCCATACTGGATCATCCGGAAGGCGTCACCAATACAATGGTTACCCGTCGCACATGCAGAGACCGCACAGGAATTGGGCCCCTTTGCCCCGAAGCGTATTCCAATCTGACCGGAAGCAAGATTTATAATGGACATCGGGATAAAAAAGGGCGTAACCCGTTTTGGTCCCTTTTTTGAGAGGACCGTATGCCAATACTCAATCGCCTGCAGGCCGCCAATCCCCGATCCGACGTACACACCAAAACGGTTCGCATTTGCAGGGTCCACCTTGAAGCCGGCATCATCCATCGCCATCTGGCTCCCGGCCAGGGCATAATGGATGAAGGTATCCATCTTTTTTACTTCCTTGGTATCGACAAAATCAGCCGTATTAAAATCATTAACCTCAGCCGCAATCTGGCACGGATAATCCGTAGGGTCAAAACGCGTAATCCGGCCCACACCTGACTGCCCCGCACAGAGCGCCTCCCATGACTTCTCAACACCGGTGCCCAGTGGCGAAACCAGACCCATGCCGGTCACCACAACTCTTCTTTTCAGAACCAGGCCCTACCTTTGTCAGAGCATGTCCCGCAAAATAATACGATATTTATCCCTGCGGGCATACAAACTTGCATCAAACACAACGAAAGGACCACAGTACTCTCCCTTTACGGGGTAATACTGTGGCTAAGAACTGCAAAACAGGAAAAACAAACAGGCTAGATCTTTTCTTTTATGTATTCAATCGCATTTTGGACGGTAAGAATCTTTTCAGCATCTTCATCTTGAATCTCAATGCCAAATTCTTCCTCAAATGCCATAACCAGTTCAACGGTATCCAAAGAATCTGCCCCGAGGTCATCAACAAACGAAGCATCCAGGACAACTTCCCCTTCTTCGACTCCCAGCTGTTCGGAAATAATCTTCTTTACACGATCATCAACTGCCAATTTCTTCACCTCCTTTGGTAATGGAACTTTTCTCAGGCTCCGTGGTCATGTTTCTGTAGGTTTTAAATCCTAACAAGCGCCCCGCCGCCTTTTTTCGACAAGACATAAAAACAAACAACAACACCGTCCTCTGCGACACAGGACTAGCCGCTCATATACATACCGCCATTGACGTGAAGGACCTGACCGGTAATGTAATCTGATCCTGCCGATGCGAGAAAGGCAACGGCATGCGCCACGTCCGCCGGAAGTCCCAAACGCCCTTGCGGGATCTGCTTCATCAGGCTCTCTTTCACATTATCCGAAAGGGATTCAGTCATCGATGTATCGATAAATCCGGGTGCAACGGCATTTACGGTAATGCCCCGGCTCGCGTATTCCCGCGCCACGGTCTTGGTCAAGCCTATCACCGCAGCTTTGGATGCAGCATAATTGGCCTGCCCCGGATTTCCAATAGCGCCGACAATTGAAGAGATGTTAACAATCCTTCCAAAACGCTTCTTCGACATCGCGGACAAGGCTGATTTCATACAATTGAAGGTTCCCTTCAGGTTGACGGAGAGGACCAGGTCCCAGTCCTCATCTTTCATCCTCATCAGAAGCGTGTCGCGGGTAATGCCGGCATTATTGACGAGAATATCAATTTTTTCATACCGGGAAAGGACCGCATCAAACATGCCCTTGACATCATCGACACGGGCAACATCCGCACGGATCGCCATTGCCTCCAGTCCCCGCGATGTCCATTCAGAAACCGTCTGCTCGGCTGCCTCCAAATTCAGGTCGGAGACTACCACAGTCGCCCCGCGCTCCGCAAGGAGCGTTCCGACCGCCTTTCCAATCCCTTGTGCCCCTCCGGTAATCAGGGCCACCTTGCCGTCAAACTCAGGCATCACCTCTCCCCTCCCCTTTTTCCTTAAAAACCGCAGCCGCCTTTTCGACATCCGAAGCATCCTGGATATTCATCACCTGAAGGCCTCGGTCAATCCGTTTCAAGAGCCCGGAAAGAACCCGTCCGGGCCCCACCTCGACAAAAAGATCAACCCCGTCTTTCCGCATCGATTCAATCGTCTCTTCCCAAAGCAGGGGAGAAGAAAGCTGATCAACCAGTCCCGCTTTCACTTCGGGCCAGGTCTGAACCTTTTGCGCCCGGAGATTATTCAGCAGAGGAACCTGAAGATCGCGGCCTTCTATTTTTTTCAACTCGTTTGCCAGTTTGATACAGGCATCCTTCATCAAGGGGGAGTGAGAGGGCACGCTCACGGCCAATTGAATGGCCCGTTTCGCGCCTTTATGCCGTGCCAGTTCAATCGCCCTTTCAATTCCAGCGCGGTCCCCGGAAATAACAACTTGCCCAGGAGCATTAAAGTTAGCGCAACTCACCTGTCCCTTTTTATCCGGCCCTGACGCTGATGCCTCTCTGCAGAGCGCCTCAGCCGCTTCCCGATTGAGACCAATCAAGGCGGCCATCGCCCCTTCTCCCTCCGGAACCGCATCCTGCATAAACCTGCCCCGCCGGTGAACCAGGTAAGCAGCATCTTTAAAGGATAGGCCTCCGGAAGCGACCAGGGCTGTATATTCCCCGAGACTATGACCCGCGACAAAAGAACCGATATGCAACGGTTCCCCGAGGCAGCGCCATACCGCAATACTTGTCACCAGGATGGCCGGCTGCGTGTATTGGGTTAAATTAAGCTGGTCTTCAGGCCCATCAAAGCAGAGATTCCCGACATCCCAACCCAGGGTCTGACTTGCTTCAGCAAAAGTCCGACGCGCAACATCAAAATGGGCACAAAGATCTTTCCCCATGCCAACATACTGGGAACCCTGGCCGGGAAAAAGAAAAGCTACAGACACCCTCCGCTCCATGTTTAAAAGGTAAGTACTCTTTTAACGCGATATTGATCAAAACATCTGTGTATGTCAACAAAAATATGCTCCAAGAGCATGCGGATCAATCGACGATGAACTCCCCGCCGTCAACCCCGATAACGTTTCCCGTAATCCAATGGGCCAGAGGATGCGAAAGGAGAACAACTGCTCCGGCAACGTCCTCGGTCGTGGTCAAGCGGCCGCGGGGATTTTTCCCTTTCGCCATCTCGATCATCTCCTCATTGCCGGGAATTTTTCTCAGCGCAGGCGTATCCGTAACACCGGCGCGAATTGCGTTTACCGAAATCCCCATCGGTCCAAGCTCAAGAGCCAATTGTCGTGTATGAGATTCAAGCGCAGACTTGGCAGCCGATACCGCGCCGTAAGTTTTCCAGACCCGAGCGCCACCGGCAGAGGTCATGGAGAAAATCCTTCCCCCTTTTTCCAGCAACTCCCGGTGGAGCATGTCCTGGGTCCAGTAAATGAGACTGTTTGCCATGACGTCGAGCGTCATTTCCATCTGAGGTTTGGCTATAATTGTTTTTCCGGATGGGCCGATAAAGGGCTTCAGGGTTCCAAAGGCCAAAGAATGAATGAGGACATGAACGGCGCCGTTGTTTTCATCCTCTGCCAGCCTTTTTTTTATCTCATCCAGGACATCTTTTCGCTTTTCAGGATCTGCCGCATTGATATTAAAAAAATGCGCCTCCCGCCCCATACCTTTAATCGTCGATGTTATCCGCTCCACATTGGGCAGTGTTCCCCTTCGGTCTAAATGGACGCCGAAGATATTCATGCCCGCCCGTGCCAGCTCCAAAGCACAGGCCTCGCCAAAACCGCTTGAAGCCCCGAGAACCAGTGCCCAACCCTTCAGAAATTCATTATTCAAGTCAACCTCCTTATTATCAGTAACGTATCACAGCCGAAGCCCAGGTCAACCCGGCCCCAAAGGCGAGAAAAAGGAGGATATGCCCCTTTTTAATTTTCCCATCAAGAACCGCTTCATCCAAGGCCACGGGTATAGATGCTGCTGATGTGTTTCCATACCGCTCAAGGTTTACAATCATTTTTTCTTCCGGGATGCCAAGACGGTTGACAACGGCATTGAGTATCCGGATATTTGCTTGATGCGGGACAATAAAGTCCACATCCGAAGGCGAAAGATCATTCGACCTCAGCGCCTCTCTAGCAACCTCTTCCAGATTCCGAACCGCAACCTTGAAGGTCTCGCTTCCCTTCATCTGGATTTTATTGAGATGTTCCGCCAAAACCTTCTCAGACACGGGCATCGCCGACGCGCCGCCCGGGACACAGATGAGATCCCACAATTTTCCATCGGAGTGAAGATGAACGGAAAGAACGCCGCGCTCCGAATCGGATGGCGACAGGACAACCGCACCCGCGCCGTCTCCAAAAAGAATACAAGTGCTCCGGTCCGTCCAATCCATTAAGCGGGACATCGTTTCAGCCCCAATCACAAGCACATACTGAGAGCCGCCGCTTCGGATAAATTGCTCTCCAACCGAAAGGGCATAGACAAATCCGGAGCAGGCGGCTGAGAGATCAAAGGCAGCCGCCCGGCTTGCCTTTAGTTTATCCTGTACAATACAAGCGGTTGAGGGGAAAAACATATCCGGCATTGAGGTGGCGACAATAATAAGATCAATCTGCTCCGGGCCGATCCCGGCTGCCTTCATCGCCTTCCGGGCCGCGGCCACAGCAAGGTCTGAGGTTGATTCATCCTTTGCGGCAATCCGCCTTTCCCGAATGCCGGTCCGTTCAACGATCCATTGATCATTCGTTTGAACCTTTCCCTCAAGATCATGGTTGGTCATGATCTTTTCAGGAACATAGGAACCGGTCCCAACAACTTGAGCCTTCATCGACCAAACCGTTTAGTCATCATAAAAATGCCTTATGAAAAAACATCAACCTTCCTCAGTCAAAGACCCGGAAAGCCCCATCTGTGTTCCGATCTGCTCTTTGATGTGCCGATTCATCCCTTTCTTGTGGAAATCTCTGGCAACGCGGACCGCGTTTCTAATCGCGCGGCCTGAAGAGTTTCCATGACAAATAATGGTGATGCCATCCACGCCCAAAAGGGGGGCGCCGCCATATTCGGCATAGTCAATTTTCTTTTTAAATTTTGTAAATGAAGGCTTCAAAAAGAAGTAGCCTACCTTGCCTATGAAGGAATCCATAATTTCTCTCTTCAGGAACTTGATAATGGCATCGGAAAGGCCTTCAGAGATCTTAAGCGCGACATTTCCAATGAAGCCGTCGCAGACAACAACATCCGTTTCCCCGGAATAGACATCCCGCCCCTCCACGTTTCCTATAAAAGAGAGAGTACTTCCCTTCAACATCTTAAAGACCTCTTTTGTTAACTCATTCCCTTTAGAGTCCTCTTCACCGATGCTCAGAAGACCGACGCGAGGCTTCCGAATACCTAGAATCATTTCGGCATAGATGTCCCCCATAATCGCAAACTGAAAAAGATGCTGCGGTTTGCAATCGACATTCGCACCGGCATCGATCAAAACCGCCTGTCCTTTTAATGTCGGAAGAAGTGTGGCAATCGCCGGGCGTTCAACGCCGGAGAGCGGCCCCAGGACAAAAAGTGAACTTGCCATTGTGGCCCCGGTATTTCCGGCACTGATCACGGCCACCGCTTCCGATTTTTTTACCAGTTCGGTTGCGATCCATATGGAAGAATTTCTTTTCTTTCGGATCACGGAGGAAGGAGTATCCTCCATTTCGACCTTCTGTGGGGCGTGAACGATCGAGATAGGCAGGCCTGATGTTGCATGATGGGTCAGCGCGGCCTCAATTTTCTTTTCGTCGCCAACGAGGATAATCTCGACGCCCAGATCGCGGGCCGCCAGAACAGCCCCTTCGACTATCGTCTCAGGAGCATGATCCCCTCCCATCGCATCTAACGCAATTTTCATACTACCTCTACAGAAGGGAGGGGTTGAGGTTCTCTAGATCTCTTTCACCGCGATTACTTCCCGGCCCTTATAGGTTCCGCAATTCATGCAGACACGATGCGGAATACGCGGTTCCTGGCACTGAGGACAGCGCACAACGCCCGGGGGCTTCAGGCTCAGATGGGACCGCCTCTTATCCCGTCTCGATTTAGATTGTTTATGTTTTGGATGTGCCATTATCTCTCCTTATTCATGTGACATTCCAGCATACTCG
>JBHHXE010000100.1:0-7969 GCA_046756865.1 Nitrospiria bacterium | reverse complement strand
GAGAGCAGCTTCGCGTCTCCGGAAAGAGCAAGGACGCTCTCCAGGAGGTGATGGCTCTCCTGAGGTCCAAAGATTTTGGAATCGACCTTCAGTTTGAAAACTACCGGTAAACCGGCGAAAGAAAGATCAGAGAGATCAGGATGAAGCAGTCTTCGACTGCTCCCAGTCGGAGAGGAACTTTGCAAGCCCCGCATCGGTCAGGGGGTGTTTGAAGAGTTTTTGAATCACTGAAAAAGGCATCGTGGCCACATCCGCGCCCAATTGGGCAGATTCAATAATATGGACCGGGTTTCGGATGCTGGCCACCAATACTTCGGTCTTGAATGCATAATTTGAATATATTGTGACGATCTGCTGAATAAGATCCATCCCGACTTGCGCGATGTCATCAAGTCGACCAATGAAGGGACTGCAGTAGCTGGCACCCGCCTTGGCAGCGAGAAGCGCTTGAGCAGCCGAAAAAACAAGCGTGACATTGACACGGACGCCTTCTTTCACAAAACGGCGGGTGGCTTTCAAGCCGTCAGGCGTCATGGGAACCTTCACTACAATATTTTGATGGATCTTCGAGAGGTCCATCCCTTCAGTAAACATCCCTTCCTCATCGGTTGCCACGACCTCGGCAGAGATCGGACCATCAACAATCTGGGCAATCTCTTTAATTAAGCCTTTAAAATCCCGCTTTTCTCTGGCCACAAGGGAAGGGTTTGTCGTCACACCATCGATCAGCCCCAGTGAAACGGCTTCTTTAATCTCATTGATATTTGCTGTATCCAGAAAAAATTTCATGGCGGCCCCTTCTCATTTAATTGGATGTTTCTCCGGTTCCACTTTTTTGAGCTTGCCTTCCTTGATCTCGTTGATTTTTTTTCTCAATTCAGCCGAAAGCGGGTCGTGCGGATTGAGTTGGACCAAGCGTTCCCAGGCCTCTGCAGCTTTTGCGCCGTCCTCTTTATCATTGAGTAAAATAATACCCAGATTGTAGAGCGCAATTTCATGATTTGGATGCGTCTTGATCACCCGGCCCAATTCATCAATCGCCTTGTCCGAGTCCCCCAAATGACGATAGGTCGAAGCGAGGTCTGTCCGGATATGAGGATTGTCCGGGTCTACGTCGAGGGCTTTGAGGTAGAAGGTTTGTGCCTTCTCAAAACGCTGAATATCAAAGTTCGCATTGGCCATGAAGACAAGGGCCTCGAGATCTTTTGGATCTTTTTCAAGTTTCTTTTTAAAACCTTCCAGCTTCTCCATAAAGGAAACACCGGCCTGGGGAGGAGCATGCGGGGCCACTGGGGCGGATCGAACCGGAGCGGGAGAGGCAACAGGAAGCGTAGCGAGCCCCTCGCTCACTTCAACCACACGCTCGCTCTTCTGGCAGGCAAGGAGTAAAATGGACACGAAAACGAGGAACACCTTTTCATTGAACTTTTTAGAAAGCATCGTCAGCGATCTTAACGGATAGAATTCTGGGTGTCAAATCAACCCGGCGTTCATTAAAAAAAGCCCCCCGACAAAAAATCGGGAGGCTTTTTTAAACGTATTAAGTGAACTTACAGCTTAACGACATTAGAGGCTTGAGCACCTTTGGGACCCTGGGTAATTTCGAACTCAACCTCCTGGCCTTCATCAAGTGACTTGAAGCCATCATCCTGAATGGCTGAAAAATGGACGAAAACATCCTCGCCACCTTCCTGCGAGATGAATCCAAAACCCTTACTGCCGTTAAACCATTTCACTGTACCTTTTGGCATGCTACTGTTCTCCTTTTATTGATATCCTGCTTTACTTCAGCCTTTCGGGGTCTCAAAAAAAATCCGCAGGACGAATATATAAAAGCCTCTGCGGAAATCAATAACCTCCTGAACTTGATGAAACAAAGCCAATGCCAACGTATCAAGATTTTATAAACAAGTCAAGCCCAATTAACGATCTGGATTAAGAGAAAAAAGGAAGGAATATCAGCGCATGATAATAGCAGCAAGGTAAACAATCCAGCCGGGAATGCAAATACGGAGGGCATGTGAAATACCATTACACTGGAAAGTATGGCGAATGGCAATCACCATCGCCCCAAACATCCAGAGCGTCGCGCCAACAGTAACGATGGCTGAGGTCGCCGGAGGGAAACCCAGGAGACGAACAATGCCGGGTGATGCGGCAAAACCGGTCGTCCGCACCAAGGGCAGAATTCTCTTCTTCACCACCCGGCCCGGGAAGACCTTCATCCCGAAGATATATATGGTAACAACCGAGAGCATCCATGCAATCATGAAGGTGATTGCTTCTGGAAGAATGTTTTCAGATCGCCCACCACTCCACCCGACCCCCGCCGAAAGCGTCGAAATAACCAACACGATAATGCTCTGTAAAATTGAATGAGGATCTGAGGCTAACTCTTCATAAACGCTTTCTTCAAGTTGTAGCGCTCGAATAATCCGATTCAGAACGAAACCCTTTCCTCTCTTATTCCAAGAAACAATCCCGGATTCGGGAAGCCCCTATTTCTTGCAGAACACCTTATGGTAGTCGGAATAGGGATAAGAATCCGGACCGATCCTGGTCCAGTCCCGTCTCAATGTCGCAAGGGGATCCCGCACCGTATCAAGAACGTTTCCTTTATGGTCAAAGTCGCTGCTTTCCAATACGGCTTTCAGCTTCTCCGGACAGTTAATTTCAACTGCGGTCACAGTGTGCGCATAGTCCTCATACCCGCCCATCAAAAACATGGCCTTATCGCGAACGCCGAGAAGAAGGTCTTTTCCCTTTTTCCCCTTTGGAACCACCTTGATAATAACCTGAACGATCTTTTCCGGAGTTGTCTTAAGATTCTCCTTATCATAATAGTGTTCAAAAAGATTGTCTCTCCCGAAAAGAGTCCATTCCGCCCCATAAGCCTCCATCCCCGGGACAAACAACACGCCCAACACAACAATTAAATTTACCAGTTTCTTTTTCACTTCTTAACATGCCTCACTTATCGTTTAGGTTCTGATTCAGCGCATCGAAATCCGGCGGAGATAGACTTTGTCTGCTTCATCAGGGAAATCCGGTTGTAGGTCTGAAAAGATATCCCACAGGTATAATAGCTGCAGTCAAAAAACGACCCGCCCCGCAGCACCTTCAAAGTTTTGCCAAAATTGGGATGGGGGGTTTGATTCCCCGGATAAGGAAGAAACCAGTCTGAGGTCCACTGGAAGACATTTCCTGCCATATCAAAAACGCCATAAGGACTCGCGCCTTCAGGAAGCGCATCTACCGGCGTCGTGTCATTGATTCCTTCCGAGAAGACGTTGGCCCGCTTTTTCAAGTATTTCTCCCCCCAGGGAAACATCCTCCCGTCTGTCCCCCGTGCAGCCTTTTCCCACTCCGCTTCGGTCGGCAATCGTTTGCCTGCCCACCTGCAATAGTCATCGGCGTCGAACCAACTCACAAATGTGACCGGGTGGTTCAGTCTGGACAAAGCAGGCGTCGGCCCAAACCAATGCGGCGGAGGCCTATGCCCGGTGGCATCAACAAACTGCTTATAATGGGCATTGGTCACATGATACTGATCTATTCGGTATGCGGGAAGCGTGACGGTATGGCGCGGGCCCAGGCTTTTTTTTGAAAAGTCCTCACCCATGATAAATTGTCCAGCCGGGATAAGCACCATTTTTTGAGCAACAATGTCCTCCCGCCTCGCCGAGCCCTTCTCATCATGGGAAACGCGGACAAATCGATTAAAATAGGTCTCAAGTCCCAAGCGGTCGCCAACATGATGCACTTTATGACAATTGACACACCAAGGGCCGCGAGAGTCATCAATCTGGTGCCGGAAAGAACCCTTGTGACAAACCGCACACTCCTCCCTTGCAGATGGGGCAACCTGCTCCCGGGGAATCATCTCACCAGATAACCCCTGCAGGGAAACGAGGCAGAGACCAACCGCAAGGACCGAAAAAAGGAACAGTCTTCGATCAATCTTCATAGGAAGGGATGATAGCATATTCAGGAAGGGATTTGTAGGATTTGCTCAGCCTCAAGATCTGAGGTTAAACTTGAAGTAAACCACATAAGCCTCCTGAAGGAGAAGGCAAAAGAGACTTTTTTGGAAATTTGGTGAACGGTGAAGGGATAAAAATCCAACCCATTCACTTCATCATGATTCACCGTTTACGGCGTTTAATAGGGAGGAGACCTTAGCCGACATCGCGACATCTTGGGAGAATTGAAGATTTAACGGGTGAGATGTTGGCGGTCTGTCCGCGGCCGCCGCCTCATCCGGTCGATTCCAAGCCGATCGCGAAGCCGCTCTCTTCTCTCTGGAGAAAGACGGTCCCACTCACTCCGAAGGAGTTCTCGGCGTTCAGGAGAAAGATTTTGAAACCACGTCCTTCGCCTCTGAAGTGCCTCCCTTTCCTTTGGGGAAAGCTGAAGAAATCTCTTAAAACGCCTTCGAATTTGTTTCTTCTCTTTCAAAGAAAGCGCCTTCCATCGTTTAAATTGGATACGGGCCCGTCGGCGCTGTGCGGGCGTCAAGGTTTCCCAACGCCTGGCCCCTCGTCGAATCTGTTCCTGCCGGGTTGAAGGGAGTTGATCCCAGGTCTCTCTAAAACGCTGAAGAAGACTTTGCTCCTTCTGACTTAAATTCTCCCAAGAGATCCCAGAACGATCCGCATTGGCCCATACGGAAGAAAGGAACAACGAGAGGACCAAGGCACACCCGACCGTAACCTTCATTAAATATTCCCCGATCCCGGGTGAACGCCTCATGACGCATCTATAACCGCTAATCGTCTTCATCTTTCTCCCCTGTGGAAGACGTCCCCTCTTTACTAAAAGGAGCATTATCGCCTTCGTCGCCGGTCAGCCGACTCCCTTCCATTATCTCGGATTCACGCGCCGCATCCGAATCAGAAGCAAGTGAGAGCGGGTCGATCCAAACACCATCATTCGTCTCCCAACCTCCCAGAAATTCGAGAAATTCAATATCCAGGGGAAGGCTCCCCTGACTTTCTTTCGCAACGGCGCTTCCCGAAAAGGAGAGGGCGGCCATTCCGACGAATAACCACTTACCCCTCACCCTCGCGCTCCTCCAGCCAGCTGTAGAATTCCAGGTCTCCGTAAAAATCCAGGGGCTCCGCCCTTGCGAGGAGTTCAAGATCCTCCATGGCAAAAGAAATCTCGTTTGATTGTGGCGCCCCCTGCCAAAGGAAAAGAGCAATAAGCGCCGTCGTCATCGCCAATCCGGCCGCTGGGACAAGCCACCTGACCTTCCTCACCGGCAATTGAAGCGCTCGCTGTCTTGCCTGGCGCAAACGGGATACGGTCTGCGGATCAAGATCTTCCGCCAGCCTGTCCAACATCTGCTTTGCGGAGGCAGGAAAAGGCCCCTTTCCCTCATCAGCATTCATGGTTTATAGCCCTTCAAGCGCTCACGGAGTACGTGAACGGCACGCGAATAGTGGGTCTTTACACTCCCGGCAGAACATCCCATCGTCCTGGCCGTCTCTTCGACACTAAAGCCCTCCCAGGTCCTCAAGAGGAAGGCCTGTCTTTGCCGAAAAGGAAGTGCTTCAAGCTCACTCTGCAAGGCCTTGACCCCCCGTTTATGGCTCATCTGATCTGCCAAATCTGAAACATTAGGATCGGCCGCTCTTTCAATCGGGTCATCCCGCTCCCCTCCATCCTCTGCGGTCGCTTTATTGTACCAAACTCGCCATCGGTTCCGCACCCAGGTCCGACGCCGCCAATCCTGAATACGGCGTTGGAGAATTCGATAAAAAAGAGGACCCCATTCCTCCTCATCCCTGGAACGATATTTCTGGACCAGCTTGAGCATGGAATCCTGAACCAGATCAAGCGCCTCCTCCCGGTCCCGCGTTGTGATCTGTGCAATACAAAAAGCGCGACGCTCCACGCTGGACAGAAAAAGATCTAATGCCTGAGACTTGTTCAAATTTGACACTACTCTCCCTGCCCATCTGTATATGCCCCGACTCAAAAGCCCCGCCACAGTCTCGGCGGGGCCACAACAACTCTTTCCGACGGAGTATTAGCGTCCCCTCTGCATATTCATTCGGGGGTGAGCTGGACGATCCGTGAGACGGGGATGATCCCGGCGGTGCCGCCTGTGGCGCCGTTCCCTGCGATCCCTACGATGCTCCAGACGGTCCTGAATCCGATCCCCTTTTCGATCAAAATGCGTACGAATTTTCTTAGCTTTTCTATCCAGACGGTCATCAATCCGGTCTCCAACCCGATCCAGCTTTCCATCTGTTTTCTTTCCAACGCGGTCAAGGTGAGCATTCACGCGGTCGCCAATTTTATCCAGCCGCTCACTCACTTGATCGCCTTTTTTGTCCAAACGTTTATTAATCCGTTCGCCCAAATTGTCTTCGGCAATCGCATATCCAAATGACAGCATACTCATCGTCGTTATACCTAATAGTAGCATCTTTTTCATTATTCATCCCTCCATTGTTCTCATCGATTAGAGACCCTCGCCAAGAAAAGGCCGAGATTGTTCTCCTTATGCAGATTCAATGCATACACTCTATATAACGCATGAAACCAGGATCGGTTGACAAAGGATTGAAGGAAAGGATGATTGAAGTTATTTTCGGTGGGGCAAAGTTGGAAAAAATTGTGCCGGGACCATCCAGGGATGGGAACATCTCTTCTTCAATACGCTTTGTAGTCTGAGTGCCCAAGGTCCTTTTCTGGGGAAATCCGATCCCGGATCAACTGCTTGATTTCTTTTGACTCAGGAAACCGCCCACGGTCCTTTCTGGACCAGAGGATCTCGCCGTCGACCCGAATCACAAAAATACCGCCGCTTGCAGGACAGAGCGCGACCTCTCCCAACTCAGTTTCGAAGGTTGTCAGTAACTCCTGAGCCACCCACGCGGCCCGCAATAACCAACGGCACTGTGTACAATAAGCAATTTCCACTCGCGGTTTATTTTTCACCTAGAACGACTCCTAGAAATTCATGTTGATCACAGGGAGCCACTGAAGTCCTTTCGGGTTGTTTCCGGCATAGTTGATCAGGCCGATTTGAACGCCATAAAGCACTTCGGCATAGTTCAGCAGCCCGATCTGCAGACCGCTTAAGCGCCTCGTTCTGTTCGAGACGGCAATCGCCAGGCCTTTTATTTTTTGCTCGACCTGGATCATCAGGCCGATTTCGATTCCGTTGACCCGATCCCCCATCAGAACACCGCCCAGCGCGATGCCAGACAAATCTCTTACCACAACACCCGCCCCGACAAAGATCCCCGCCAGATCTCCGCCCCATACCGCATATGGGCCTATCGCCAACCCCGTAATCCCCCCGGCGGAAAACTCGCCGGACAGATTGATCGAGATCCCGTTGAATGACCGTGAAGCCGTTTCAAACGAACTTGAAATGCCATCTACATCATCACCTGGTTTACGATAGAGCGCATCTGTAGCAAATAAGGGATCTCCAAGGCTCAGACTCAGGCCGTTCATCACCCTTCCGACAGAGCCGACATCACTCAGATTCAAACTTGTGCCTTCTGTTGAAACGCCCATAAAAGCGAAGGCATTATCGACAACAAGCAAACCAAGCAGGATAGATAATAAGACGGTAAGCTTTATAACGAACACCCCTATTCTAACGTAAATGCTAACGGCGAAGAGAAGAGGACCTTCCCCCGGAACAAAACCTTCATCCCTTATTATACTTGATTGAATTTCGCAGACGCTTCTCCGTACACAAAAGGCCCCATCTATCAGAAAAGAAAACGGGGACCTTCAAGCAGGATAATTATAGGCCATTCTACTTGGGAATGAAATCCTAATTAGGTTAGATTTTGTGGATTGGGCTAAGGCATAGATCTAATTACGGAATGAAACCGAGCAGATGAAGATCCAGACAGCCCCTTTATACTAAAAAGGGACGATAAATGGCGTCCCCAGGCGGATTTGAACCGCCGTTACCGCCGTGAAAGGGCGGTGTCCT
>JBHHXE010000099.1:0-8176 GCA_046756865.1 Nitrospiria bacterium | reverse complement strand
CCTCATCTTCTTCTATCCAATGCCTTCTTTTTGCGCTTGCCATAAAAATATTTCTCTCCCTGTTACAATGATTTTAAGACTAATATCGAATGAAACCCCCTGGATTTCATCTCAGATCCTTTTCAAAAAAGCAACAACATCCCGAATAAGCCAATCAGGGGTGGACGCGCCCGCTGTCACACCCACTTTTTCTACACCCAAAAACCACTCTTCTTCAATCTCATCTGCCGTCTCGACATGGAATACGCGAACGCCCTTTTCGCGACAGATTTCTGCCAAATGAGTCGTGTTGGCCGAATTTTTCCCTCCAACGACCACGAAGGCATCAACCGTCCCCGCCATTTCCTGGGCCTCAGTCTGACGATCTTCAGTCGCATAGCAAATGGTGTTGAAGACCTTCACCTCCTCACAAATTTGAAGGCATTTTACAACAAGCTGTGAAAAGGTTTCAAAGGTCTGAGTCGTTTGAGAAATAATACCGATCCTTTTTTTACTAAACTTGTTCAGGTATTTTTTAATCTCCTCAAACGACTCGGTAATGAGGATCTCCCCTCCGGCATGTCCCGCCACACTCTTGGTCTCCGGATGGTTGCGGTCTCCGACCATGACCACCTGGTAGCCCTCATCAACCAGTTGCTTGGCATATCGCTGCGCATTGGTCACAAAAGGACAAGTGGCATCAATGACCTTAAGCCCCTTTTCAAGTGCATCGTCGACAATATGGGGCGACGAGACGCCATGAGAGCGCAGGATCACCGCCCCGCCATCAATCTCCTCAAGCGCCTCGACCCGCGCCACCCCTTTCTCATCCAGGCGCGTAACCACCTGGGGGTTATGGATTAGGGGCCCGAGGCTGTGGACCTCGCCGGGCTCTGATTTCGCCGCGTCAAATGCCATCTTGACCGCTCGCTTGACACCGAAACAAAAACCTGCATTTTCCGCAACAACAACTTTCAATCAAACCCTCCGAACTCTTATCTTGGTGACGGGGAGGATAGCACCCTTTCCAGCGCTTCCATATCAGCCATGATTTTGCTGGCTATTCTAGCATAAAGAATCTTCGGAATCACCTCTTCTTTTTCCGCCAGGGCAATCTCTTCGCTAAAATCCAGAGGCTTCCCGAAAATGACCGTCACACGATGAAAAAGCCGGATGGGATGGACACCCTTTATATACGCAGGAACAACTTTTGCCCCGGATTTTGTCACGAGCAAACCGATCCCCGGCATTGCTGGCTGAAGCCGTCCATCCGGGCTGCGCCTCCCTTCCGGATAAATCGCAAGAAGGCGTCCGGCCCCCAGGCGTCTAACCGCCTCTGCAATGGCCGAGCGATCAAACTGCCCGCGACGGACGGGAAAACCGCCCAGAGCTGTAAAGAGGGCTGCAATCAAGCCGTTTCTGAAAAGCTCACTTTTGGCAATATTATCCGCACGTCTTGAGAGAGAGCAGCCCAAAAGAGGGATATCGAAATAACTGTTATGATTTGCGGCAACAATAACCCCTCCTTTTTCCGGAACATTTTCAACCCCGACCACCTCCAGCCGGAAAAAAAGCCGCGCCAGAGTATAAACCAGTACATGAGCAACTTTGTAGAGCATATCGCCTACTTTTGAACACGCTGAACACCGGGGCAGAAAATTATTCCACCGAATTGAAGGGCCGCATTGAGGGTTAATGCTCCGCGGGAGAGGATTTCACCATGTCTCCCCGCGCAATTCTATCCACCACGCGATACATCCGCTCGATTACTTCCTCTAGATTAAGCCGGGTTGAATCGATCACAATCGCATCCTCCCCCCGCTTTAAGGGTGCGATTTTTCTTTGTCGATCGCGTAGATCCCGATCTTTAATGTCCTGTATCGTGCTTTCTATATCGGCTTTGATTCCTTTTATTTGGAGCTCATGAAACCGCCTCAATGCACGCACCCGGACCGAGGCATCCAAATAGAATTTTACCTCGGCCTCCGGGAAGACAACCGTGCCGATATCTCTCCCTTCAACGACCACCCCGCCCAGTTTCCCAATAGACCGCTGTACGGACAAAAGCTGATTTCTAATTCCTGGAAAGGCAGAGACCGTCGAGGAAAGCGCTGTGACTTCGGGCAAGCGCAAAAAAGGTGTCACATTGACCCCATCGACCCGGACCTCGGTGCTTGTGCCTTTCAGAAAGAGATTAATCCTCAGCTTTGCACAGGCCGCCTCAACGTCCTGGGACCGACGCGTATCCACCTTATCCTGAATCATCCTCCAGGCTATTGCGCGGTAGAGCGACCCGGAATCAAGCGTGAGATAACCAAGTTTTTTAGCCAGACTTTTTGAGACGCTGCTTTTTCCGGCACCCGCAGGGCCATCAATGGCAATAATTAGATTGCGATTCGACATAAGTGTCACGATGTGTTACGCAGGGCATCTCAGATTCGCCAGCAAATCAAGAAACCCGGGGAAAGAGGTATTGATACAATCCATGTCATCGACTTTATTTTCACCTTCAGATCGAAGACCCGCGACAATCATTGACATGGCGATGCGATGGTCCCCTTTTGTCTCACAGGCTGTTCCCCGCCATTGAGGGCATCCCCGAATTGACATGCCATCTGGAAAGGTCTCGATCTGTATTCCCATTCCCCGCAAAGCTCCGGCCATGGTTTCAATTCGATCACTTTCCTTCACACGCAATTCCTGCGCGTTACGTATCACGGTTTCTCCTTCGGCCGCGGCTGCAGCAATACAAAGGATAGGAAATTCATCGAGAATCGCGGCCGCCAAAGCACCATCGATCACAATCCCATGGAGCGGCCTTGAGCGGACCGTCAAATCCGCAACCGGCTCATTGCACTTCATTGCCAGAGGCTGGACACGAATATCCGCCCCCATCTTTTGAAGGACATCAAGAACACCCGTCCGCGTCGGATTGACACCCACACCTTTAAGCGTGACCTCGGACCCTTCCAAAATGCTTGCCGCGACGAGGAAAAATGCCGCGGAAGAAATATCTCCAGGGATCTCAATTCTCTTGTTTTTAAATAGGCTTCCCCCGGTGACCGAAAAACCTCCGGCCTTCCCTTCACACTGGATGCCCAGGGTGCGAAACATCTTTTCAGTATGATCCCGGGACTGGCCTGGCTCCGAAACAGTCGTCTCACCCTCGGCAAAAAGTCCTGCCAGCAAGAGGGAAGACTTGACCTGAGCGCTCGAAAAAGGAAGCTGAATGCTTCTCGCAGAAAGCTTTGCACCTGAAATAGCGAGAGGCGCAAGATCTCCCCCTGACCGCCCCATGATCTCGGCCCCCATCTGGCGCAAGGGCGCAACAATGCGGCGCATGGGCCTTTGCCTGAGAGAAGCATCTCCTGTCAGAACTGAAAAAAAAGATTGTCCGGAAAGAAGCCCGGCCATAAGGCGCATTGTTGTTCCCGAATTGCCACAATCAATGACTTCTTTCGGTTCCGAGAGCCCTCTAAGCCCTCTCCCTTCTATGGTTAGCCTTGGAATTCCTCCGCAGGATGACTCGAGGATCGTGATACCCATCTCCCTGAAGGCCGCGACCGTCCGCTCGCAGTCCTCAGAAGGGAGATATCCGACAATCTCGGCGGTCCCTTCCCCCAGGGCCGACAGAATCACAGCCCGGTGAGTAATCGACTTGTCTCCGGGAAGGCTGATGCTTCCACGTAAAGGTATTTTCTCTGGAATATCGGTTGGGCTGAGTCCACCCATCAGAGAGTCCACCCAGGTCTTAGGAATGATGTCAAAGTGAATGAACCTTTCAGCGCATTGCCTTTCGGCGAATTTCTTTTGAACGCTCAAAGATTTCAGTGAGCCCGGCCCCATCCTCACTGATAATCTTCTTTTTGATCTTTTCAATTGTTTCCTGGTAAAGGTCAATCACCTCAATCATCGCCTCCCGGTTCTGAATAAAGATATCCCTCCACATTTCTGCAGAACTCCCCGCAATTCGCGTGTAATCCCTCAAGCCGCCCGCAGAATACTGAACCGGGTCTCTCTTGGCGATTCTCGGGTGTGCAAGGGTTTCCATGAGTCCATATGCGGCAAGATGAGGGAGGTGGCTGACCACGCCCAGAACCTGGTCGTGATCGAAAGGATCCATCTCGCTCACCCGTGCACCCGTTTTCCTCCAGAGGGCCGCGACTTTTTTGAGCGCCGCCTGGTTTGTCTCCGGCGTCGGGGTTATAATAAACCGGTTTCCCTGAAACAGCGACGCCGTTGCCGCCATCACACCTGATTTTTCCCGCCCCGCAATCGGATGACCGCCGACAAAGGAGGCGTGAGAAGGCAGAGCAGATTCAAGCCTGGCCACCAGCTTTCCCTTGACGCTGCCAACATCTGTCACCACCGCCCCCTCCTTGAGAAAGGGAGCAATTAACTGACAAATCTGCTCAAATAGGCCGACCGGGGTTGCGAGAACCACAAGGTCCGCCTCTTTTATCGCCTTTGAAAGGGTTAAAAAATAACAATCGATCGCCCCAAGGGAAGAGGCCTTCTGGAGAGGCCCTCGCCGCCTTCCATAACCGACAACCTTTCCAATGAGCTTCTTTTGTTTCGCGATCAGGCCAAGCGACCCCCCGATCAAACCGACACCAATTATCGTCATTTGTTTAAATATCATCTGGATGACGCCTCACAATCATTTTCTTTCCCGGACGTAAAAACAGTATCGTCCTTACAACTCACGTCCAACCGCTTTTGCGATCAGTCTTAACTCAGCAACCAGGGATTTGAAGTCCCCTGGAAGCATCGCCTGATCCCCATCGCAGTAAGCCTCTTCAGGATTGGGATGCACCTCTATCATCAAACCGTCCGCTCCGGCAGCAACAGCCGCTCTGGCCATGGGAGCAACCAGGTAGGTTAAGCCGACAGCATGGCTCGGGTCAACAATGACGGGAAGGTGTGTCAATTGTTTAATAACCGGAACGGCTGAAAGGTCAAGCGTGTTTCGTGTCAACGTTTCAAAAGTCCGGATTCCCCTCTCACAGAGGATGACCTGGGCGTTCCCCGCAGCCATGATATATTCAGCAGAAAGGAGGAACTCTTTAATGGTCGCAGAGAGTCCCCGTTTCAACATGACCGGTTTATTGTGCGCACCCACCTCGGCCAGGAGCCTGAAGTTTTGCATATTGCGGGCACCGATCTGAATAATATCGGCATGTTTCATCATCATCGGCATATCACGGGGGTCCATAATCTCTGTGATGATGGGCAAACCGGTCTTTTTCTTGGCTTCGCTGAGATATTCCAGGCCTTCCTCGCCCAAACCCTGGAAAGAATAAGGAGAGGTTCTCGGTTTAAAAGCCCCGCCTCGGAGAATCCGAGCCCCGCCTACCTTGATCTCTTCCGCGATTGAAGATAGAAGGTCTTTCTTCTCAACCGAGCAGGGTCCTGCCATCATAACCATCTTGTTCCCGCCCACCTTGACGCCATTAACATCTATTACGGTATCCTCTTTTTTAAATTCTCTGCTGACCAGTTTATAAGGGGAGAGAATCGGCAACGCCTTTTCCACACCAGGCAAAGCGGTTATCGGCTGCTTCTGAAGCGCCCGTTCATCTCCGATCACCGCGATGACGGTACGCTCCTGCCCTTCGAGGATATTCGGGGTCAAACCCGCCTCCTTGATTTTTTCCAGAACATGCTCTCTTTCCCGGTCTGTCGTTCCGGGTTTTAATACAATAATCATTTCCCTCTCCTTAATAAAACCTCTTTTAATGTTCGTATAAACCTGCGGTTCTCTTTTGTCAGGCCAACCGTTACCCGAAGGTGCCTCCCTTCCAGTTGACGTATAATAACCCCCTTCCTGAGCAGGGCAAGATAAACATCCCTTCCAATTTCCAAATCGGATCCGGGCAGAGAAAAACAGATGAAATTGCTTTCACTCGGAATGTAGCGCACCCCCATCAAGTCAAATTGATGCATGAGATAGTCCTTCCCGGCACGGTTTAACCTGAGAGATTCTGAAACATGGTCCTCATCTGAAAGGGCTGCCAAGGCTGCCTGCTGCGCCGGAAGATTTACGTTGAAGGGCTGGCGCACCCGGTTCAGATAGTCAACAACTTCAGGCCGGGTGATCCCGTATCCAATACGAAGACCGGCCAGGCCGTAGAGCTTCGAGAAGGTCCGAAGCATCATGACGGATGCCCCTTCCCGCAAAAGCTGAACGGAAGCCGGAAATCCAGGGTCGGATGCGTATTCCCCATAGGCCTCATCAAAAACCACCAGGACCCTTTTGGGAATCCGGGATAAAAACCGCGCCACTTCACTTTGGCAAACGATGGTCCCGGTCGGATTGTTCGGATTACAGACAAAAACAAGTTTTGTCTTTTTCGTAACCGCTTTTGCCATGGCAGAAAGATCAACCCTTCCCGCTTTGAGCGGAATCTGAACCGATTTGGCATGTGCCGTTGCAACCATGAGAGAATAAAGAGAAAAGCTCGGTGACGCCATGACCGCCTCGTCCCCGGGAAGCAAAAAGGTTTTGACCAGTAACTCAATGATCTCATTTGAACCATTCCCGATTATCACTTCAGAGGGCGTGGTTTTCCATTTTTCCGCCAGGGCTTCTTTTAACTCGGTAGCCGCACCGTCCGGGTAATACCGGACCTTTTTTAAACCCCGCCGTATCGCCGCCAAGGCTTTTTTTGAAGCGCCCAGAGGGTTCTCGTTTGACGCCAGTTTAATCGAGCCTGTAATGCCAATCTCGCGCTCCAATGATTCAATCGGCTTTCCGGGAACATAGGGTTTGATGCCAGCGATGTCGGGGTGAACCTTGATCATCATTAGATTATTTCCTGTAACGATTCGGGTACTGCCATAAAGCTTCAGGGCAAGGCACGAGGAGCCCAGAACCGTTAGGCTTCGATTTCTTCTGCCGAGGGATAGGACCCCAAAACTTTCAGGGTGACACCTCCGGCTCTCAGGACCTTGATCACTTTTTTGATCTTCCTGTCTTCACTGTGGCCTTCCATATCTACATAGAAGATATATTCCCAGGCCTTACGTTTAGAGGGCCGGGACTCTATATTGGTCAGGTTGATCTTCGCTTTTGAAAACGGACGAATGATCTCGTAGAGAATTCCCGGTTTATCCTGAACGGAAAACAAGAGGGAGGTCTTATCTCTCCCCGTCGGCAGATGTGTTTGCGGAGAAATGACCAGAAAGCGTGTAAAATTATTAACATGATCCTCGATCTTCTTTTCGATGACGCCAAGGTGGTAAAGCCTGGCTGCCAACTCAGAGGCAATGGCACCTGCCGCCGGGTCCTGCTGGGCCATCTCGGCCGCTTTTGCTGTACTGGAGACCTCGATGACCTCTATCCCCTGCAGATGCGTCTCTATAAAAACCTTGCATTGTGCAAATGCCAGCGGATGCGAATAGACCCGTTTCAGATCTTTTAGCTTACCCGTCTTCGAAAGGAGGTGATGAGAAATTTCAAGAAGCGTTTCGCCGAAAATTTTCAAGGGGGACTCGATAAACATGTCGAGCGTATGATTGACCACACCTTCATTCGAGTTCTCAATCGGGACGACACCAAAATTGGCACGTCCCCGCTCGACCTCGTCAAAGACACTTTTGATACTTTCGACCGGCAAGGCGTTCACAGAAAAACCAAAGCGCCGTGTACAGGCCATGTGGGTAAAGGTCGCCTCCGGACCAAGATAAGCTACTTTGAGCGGGCCTTCCAGGGCAAGGGAAGCCGAGATGATCTCGCGATAAACGTTTCGCACGGCCTCATTCGGAAAAGGCCCCTGGTTCAGACCTGTAAGCCGTGTATAGATGGCCTGCTCCCGAGCCGGAGCGTATAGTTCAGCCTTCTTGTCTCTTTTAATTTTTCCGACTTCCAGGACAACGCGGGCACGATCATTCAGCAGCGCTATAATCTTTTCATCAATCTCGTCAATCTTCTGACGATGCGGGGTTAAAGGATCTACTCTGGACAAACGGCGAGGCCTCCATCTATGAAAATCCTTGTATTGTAACGTAGTTATGCTCGCCTTTTCAAGGGTTTTACGATGACTTTACAAAGAGCCAGATCGGACTTTTTCTTCATATTCCAGCCGTGTTATAATCCCTCCTTTGTAGATGCCCCCAAGCCGTTCGGGGGGAAGAAACGGCTTTATGCGAGGGTGGCGGAATGGCAGACGCGCCAGACTTAGGATCTGGTGGGGTA
>JBHHXE010000098.1:0-8274 GCA_046756865.1 Nitrospiria bacterium | reverse complement strand
GAACGGTAGCCTGGTATTTAACCAAATGAAATCCATTAGCTTTACCCTCTGCCCACTGTGTCAGGCAGACCAAACGACTCAGCCTTTAGCGCTACGTGATTGGGGATATGGCGGTCCCGGCTGCTTTTCAATGGTACGTTGTCTTCACTGTGGGGTGCGCTATCTGAATCCACGTCCAACGCCAACCCAGATGGCAACTTACTACCCAAGCCATTACACCCCTTATAAAACAGCCATCGAGGACGAACCCTGGACTTTGATGCGTTGGATGCGTCGTCGTAAGATCGTCCAAAAGCGAAGGTTGGTGGAACGCTTCAGCAAGGGTGACGCCGGTCATATCCTCGATTTGGGCTGCTCTACCGGCATTTTTTTGGCGGAGATGAAGGGCGCTGGTTGGCAAGCCAAGGGGGTGGAATTAAACGCTGAGGCAGCCGCTTATGCCCAACGGCGTTTTGGCTTAGATGTAGTTGTTGGGCGCTTGTTAGAAGTAACTTTGCCCATAGCAACATTTGATGTCGTGACGATGTGGGATGTGCTGGAGCATACCTTCGAACCGCTGGCCACCCTGCAACAGGCCCACGATCTGTTGAAACCTGGCGGCATTGTGGCCTGCACGGTACCCAACGAGCACAGTTTTGATCGTCTTTTGTTTGGCGCTACCTGGGTTGGTTATGACGCTCCCCGCCATCTGACCGTTTTCTCCCCCGATACCTTGCGGAGGGCATTGGTTAAAGCGGGCTTTCAGGTGCTCACGTTGCGTTGTGGTTTCGGTGGCTATTTCTCCTTCATCAGCAGCTTCACCATTTGGCTAAATCGCAACGTATCATCGAGGAGAGTACGTGAAGCGCTCTTACGTCTGGTGCACTTGCCCGGTTTGCGCCTACCTTTTGCCCCCTTTTTTGGAGGGCTCGATTGGATAGGCTGGGGCAATGAGTTGTTCGTCGTTGGGCGCAAACAAGCAACTTGAAGACTCGGTAGATCCAAATTTGAGGAGCTGGCACGCTTTGCAGAACTTGGATCTGTTGAGACTATGAATGGCTGTGTTAATGCTAGAGATTCGACTCGATTCAGTTCGTCAGTATGGCGACTCGCGTCATGCTTATGACGTCCTCTATTCTGATCAAAACATCTCGCAATTAGAATCTTTTTATATTTGGGCGGCCGGGCTGTTCGATCTACCTCCTGGGGCGAAATTCCTGGACGTTGCCTGTGGAAAAGGCGAATTAGCTTATTGGGTCAGGCGTGAGGGGGCCGTTGGCTTTGGCAGCGATCTGTCCGCTTCAGCTATTCAACAAGGGCACGAGTTGTTTCCCAATTTACCTTTGGCCGTGGCTAACGGGCAAAACCTGCCTTATTCCGATAACGCCTTCTATGCGATTGGCAGTATGGGGAGTTTAGAGCATTACGAAGATATGGCTGCCGGTATCCAGGAGATGGTGCGGGTCGTAAAACCTTATGGATGGGTTTACATTCTTGTGCCCAACATTTACAGTCTTCTGACCAATGTTCTGGCGGCTTATCGGACCGGACGCACCTGTTTGGATAATCAACCGATTCAGCGTTATGCAGCTCGCTTGGAATGGCAAGATTTGCTGCAAGATAACGGACTCATAGTTCGGCATACCATTAAGTATGAAAGGGTTTGGCCGAGAACCTGGGCCGATGGTAAGTGGTATTTACAGCATCCAAAGGAACTCATTCGGCTTTTCCTTCAGTTTGCCATCCCACTTGACCTTTCTTTTAGTTTTGTTTTTTTCTGTCAAAAGGCCGAGGGTTCGAAATAAATATGGATACTGTGAAGATTTTGACGGTGTTGCGCTTGGGTGATAAAATGGCCTGTGTTTTATCTGTTGTAACAAGTTTTTCAGTAGTTCCCCTCTTGAGTGTTGTTGTCGAAACAAGGCCCTCTTTTACCGCCGAGACCGCAGAGATCGCTGAGAAACCTGAAAAATTCTCTGCGAACTTGGCGCTCTTTGCCGTAAATCTTTTAGCAACACTCCAGGGGAGGACCACCAGATTTTTAAATGCATCAATATTGATCGGGTATGGAGTATTTTTCTAATGATCATTTTGGGCATTACGCATCCTATCTCTTGGAATAATGCAGCCTGTATTCTGGTAGATGGTCGATTAGTGGCGATGGTTGAAGAAGAACGTCTCAATCGAATTAAGCACGCGCCGCGTATGGCTGCCAAAATGGCGATGGATTATTGTCTTACGCAGGCCGGGGCGACGTTAGACCAGGTAGATTATGTGGCCGTCGGGTTTGACAGCGCAATGCGGGCTGCGCTAGGAAATCTGCAATCCGAAAAATTCTTCGCCGGCTTGAATCAGGCGGCGCAATGGTTCCGAGATGGTATCACCTATGAGCGCCAATTGCCCCTGGGTGGTTACGTGCGTGACCGGATCATCTTTGTCAATCACCACCGGGCGCACGCCGCCAGCACGTTTTTCGCCTCAGGCTTTCCCGAAGCGAATATCTTATCGCTCGACGGCAGCGGGGGGGGTGAGTCTGGCATCCTGGGCGTAGGGCGCGGCACGGAAATTGAGATTTTGAAGACCGTGTCAAACCGGAGGAGTTGGGGTCTGCTTTATGAGGAAATTACCGAAGCACTCGGTTTTCGGCGGCACAGCGGCGAAGGCAAGGTCATGGGATTGGCCGCTTATGGCGAACCTGACCCAGAAGGGTTACCCTTTATCGACTGGGACGGCGACATCCCCGTGATTGACCCGGCCGGTAGAAAGACTTTTATGGCCAAGTTGGCGCCTCGTCACAAAGACGACCCGATCACCTCGACTCATAAAAATTTGGCTGCGACCTTGCAAGATACCTTAGAGCGCGCGGCTCAAATGATGGCGGAATGGCTTCACCAACAAACAGGCTTGCGGCGACTGTGTTTGGCTGGAGGTACAGCTCTCAACTGCTCGATGAATGGCAAATTAGCCTTGTTACCCTGGGTGGATGATATTTTTATTCAACCGGCAGCGCATGATGCCGGCACGGCTTTGGGCGCGGCCCTGATGGTCTATGTGGAGCAGACCGGACAACCGCCCGACTGGCGTATGGAGCACGCCTACTGGGGCCCAGAATATGACAACGAGATGATTGAAACCGCCTTACGAGGTTTCACCGGGATTCGCTACTATCGTAGCGATGATATTTTCGCTGAGACCGCTGATTTGCTGAAAGAAGGTCACATCGTTGGTTGGTTTCAAGGTCGGCTAGAGGTGGGGCCTCGCGCCTTGGGCAGCCGCAGTATCTTGGCTAACCCATCAATGGCCGATATGAAGGATGTGATCAACAATAAGGTCAAACACCGTGAGCCCTGGCGACCGTTTGCTCCATCCGTCCTTGAGGAATACGTAGGGCGTTACATCGACCCTCCGCTACCCTCACCCTACATGATTTTGGCGTTTGACACGAATGCTTCAACCCAAATGGAATTGATAAGCGCCACCCACATTGATGGCACCTGCCGGCCACAAACCGTAAGTCGCAAGACGAACCCACGTTACTGGGAGTTGATTAAGCGTTTCGAGGAGCGCACAGGCGTCCCAGCAGTGCTCAATACTAGTTTCAATGTCGATGGCCAACCTATTGTCAATACCCCTTACGAGGCCATTGACACATTCCTCAACTGTGGAATGGATGTCCTGGCCATTGGCGACTATCTTGTTTGGAAGGAGAACGTCTAATCATGGGAGCCAGCACCCCTGTAGACGCGTTAGGCAACGGCGCACAGGATACCTCAGTTGCATAAGGAGATCATCAACTGGTTTGTTGGGCCTGGCCGAACGTATATGCGCCGTTTTGGAGGGCCCATTTTTTTGATCTTAGCCATTGCCGCTGCCCTTGTAGTTCTATACCTCAATGGTAAACAGGTTCTGACTTACTCGTTTCATCTAAATCCCGCATTGGTGTTACTTTCGTTGGGGATTGCCTTCAGTGGCCTGGGCTTCGTTGTATTGGCATGGCATTTAATTCTGGCGAGATTTGGCAGTCGGTTGAGTTATCACGCTGATTTGCGGATCTATTGTTATAGTATTCTGGGAAGTACGATCCCCGGAGGGATCTGGCAATTGGCCGGTCGTGTCGCCTTATACGAGCGTCAGGGGGTGGCAGGTATCCGTGTAACCGTTGCCACGGTGGTTGAGTTTACGTTACTTGGATTAGCAGGACTAACTGTGTACGGTTTTACCATACTGCTTCAGCGTACCGAGACCTTTTGGCAACGCCCCGAGTTTGTGCTTATTGCAGCTGTCTTAGCTTTTGTTCTTGTTCAGCCTTCAATCTTCAACAAATTCATCATCTTTATCTTACAACGATCGGGCGGAACCGATCAGCCGATACTCCCTTTGCGTTATAGAGATTTAGGCGGCCTATTGGGGTTGCAGGTCTTGACAATTGTTTTCGGCGGCAGCGCCATTTATGTACTTCTCCAAAGTTTCGTTGCCGTTCCTATCGACCTTTATATTACGGTTGTTGGTGCCTGGGGGGCCGGTGTTGCTGCCAGCAACCTTCTTTTTTGGTTTCCTGGAAAGCCTGTGCTGCGTGACGGTGCGATGGCGCTTGTGCTGGCGCAAGCTTTAACACCGTCATTGGCACTGATATTTGTTATCGTTGTGCGGATCTGGACAATTGCTTCCATCATCATCATGGCTGGCCTGGCCTGGCTTTTTCTCAGGCGTGAATCGCCGTTGCGGACCAACTAGACTACAGGGGAATCGAGGGCAAAAAGGTGAAAACTGGGAGGATTACCCGAACGGGTTATTGACCTGAGGCCGATTATGGCATAAGCTGGGCCTGAAATTAAATCTCGAATGGCCAAAGATTAAGGAGAGATCATATGAAAAAGCACTTTCTGGTTGTTACGGTTTTGCTTGTGCTCCTGTTGACTTTTAGTGCCAGCGCCTTGGCTCAGGGGCCATCCAGCTACACCTCAGGTTTCCAATTGCAGAACCTGAGTTCCTCTCAGGATGCGACGGTTGTCATTACTTACTACAATCAAGATGGCACCGTGGCCAGCACCGTTAATGACACAGTAACCAAAAGTTCGAGTAAGACCTACTTCCCGCTAAGCGCCGTGTCTGATGGTTTTAACGGTTCGGTGGTGATTTCATCGAATCAGCCGGTGGCGGCGATCGCCAATATCCTGGGCGATGGCGGCTCCTTCGGTGGGGCCAGCTATGACAGCGCGTCAGCAGGAGCTACGTCTGTCAGTGTTCCGCTCGTCATTCGCAATGCGTTTGGCATCAACACCTGGTTCAACGTCCAAAATGCCGGCTCCGGCGATGCTAGCGTCACGGTGACCTATGCCGGTAGTTCGAACATCACCGATCCCTGCACCCAGACTGATACCATTAAGCCAGGCGCTGCCAAGACTTTCATCCAGAATCAAGTCAGTTGTCTATCTGATGGCTTTATCGGCGCAGCGACCATAACCAGCAACGAACCGGTTGTGGCTGCGATTGTTCAGTATGACAACGATAGCCTCTTGGCCCAGAATGGCTTCACCGGTGGTTCCACGAATCCAGTTTTCCCGCTGGTCGTCAACAACATCTTTAACACCTGGACCGGCATCCAAATTCAGAATACGGGTGGAAGTTCTACTGATGTGACTGTTACCTACACCCCTCTTTCGGGTCAGCCAGGTGCAACATGTACCGAGCAACAGACGATTCCGTCCGGCGAGTCCAAAACCTTCGGCATCAACTACCTGACGAATACCTCGGCTTGCCAGGGCGCCAACGGATATGTCGGTTCCGCCGCAGTGACCGGCAATTCTGCTAACCAAGCCTTGGTCGGCCTTGTGAACCAGGTAGATCTCAACGGCGCTAATGCCTCGGCCTACAACGGCTTCGATCCTGCCTCGGGCACGGCCACGGTCAATATCCCCCTCATTATCAACGACTTCGACCTCGGTGGCGGAAACAAACTCTTCACCGGTTTCAACGTTGTGAATGTCGGCAGCCAGCAGACCAGCGTCAACTGCACCTTTGCCAGCTCCACTTATACAGCCAGCGGCACCCTCAACCCTGGTGAGGCGCTAAATGACGTTCAAACTGGCAACTCTACTTTGGGAGCCGGTTACGTTGGCGCTGCTACCTGCACGGCCACCGGCGGCGACGCGAGCATTGTGGGCGTTGTCAACCAGCTCGGCGGTAGTGGCGACGCGATCCTAACCTATGAGGCTTTCAACCAATAATCTTATCGTTGCAAGAAGTATAGTTATAGGGAGCTACCGAGGAAGATAGGTAGCTCCTTATTCTTTGCCAATAATCGTCATTCTGGAAGATAATCAGTTTCAGACGTGATGGTTGACATTTCTCTATAGCATTTGTAAAATAGCGTCGTCTCTATTATGTTACCTTGAGGGTGAAAGAAAATCACTATACACGGATAATGGATTATGTCCCGAACAGTTTTGCTGACTATGAGCATAGTATGGACTGTGTTGAGTGGTTGTGTTGCCGATAGTGGTGCGCCAAGTATTGATGAGAATTCACGGGTTGCTGTAAGCGCCGAAGCGACGGCCGTAACCAGCATCGGTGAGTCGCCCTTGCCGACTGAAGCAGCAAGTATTGTTGAATCTCCGGTGCCAACTCCAATTCCCGAGGCAACGCTTATTGCGCAACCGGCGGCTGGAAAAGGATCGGTAAGGGGTTCTCTAGTATGGTTTGCAAATGGTGAGTTTGTTCAAGCCAGAACTGCTTCCTTGTATCTGGCGTCGGTGGTTGAGACGGTGGATGGTGAGCCGGGAGTCGTTGCCTTCGACAAGGAAAACGATCCAATGACCGTAACCGATGAGTTTGGCCGTTTCGCGTTTCTAGATGTTGAGCCGGGTACGTATGGCCTGATCTATAGCATTCCAGGGTTGGGAGACAAGCTTATTAGCGAAAATGGTGGAGACCTTCTAATTGTTGTAGTCCCTGACACAATAACTGAAATGGATCAGATAGCAGCTGATCCGCCCTTCTAGTGGGTTGCCCCGGATGTTATCGCCCGTCCATCGTTAAATCAAGTATTTCTTATATCGTACTGCTGTTCGTGCTACGATAACCTTCAAGTGGGATCTTGGGGGTTTTGGTATAAAAGTGTGATTAAGACTGATGTCTACAACCACCACCGGCTTGGAGTATATTCGTTGCAATCTGTGCGGCTCGAACGATCCGGCGTTGCTTTTTGAAGTGCCCGTCCGCCCCGATCAAGAGGGTCAATTCGCCCAAGATGTTTGGAATATCGTCCGTTGCCGAAATTGCCAGTTGGTTTACGTAAACCCACGCCCGGATACCATTGCTCTAAAGGAGTATTATACCTTTAGTAATCCGGTCGATATGGCCTTCATTCAAGGTTGGTTTATCCAAAATGCTGACCTTAACCGAGTTACCTGGCAGCGCTATCTCCGTGCCATTCGGCGCTTTTGTCCTTCAGGGAGCTTATTGGATGTTGGCTGTGGTGCAGGATCTTTTCTGATCACAGCTCAAGAAGCTGGTTTTCAGGTGTTGGGTCAGGAAATATCAGATTATTTCGTAGAATTCTGCCGCAATAAGCTTGCTTTACCTGTAATGGCTGGAGAGTTGGAGACATTGGATTTAGCGCCGGCCAGCTTCGATTGCGTTACAGCATTTGACGTGATTGAACACCATCCCGACCCCCAACGCTTACTGCACACTATGCATTGGCTCTTGAAACCAGGCGGATTGGCGGTTATCAGTACCCACGACATCGGTAACTTTTTTGCCCGATTCTACGGTCCACGCTGGCGCCACATTGCACCGATAGGGCATCTCACGTATTTTACACGTTCCACATTGGCTGAGATGTTAATGAACTGTGGCTTTCAGGTGGTCTATCAAGGTGGGATGCACACCATTGATGGTCATCGTCGGGCAGAAGTGCGCAATTATCTGACACAATTCCTGCGAGTGGTGTTGTTGCGGGCATTGGTTTTAGGTATTTACAAGCCTATCAGCGCCCGTTTGCCGGCTATGACTCGATGGCAGGTCCGTTGGCAATATGGGCTGTTAAACCACGAGAAATTGCTCCTGCGTGCGGGCGAACAAATTGTAATGAATGATGATATGGTGTTGTTGGCCCGCGCTTTGCCGCCGGAAGCCTGATCTTGCCGCGATGACTTCTCCATCGCCCATAATATCTTTGCTATTTCATTTCCCCAATGCTACAATCCAGCAATTAGCCGTTCCACGATTGGTGTTTGATGCATCTCATCATCCAAATTCCTTGCTACAACGAAGAAAAAACCCTGCCCGATG
>JBHHXE010000097.1:0-8344 GCA_046756865.1 Nitrospiria bacterium | reverse complement strand
GGGTTCCTAAGTTGCGATAGCGCATTGATGACGCGTGATTTACAAGGGGGAGCGCTTCCCATTTTGAGCGAAGTAGACAAAGAAGTGACTAAAGAGCGCCTGAATCATCATGGTCTTCTATGGGTATGGGTTCTCATCGTTCTTTCTTACGGATGCACCAAACAGATTCGACCGAGCCTGACAATAGTAAAGCAGGATACTTCTCTTGAAGCGCTCCTCGACCGCTACCAAAACCGCCTGGAACCGGAATCCGGCATTAAAGCCCTTATGGAGGTCAAAACCCAGCGCCCGAACCGCGGCGGCCACTCCTTTCTGGCCAGTTGGCATTCTAGAGACGAGTCGATCCGGATTCGGGGATTCAACCTCTTTGGCGGGACCCTTTTTGACCTTCAACTGAGTGACCCGGACTTTCTATTAAACATTCCCTCAGAGAATATGCGTTTTCAGGCCCCTCTCGATGAGCTTGAGGATATCGCTGGTGAAAAAATCCCCTTTGGATCCCTTGAACTTCTGGAATGGGTAAAACGAGCCGGTGTTCCAATGGTTAATGAAACGGACGTCCCCGCTCTTGAAAAAGGGGATGATCTTTTCATCCTCTACCTGTTTACGCTTGATGGGGATAGGGCCCGGCTCCGGGAAAAAGTCTGGATTGAGCGGACCCGGTTTTGGGTAAAGAAAGTTGAGCTGTTCGACCGCACCGGTCTGCGGCGCGGTGTTATTTTGCTGGATGATTACCGAGGGGTCGACAGCCGCCATTTCCCTTTTTCTGTCAGTGGAAAAATGGGAGGGGGAACGGTCTCTTTAAACTTCAGGGAGGTTTCCCGGATTGCGCCGCCACAGAAGGGACAGGGCATAAAAGATGAGTAAGGTGCTCGCGATTGAAACCAGTACCCTGGCCGGGAGCGTTGCCCTGACGGATCGTGCGGGATTGATTGGCGCATGCCGTCTTGCCCCTGGCGCCCGCCATTCAGAACAGCTCTTGGTGGCCATTGACCGGGTTCTGAAGGAGAGCGGGACCTTACTTCCTGAATTGGACGCGATCGCTGTTTCGATGGGGCCTGGTTCTTTCACCGGCCTGCGCATCGGGCTTGCGACAGCAAAGGGGCTGGCCATGGGAGCGGACAAACCGATCGTTCTGGTGCCGACAATGGAAGTGATCGCAGCTGCATTTCCTCAAACGAAAGGCTTGACCATGCCGATGATTGACGCGCGCCAAGAAGAGGTTTACTGGTCCTTATTTGATTACCGGGAGAGAGACTTGATCCGGTGCAAACCAGACCAGCTTGGCTCGCCCCATGAGGCCCTGGAAGAGATTAAACGCAGGCTCCCTGGAATCAAAGGGTCGCCTCCCGATGAGGTTCTTTTTGCTGGTGACGGGGCCGTAAAATATCGGGAAAACATAGCCGGGATATTCGGCGCGCGTGCGCGTTTTCCGTCTCAGACCGTCTTTTTCCCCTCGGCAGAACAGCTTGCACAACGGGCGCTGCTTCGCCTTGAAAAGGGGGAAGTGTGCAGGCATGATCAGGCCGTCCCACTTTATCTGCGGGTTTCTCAGGCCGAGTTGAAATGGGAGGCGGGTCGCGGTAAAATAAGGTCTGGTTGATCGGGTACTAAAACGCTCTGGCGTGACCCTATGTCCGGGACAAAAGCGTATGATGCTGGAAAAGTCAAGAACGACCAATCTCATCCTGAGACCGATGGATGAAAGCGATCTCCCCCGCGTGTTGGAGATTGAAGCGCTTTCTTTTCCATGCCCATGGAGTAAGGGGATGTTCCTGTCTGAATTTCAGAAGCGGCCCTTTTCACAATCATATATCGCTGAGGAGAAATCCAGCGCAGGGATTGTCGGCTATGTGCTTTTTAGCCTGGTATTTGAGGAAATGCATATTTTGAATCTGGCCGTGCACCCGGGATTCCGCAGGAAGGGGGGCGGCGCCGCACTGATTGCATATGTCCTTGGCCTGGGCCGGGAGGAGAAGACTGAGAAGGTCTTTCTGGAAGTTCGGGTTTCGAATGGCCCCGCTTTAGCCTTGTATCATAAGTTCGGATTTAGAGAAGTCGGAGTTCGGCGTAACTACTATTTTAAGCCGAATGAAAATGCCTTGCTTTTACAGTATGAGATTAAACATGCACAGCAAGTACACTCCTCGCTCTGTTAGGAGTGGGCTAAAGAAGTCTGTTTCGATGGAAGTGCATGGGGGGGCTGGAAGGTATCATCGTCCTTGCCGTCGACAGTTTATTTAGGAGTTCATTGCTTATCTCAAAGTGGAGGGTTTGTAATGGCGGAAGAAACACAGATGATTGATCAGTTACGCGAGAAAAACAGGCGCTTTCGCAACCTGGAAAAAAAACACCATGAACTTGAGATCTCACTGCATGATTTAAATCGGCGCAAGATCCTGACGGAGCAGGAAAAAATTCAGAAGAGGACATACCAGAAGGAGAAGCTGGCGGCGAAAGATACAATGACTGAAATGGTGCGACAATTCGAGGCCATGGGGACGACAGACCTCTAAAAGAAACCGCCGATTCGCCTGCGATACTGCGTTATCGCCCTTAAAGGCCTACACCATACGGGTTGTACGCCTCGGTATATCCTAAAGCCTCTGGCCTTGTCTTGGAGACGACTTGGCGGTTTCCAAATCTCGTTTCTTGCCCCATGTTTTAGCAGAAACTTGAAAAACTCATACTTGGTCATCCCCGAATATTTAGCCGGGAATCCTGTCTATTGAGAACCAGGTACTTCTGGATTTCCGACGATGTGTGAATGACGGTCTAGCGCACGAAGGCACACTTCTCCGACATCCTGTTGGAGAAGAACAGGGTGAAGAACCTATGTTTGGTATTGGAATTGCGGAATTGATTGTTATTTTGTTGATTGCTTTTGTGGTGATCGGCCCTGAGAAACTCCCGGAAATGGCTCGGACCCTGGGAAAGGGCTTGTATGAAATCCGGCAGGCGACCGAAGGCGTCCGGTCGGAGATAGTGAAAGAGGGAGAGAAGATAAACGACGAGCTGGAAGAGGCCTCTCAATCTCTAAGGGAAGCAGGGGAAGGAGGCGCATCCACAGGTGAAAAGACCCGCTAGGCCTGAGGATGCGGCGGAGATGCCGTTTTCCGGTCATCTCCAGGAATTCCGTTCCCGTTTAATCACATCATTCTTCATCCTGATCTTCTTCGCCGGGGTTTCGTTTTATTTCTCGGAGACGCTTCTTGTATGGCTCAAGAGGCCGCTTGAGACTGAACTGATCTTCCTTTCCCCGGCAGAGGCGTTCTGGGCGGATCTGAAAATCTCGCTCTTTGTCGGTTTTCTTTGCGCTTTTCCCGTAATCCTCTATGAGATCTGGCGTTTTGTCTCCCCGGGACTCCTTCCACATGAGCGGGGGGCTTTCCTCCCCTTTCTCGTTTTCGGGATTGGGTTTTTTTTTCTCGGTTTGGCTTTCTCTTATTTCCTCGCGCTCCCTTTCGCGCTGCAGTTTTTGATTAATTATGGACGGGAGAGCGGGTTGACGCCACGCATCTCGGTTTCGATGTACATTGATTTTAATCTCAGACTTCTTCTGGCCTCCGGGTTTATCTTTGAACTGCCCCTGGTGATGATCCTTCTGGCAAAATTTGGTTTGCTCACACCTGAGGCCCTTGTCAAGAACAGGAAGTATGCTGTGATCGGCGCCTTTGTGATTGCTGCCGTGGTCACGCCGACGCCAGACATATTTAATCAGCTGATGATGGCCGTTCCGCTTCTGTTTCTTTACGAAGTCGGTATTGTTGCCGTCCGCCTCTTTGGTGGAAGGCGTGGACTTTCTCCACAAAAAGAACCGGAAGGAAACTAAGTAATGAGTGTACGCCGGCTTGCCATAATCTTCCTGTTGCTGATGATTTCGGCAGGGGTCTTTTTTTCAGTGAACAAGCCGGAGCCACTTTCGTTTCCCTTTGCGGTTCCCATCCAGTTGCAGCCCGGCTACCGCCCACCGGAAGAAGGCGTTACCCTTTACCCGACGCAGGGGCCTTTTGGCATTGGCGTCATCCAGACCCTTACGGTGGGTTCTGATGAAACGCTCTTTGTCGGCACCTATGGGGAAGGGGTTTTCCGGAGTCAGGACGGAGGCGCGCGCTGGGAGCCGGCTAATCGGGGCTTAAAAGATAAATTTATTTCCAACTTGACTCGTCTGGAAGGGGGGCGGGTTTTTGCGGGGACGATTCGGTCCGGGCTGTTCAGCAGCCGGGACAATGGGGAGCACTGGGTTCCCGCCAATGAGGGCCTGAAGAATGCGGAGGTCCAGTCGATGGCCATTCTGCCGGGGCGCATCTTTGCCGGAACGGGCCGGGGCGTTTACATCAGCCGGGATGAAGGAGGACATTGGGAACCCTACAATGAGGGCCTGTCGGATGTCATGATTCGGGATCTTGTCGCCACGAAAGATGATACCCTTTTTGCCGCCACACAGGGACGCGGCCTCTTCAGGCGGAAAGCAGGTGAGACAAAATGGATTCAGATAAGACGGGGATTCCATTACCAGGGGGCTGAGGAAAGGATTGTCCGAACCCTTGTCCTGGGCCGTAATGAAGCCCTCTTTGTCGGCACTTTTGGCGCGGGGATTTTCAGGAGTCTTGACGGGGGCCAGCAGTGGCAATCCGCCAACGCCGGCTTGAAGAACCTCTCAATCCGCTCCCTTTCCGTTGACGGTTCGGGCATTTTATACGCCGGAACGGGGGAGGGGGTCTTTTACAGTAAAGACGACGGCGCTCTTTGGACCCCTTTAGCCGAAGGTTTGACCAATATTCATATCCATTCCTTCATCGCGCTTGAAAACGGCACCCTCTATGCCGGAACCAAGGAGGGGCTCTTCCGGGGTCGGATTGGGATGTCCTGGGAGGATTTCCACCAGGGATTGCTCGTTTCTCCGATGAAAACCCTCGACTATGGTCCGGAAGGGATTGCCGTCGGCACAAAAGGGAAGGGAACCTATGTCAATCTCCGGGACATGTGGGCTTCTGACAACATCGGCCTGGTCAACCTTGTCATCCGTTCCATGGCGCGGGGCTCAGTCTTTTTGCACATTGTCACCGACGACGGCATCTACCGCAGGCAGCTTGGGCGGCATCGCTGGGAACGGCTGAAACCGGACCCGCCGGTGAGAGCGCTTTCGATAGAGGTTGACTCGACAGACCGGATATATGTCGGAACGGCGGCAGGGCTTTTTCAATATGCCGAAAACGGCGGTGCCTGGGAGCGTGTATCGTCAATTCCGGAAGATCCCGTCATTCGCTTGTCAGAAGGTGAATCAGGGCTCCTCGCCGTAACGGCAGGGGGGATTTGGGTCAATAGAAGGCAGGGGGATGCGGAATGGAAGAGAATCCCGACCCCTCCGGATGCTCCCTTCCGTTTTGCGGTCTGGGGGAAGGGAGACCGCATTTTCGCGGCGACCGATCATGAGATCTGGACCGGGCATATTGAAGGAGGGTGGGAAGCGCTTGAAGGGAGGCTCCCTGAGGGAACCCGCATCTTGTCTCTGGCCCTGTCTCCGCGGAATCGAAATCTGCTTTATGCCGCGTCGGACCGGGGGCTCTACTGGAGCCCGGACAAGGGAGGAAATTGGTTCCTTGCCCGGCTTTACGAGGGGGAGTTTTTTGAGAAACAGGTCAATGCGGTTCTGCCGACGAAAACAAGTGCGCTCTGGCTGGCGACCGAAGAGGATGGCGTGATCATCGGGATAGATCGTGTTGCAAAAGACGGCTGGCTCATGCGGGTACTATCTTTATTTCAGTAATGGTTTCATCCTCAATCTGAAATCCCCGCACCTCCGGTTTCTCCTTGTTTTCTAAAGAGATGATCAGATAAGCCACATCGGGGTAGAAGGCCAGACGGACATCGGTGGCGGAGGGATAGGCCGGAGAATGGGGATGAGAATGATAGATCCCTGAAAGCGCCGTCCCGTTTTTACGCATCGCTTTAAAGGCCCGAAGTTGTTCCACCGGGTCCATCACATAGCGAAACTTCCGGTCGGGCGGCACCTGCATGTCGGCAACCTTCGGATCATCTTCCGGCAGATTTGTAATTTGATATACCTCCTCGATCTTTCCCTCTTTACCCGCCAGAAGCCCGCAGCATTCATTTGGCGCGTCTGATTTGGCATGGGAGATCAACGTTTCGAGAATTTGTTTAGAAATCTTCAGCATCGTTGTCTTCACCTCTTTCTTGATGTCTTGCTCCCTGTCTTTCTTCCCGTTTTTCCGGATCTGGCCTTTTGGCGTTTTTTACGTTCTTTTTTCTTTAAACCCGCAGGCCGCTTTCGCTGATTTTCTTCGACCACGCTAAAGTCGATCTGAAGATTTTCCAGGTCAACTTTCTCCACGCAAACCCGGGCCGGATCTCCCAGGCGGAATTGACGGCGGCGCTTCTCCCCGATGAAAGTATGGCGGCTCTCATCGTAGTGATAATAATCGTCATGGAGCGCGCTGACATGGACCAATCCCTCGACAAAAAAGTCCTCTAGCTCAACAAAAAATCCATAAGGGGCGATGCCGGAGATAAAACCAGGATAAGTCTCCCCGACCTTATCCGCCATAAATTTCACCTTCTTTCTCTGGATGACATCCCGTTCCGCCTCAACAGCGACCCGCTCCCTGCGGGAAGTCTGCTGGGCGATCTCCGTGAGGCGCGCCATCCATTCCTCTTTTTCCGGTAGTTTCATTGCCCCATTGATTACCTGTTTCAAGATCCGGTGGACAACCAGGTCAGGGTAGCGGCGGATGGGTGATGTAAAATGAGTATAGACCTCTGAGGCGAGGCCGAAATGGCCGTGGTTTTCAGACGAATACCGGGCCTGCTTCATTGTCCGGAGAAGAACCTGGTGGATCAGCCCTTCCTCCGGTTTCCCCTTGACCTCGTTTAAAATCTCAGAGAGATCTTTGGGCGCAGGCCTTTCACGCTTTCGGGCTTTGTAGCCAAAGACCTTGATCAAGTCGTTAAAATCAGAAATCCGGTCGGGATCGGGGGCTTCATGAATTCGATACAAAGTTGGTATATCCTGATCCCTTAAGTATCCGGCAACTGTTTCATTTGCCGCAAGCATAAAGGCTTCGATGATCTGGTGGGCGACATTGCGTTCTTCACGGATAATATCAAGGGTTTCTCCCGTCAGGCTTAGAATGATCTCCGGTTCAGGAAGATCGAAATCCAGGCTGCCGCGGGACAAACGATTTTTCCGGAGCTGCATGGCAAGAGACAGCATCATGTCAAATTGCGGCAGAAGCTTCGCATAGCGTGAGCGGGTATCAGGATCACGATCCGCACAAATCTGTGCGACGGCGGTATAGGTCATTCGCTCATTACTCCGGATGACACTTTCATAGAGCCGTTCTCCGAGCTGTTTCCCGGCGGCGTCAAACGTCATCTCAGCGGTCAGGGTGAGGCGGTCTTCATCCGGCTTCAGGCTGCAGATACCGTTGGAGAGTTTTTCCGGGAACATCGGGACCACGGTGTCAGGAAAATAAACCGAGGTTCCCCTCTGATAGGCCTCATCGTCAAGAGCAGACCTTTTCGGGATGTAGTGGGCAACATCGGCGATATGAACCCAGAGGCGATATCCGCCCTGATCAGTCTGTTCAATGGAGACGGCATCATCAAAATCGCGTGCCTTTTCACCATCGATGGTTACCGTTGGAAGTGCGCGGAAATCAATGCGTCCCTTGCACATTGCCGGAGTCACCTTGTCTCCGACTTGCCTGGCCTCTTTGACGACTTCAGGCGTGAACTCCCGGGGCAGGCCGCAGGACGCGATAGCAATCTCTGTGTCGATACGCGGATCATCCGGCCTCCCCAAAATCTTGACGATCTTTCCTTCCGGGTTTCGGCCATCTTCCGGATAAGTCAGGATACGGGCCGAGACGACATCGCCGTTTCGCGCATTCATATCATTTTGGGATGAAACGACGAGATCCTGTCCGATCCGCTTGTCCGAGGGGACGACAAAACCGAAGCGGCGTCCGGCCTCAAAGCGACCGACGAGACTTGTATGTCCCCGTTCGAGAATTCGGATGATAGAACCTTCCCGCCGTCCGCCAGGCTTGAAGCCCTCGATCCGGGCGACAACGCGATCTCCATGCATCGCCCCGTTTATTCTCCGCTCCGGGATATAGATGTCTGCTTCCCCTTCCTCTTCAGGGAGGACAAAACCATAGCCATCCCGATGCGCTTTCAGAAGGCCCGCTACCAGATTCATCTTGTCCGGAAGGCCGTAGCGGTTGGCCCGGAGCTTGACAACTTCCCCGGCCTGAACCAGTGTCCGAAGCAGGTTCTTGATCTCCCGCCTGGATTCTCTAGGAAGATCAAGCTGCTGCAT
>JBHHXE010000096.1:0-8678 GCA_046756865.1 Nitrospiria bacterium | reverse complement strand
TTCATTCGAAGATGATTATCGTTATGAAGCGCAAGAAAACCTTATCCAACTTAAGATAATCAAAGAGGAGGAGCGAACTATTTTTCATGATTTCTGACATGCTTCATTTTTTGCATTAATAGAACGGTTTGAACTCGGACGCCGATCCGGCTATGGATATTTACTTGCAAGCACGTTTTACTTGGGAAGGCTGGCGCAGAATTCTTTATAGTCGGCAATACAGGCTGCGTCACCATTCGGGCAGACCATTCCGACTACTTTTAAAAGGCAATCCTCGGGCCCGTTTACATTCGGGGGAAGATCTTTTACCTTTTTTTCGGGAACGACAAGCTGATCGGCTTCGGGTGGAAGTGTAAGCGTATCAACAACATTGATACCCTCATTCAGGACGTTCTTAGCCAGGGGAAGTGGTTTGGGCGCCACACCTGCCACCTCTTTTCTAAAACCCTCCGGAACCTGAAAGAGCCTAGAAAATTCCTCTTCTGTCATGGTTTCCTGAGCACTCACTTTCGTTCCACTGCTTGTTTCATCCAGCCTGACCGCTTCGGGTTTAGGCGCGCCGGGCGGAACGGCCTCGGGTGGGGAAAGCAATTGAACATCAAAGAAGCGGTCCAGGGGCGTGCCCCCACTGGGAAGTTTTTGAATCAGGAATGGATTTCCAAACAGGATGTAGAAAACAAGGTAATGAAGAAGGACAGAATAAAACAGTATTCGGGAAAGGTCCCCCTCTTTTGATGCGTTGTGGTAAGCATATCGCATCGCTACGTTCTCCTCTCTACATCCATCATACATAAGGCCTTGTTACAAATTCAAGAATCATATTCGCGCGGGCTACTCGATCGCCGACAAAAAAAGGCCGCTACTCTTCTTCAGCTGTAATATGGCAAGCTCACGGTCAAAACGAGTATTCGATAGCTGACGTTCCGCGTCCAGGAGAGTTGCATTGGCATCCAATACCTCAAGACTGGTTCCCAGTCCGACCTCAAACTGCCGTGATGCGAGCGAAAAAGTCTCCCTCGCAAAGCGGACCTGCTCCTTCAAATGCAAAACCTCTCTCGTCAGGGTCACCAGATTCAACAGTGACCTGCGGACCTCGACAGAAACCTCATCCTCCAGTCGTTTCCGGCTGAGTTTCCTTTGAAGGGACCTTGACCTCGCCTGCGCCAGTTCCGCATCCCGAAGCATTCCATCAAAAACAGGAATAGACAGCTTTGCAATAGCCCAGAAGTCATCCTGAATCAGGAATGATCCTTTTGGATCCTGGTCTGTGAATCGGTATGATGCTTCAAGTGAGAGCGTGGGGAAAAAACTTCCCTTAGCCACCGCAATGTCTTCGTCTGCAGCATTAATATCAATCGCACTCTGCTTGAGATCATAACGATTCTCTTTGGCTGACCTGAGCCAAACCGCTTCTACATGATCCTGGAGGGGGATCATGGCGGGAACCACCAGATCAAAGGAGCCCTCGATTTTTGCCAAAAGGGCTACCCGATCTTTCGCCTCTTCCAATGTGTTTTTTACCCGGATACGTTTTGCCTTAGCACCCGATAATTCTGTCTCCGCCTGCAATAAAACCAGGTTCGTTGCTTCTCCAACCTGAACCCGTTTTGCTGAATTCCGGCGATGCAATTCTAATCGCCTCACCTCTTTTTCTTCGATCCTGACATTATTCTCAGCCTTCAGGGCCTCATAATATGCTTTTGCAATATTGAAGAGGAGATCCTCTTTCGCCAGCCGAAGATTAAAAATCTCTCCGCGAATTCCCAGGTTCGACTTCCTCAAGTTTGCCGATGCCCGACCGCCGGAAAAGAGCTGCTGAGTTAAGGTGACTTGAAAATCTTCATCCTCTTCAGACCTCAAAACAAAATTTCCTGAAGACTTGGCGTCCACGCGGCGTTGATAGCTCAGGTCTGCTTTTATTGAGGGAAAGAGTGCGCTTCGGGCGCGAAGCTTCTCATCCTCGGCCAGCTTGACATCTTCCCCGGCAATCAGGATAAATTCACTTTTTTCCAGTGCCAGGCGGTAAGCCTCTTCAATCGTGACACTTCGCGCGGCAAAAGCCGGGCCCCCTCTTAACTGCAAAAAAAACATAACGCCAACCAGCAGGGTAAATCGACCGATTTCTTTAGCTGTCATTGTCTCCATCCTCAAAGTGTTCTTCTATACATTCCGGTTGATAAGAGAAACATTATCAAGGTAAATCCGCCCAGGAAGGCAAGATCTCCCTGAATGGCTTCCCATTGTGCTCCTTTGAAAAGTATTGACTTCAATGCGTGAACGGCATAGGTCTCCGGATTGTATTGCGTAAACGAGCGAAGCCACGGTGGAAAACTCTCAATCGGATAAACCGCTCCGCTGGGAAAAAAAAGAATGATGTTCAAAAACCCTCCGAACAATCCGACGATCCTGGGATGGTCAACACGGGCCAGGAAAATACACATCATTCCTAATAGACCCAGCGCTGTCAATACAATCACCAGCAGGACAGCAAGAAAAGAGGCCGCGCCGCCAGCCACCGGCAAAGCTGTCAGCCAGATTCCTGCGCCAAGCACAAAGAGCCCCACAAGGGTTGTGACGAGAACGCCGGAAATCATAATGCCAAGAACGATATCTCTCCTGGTTAGCGGTGTGGAGAGATAAGACTCATGAACCCCAAGATAGCGGTCCATCACAAGATTGAAGGCCCCCGTAATCATGGCACCCATAAAGATAGACATGATGACTGCCCCGGGAACAATAGAAGCATCATAGTCAATTCTTCGATACAACTCCAGGGAAAGAACACGCGGCGCTTTTAAATCAGTGCGAATCGGGACAGAGTCGATCTCCAGAAAAGCGAGTGCGCCCGACACAGCCTGGTTCAGGGCGCTTGCCGCAACGGCATCCGTATTGTCCAGGATCAGCCCCAATTGAGGACCGGTTCCCCGGAGAACATCCCTTGAAAAATGAGGCGGGATAATCAAGGCCCCTTTTAATTTTCCGGACCGGACATCGGCCTCTGCCGCCGCCGGATCATATTCAGTGACAACGCGAAGTGTATTTGGCCCGGCCTCAATCGAATAGAGACGGTCCAGCATCCGCTTTGAATAAGGTCCGTGGTCCTGATCGATTACAGCCAGGGGCAGGTATCTGAGCGTCCCCTGAAACGCGTTCCCAATAATCAGGAGATATACAATCGGAAGCAGAACTGTGGAGAGCATGGCGAGGGGGTTCCTGATGAACTTTCTCAAGTCCCGCTCGACAAAGGCCCATACCCGCATCATGTCTAATTGCCCCAGCGTCTCGGCACACCCGCGCCGATGAGATAACTCACTTTTTTTCCTGTTTCGGAGCGAATCGAACGCCCGGTGTAATGGATGAAGACATCTTCGAGTGTTTGTTGCTTTAGTCCCATTGAAAGGATCTTCATTCCAAACGACTGCAATCTCTCCATGAGTACCGGGATGGCCTGCGCTCCATTGTCGGAATAGATGCTAAGCTTATCAGATCCTGAGTCCGGCCCACCTTGATGTAGGATGACCTGATGAACAAAGGGGAGCGTTTTCAACTCCCCGATCATCGTCTCTAGCTGCTCACTCGTATCTCCCCGTTTCAGGGCTACGTCAACGATATCACTTCCCGGAATTTTCTTTTTGTGGTTTTCGGGAGTCTCCAGTGCGATAATCTTACCGTTATCGATAATCGCGATTCGATCGCAAAGGAGGTCTGCTTCGTCCATGTAATGTGTTGTCAGAAAAATTGTCAATTTCTCTTCCCGCCGGAACTGCTGAAGCAACTCCCAGACAACACGGCGCGACTGAGGGTCAAGCCCAATGGTCGGTTCGTCCAGAAAGAGTATTTTCGGTCTATGAATCAATCCTCTCGCAATCTCGAGGCGACGCCGCATTCCCCCGGAATAACTTGCCACAAGATCTCCAGCCCGTGGTGCCAATCCGATCAGGTCAAGGAGTTGTGAGATCCGGGCCCTTCTCTCCTTCAGGGGAACCGCATAATACCTTGCATAGATGTCGAGATTTTCCCACCCGCTCAGGTCAAGATCAGTCGTCATTGCCTGAGAAACCACCCCGATCGCTCGTCGCACCTGATCCGGCTTTTTGCTGACATCATGTCCGGCGACAAAGGCCTCCCCCTCTGTTTTCCGGATGAGCCCAGTCAATACACGGATGAGGGTCGTTTTTCCAGCGCCATTGGGGCCGAGCGAGCCGAAACATTCTCCGGCGTCTACATCAAAGCTGATATGATTGATGGCAGACAGCGAACCATAGCACTTGACCAATTCCTTAACAACAATCGCGTTTGCCATTATTGGATATCCATCACCGGCTGTCCTTCAAACCTTCACCCGTGCCAAAAAATATACGCACCTTTGCCGTCATACCTGCTTTCAAAAAACCGCTTGGAGAAGAAATCCGGACTTTGATACGAAAAGTCTTGATGTCTTGTTTTCCGCGTGTCGTATCGCGCTGTGTTGCAAATCCACCGGCTTCACCTATTTCAGCAACACTCCCCTTAAAAACCCTCCCCTGCATGGACGCGATAACAACCTCTGCCCGGTTTCCAAGACGAATTCTTCCGATCTCCCCTTCGTCAAGATCAACACGTGCCCATATTGACTCGGGATCAATAATAGCCAAAATGGTTACACCGGGAGAAACCATCTCACCGACCTCAAAGGCTTTTAATGTCACAATGCCGGAAACAGGCGTGGTGATCATCCCTTCCTTAAGCCTCACGCGAACCAAACGGAGATGGGCCTCCCGTTCCATCAGATCGGCCTTTGCGGAATGGAGGGAGGCTTTTTCGGCATCAAGCTCTGCCCTCGCAAGATCAAGCAAGGTTTGTACACGGTCCAGGTCGGAAATCGATACCAATTCTTCTTTTCGCAATTGAGAAAGACGCTCCAGGTTCCGTTCCGCCTCCCTGAATTTAACCTTCGCTTTCACAATTTTGGCTTTTCCGTTTAATAGTTCGGCCTCCCCTCGCCGTACATTCGCCTCCGCCTGGGACTCCTCTGCCTTCATTTGCTCGTCATCTAAACGCACAACAAGTGCATCTGCCTTGACATGGTCCCCTTCATCAACCGGCAACGCGATGATCCGCTCCGAGATCTTAGCACTCAAGTGAACCTCTGTGGCCTCAATCAGACCTACTCTTTCCAGGTAATTCAGCTCCTGGGGTTTCTTGTAAAAGGGAGCGCCTGCAAATGTGAAGATCAATGCTGCAAAAATGATAAATACAACAAAAAGGCGGCTTTTCATAAGCTTTCAATTGTTTTATGGTTTATTTCTGACAGGTGCACACGAAACCCGCCACTCTCGCGTACTCCGAAACTCGGAAACAAGCGTTCGCCACGAAAAAAACTAAATTCAGGTTTTTCCCGGAAATAATGTCTTCGGCTTTTTTCTCCCGGTTTCAGGACACGGTATCAAGATTAATATTCAATAGTTTCCTGAATTTACAACATAACTTACTAAAGCTTTAGTCAAGTGGTCAAGGCAGACCGGGACACAATCCGGCAAAATTTCCAGCTCGAAGTCCATGAATGGCTACTTTTTATTGATATTTTATGTCTATTTTTATTTGACAATGATCGAATATTCGTTATTATTAGAAGGTGGTTATCAGCCGGAACACCTTCCGGGCATCCCATTCAAGGTTTTGACCTGTAGAGCAGCGCAAGTTGGAGGTTGTCTTTGCGTAATTATATCTTCATCGGCATAGTACTCTTGGGACATATTGTCTCTCCCGACGTATTCGCATTCGTCTCTCCGTTGGGAAGTTCCACGACCAGACTCCCAGAGGATTTCTTAGATGAGACCATCATTCCGGACTCGACAATTCTCATCCCCTTCACTGCGACCGCATTCGACACGCTGGATGAAACGACTGAGGAGGCCCGACAAGAAAATTCGGATAATGTGGCCGGGAATAAAAAAACCGAGCTAACCCCACTTGAAAAACTTGAGGAAATAGACAAACAACCCCCTTCTGACGGGTTTTACTTCTTTTTTGAAGAAGAGACAAGAGCCGAAGCGACAGAAATTAAACCGGCCCCCACACCCGTTATCACCTACGACATCCCTATCATTCAAAATAAATATGTCGATAAATACATTGCCCTCTTCCAGACCCGGCTCAGGGAAAATTTCAATAAATGGCTGGTCCGCTCGGGCCGCTATGTTCCCATGATGCGGAAAATTTTGCACGAATATGGTCTACCTCAGGATCTTGTCTATCTGGCCTTGATTGAAAGCGGCTTTAACCCAAAAGCCTTTTCCCGGGCACGCGCCTCGGGGCCCTGGCAGTTCATAAGAGGTACCGGTAGAAAATATGGCCTAAAAATTAATCGATGGATCGACGAAAGACGCGATCCGGTAAAGTCAACCCACGCCGCGGCCAAATACCTCAAAGATCTCTACGGCATGTTCGATTCATGGCCGCTGGCAATGGCCTCCTACAATGGAGGTGAAGGACGGATTCGCCGTGCGCTTAGAAAAACCCGGGCAAAAGATTTCTGGGAGCTCAGAAAATCGTGGCGTATTCATAGAGAAACCCGCAATTACGTCCCCAAATTCATGGCCGCTATTCTGATCGCCAAAGAGCCCGAGAAATACGGGTTTCGTCATGTCAATTATGATGAACCTCTTCCCCATGAGGAGGTCATTATAAGGCAACCGGCCTATCTAAGTTCAATTGCGAAGGCGTCCAATATATCGGTCAAAGAAATCAAGGCCTACAATCCTGAACTGAAACGCTCGATTACACCTCCAAACTACGCCGTTTACCGGCTCAAACTTCCTCTGGGCAAGAAACAACTCTTCCTAGCGAACTTTTCTCCAGAGAAGGAAAAGAAAGTTGTTATCGGAAAAACATTTAAGCACAGGGTTCGGAGAGGGGAAACAGTCTCTTCTATTGCGCGTAAATATGGAGTAAGTATGCAGGCACTCTTTGAGGCCAATTCTCTCTCTAAACGAGGTTTCATCCGGACGGGACAACATCTTACAATCAGCAACGGCTTTGATGATACAGATATTCATCGTGTGCGCCGAGGCGAATCCCTCAGCGTAATCGCTAAAAGATACCGAGTTTCACTGCGGCGGCTTATCCAGGTCAACAATTTGAGAAAAACCAGCGTGATTCGCCCGGGTCAAACCCTTGTTGTCCCGGACAGGAGCTACAGCAAACGTCGTGGACATAAACATCGTATCCGAAGAGGTGAGACAATTAGTTCGATTGCGCGGAAATATGCAGTGAGAATGAGCCGTTTGCTCAAAGCCAACCGGCTGAGAAAAACCAGTGTTATCCGGGCCGGCCGCTACCTCATCATCCCATAAAATAACAGGCTGATTACCTTTACTCCAGTCTGCTCCCCAAAATTCGTAACCCACTTTATTTAAGAAGCCGTACGGCGGCAATGCATTGCCATCGTTCTCCGCCCTATGCAAGGGAAGTAAAGGCTTGCATTACCTCAGGTGTTGGGCTCTGGATCGTGTACTTAGATTCGTTAGGAACCCCTGATTAAGTCTGGGTTGAATTTTTCAGGAGATAAAATGTTTCGATTCAAGGCGCAAATCGCAGAGAATAGCCCGCTATTTTCAAGATTTGCAACGTGGAAACAGGACATTATTGCCCTTAAAAAACAGTGCATGACTTATTCAGAGGTTCCTTTAGATGCTGGAGGTCGTCTGGATACTTGAAGGAAGGGCGGATAAAAACCTTCCGGGAAGAAGTAGAGAAAACTTATTCCGCGCCCTGATCCGGCCCCTCTTTTTTGACTTTATCAGATTTGACTTCCTTAGTAGAAGGATCGGCAGAAGGTGAATCTGTTTCAGAAGGCGGACTCAGCAAGCTTACCCGGGCTGTGGCTTCCGCGCTCCAGGGAGACTCGGTAAAATCCTCAGAGATCTTTTCGTAAAGCGTTTTGGCCTCTCCCTCTTTGCCCTCCACTTCAAGTGATCGGGCCAACTCAAAACCGGCCTGATCCCGATTCCAGGCACCCTCTGATTCATACAGTGAACGGAAGTAGTCTCTTGCGGACTGCTCATCCCCTTTTCTTTGATGAAGATAGCCCAGCTTAAGCTGAATAATTGAAATCAGATCTTTTTGTTCCGGGTAGGTTTGAATAAAAGCATTATACCCCTCTATTGCCGAGTCAAATTCTTCCAATTCAAAGTAGACATTCCCAATCTCGTACTGTGCAATCGCCGCAGTTGATGTGCTTGGATATTTTTCAAGGATCTCCTTGTAAAGGGTGACCGATTTCTGATACCGATCTTCCTGGGTCAGGATCTCGGGAGGATCTTCTCCTTCTTCAATCGGTTCTGGGAGAGGAATAGGATCATGAAGCAGACCGGATGCCTCCTTTTCTAAAATTGCGGCTTTTCCCTCTGTATCCAGGCTCATGTTTTTCACAATAATGAGGGCAATGCCGATAAGGGCGACGACGCCTATCATCAAGAGGACACCCTTTACATTGGCCGCTAACCAATTGACCATCGACTCTGACCAGTGGGCAATCTGGACTTCCACCGACTCTTCTTTTCTAACACGGATCTTATATGGCATTTATCGGACTCTCTCCACTTAAAACCTACATCCTATGAGAAACGCAGGGAAGTTGTCAAGACCAGGGTATTTGACAAAGGGAAAACGGACGTATAAGATCGATTTCACCCTGA
>JBHHXE010000095.1:0-8733 GCA_046756865.1 Nitrospiria bacterium | reverse complement strand
GAGCTTCTTTCATATATAAAAGTGGGAATTGATATGCTAGGATAAATCTTATTGCCGTCCATGATGATGAGGTGTCTTGCGCAATGGGAATAAAAAAGGTTAAAGAGAAAAATGTCGGTGATACGGTTTCAGAGATGACGCAGATCGTTTTGCCGAACGATACCAATATGCTCGGGCATCTATTGGGCGGGACCTTGATGCACTGGATCGATCTGGTCGGGGCAATCGTGGCAAACCGGCACTGCCGAAATCTTGTTGTGACCGCGGCCATGGAGGGGCTGGATTTCCATTCGCCAATCCGCCTGGGACATCTGGCTATTCTGAAAGGGAGGATCCACTTTGTGGGAACGAGCTCGATGGAGGTGGGGGTGGAAGTCTATTCGGAGGACACCCTCTCTGGAGAACAGGCCCACACCAGCAGCGCCATATTGACTTATGTGGCGCTGGATGTGGGCGGTCGGCCCGTTCCGGTGCCGGGTTTAATCGTGAGAGGGGACGAGGAAGAACGTCGCTTCCAGGAGGGTTTGAGACGAAGAGAGCTGCGCTTAGCGCGGCAGGGGAAAGGTTGAAGAGATGGCGAATGGGGATAGGGGAGCGGTTAAGGATTTAGCCTAATGCATAGAAAAGCGAGGGTTCTTGAACCATAGTGAATTTTTTCGCTCACTTCCCCACCCTTGTAATCGGTGGTTGGCTTCAGTATTATCGGATGACTTAAATGAGATCATGAGGAAAGCGGATGGAGAAGGAACATAACAGGCCGGAGAAGTTTTTTCTGGAAAAATATAACCTTTCAAACGCATCACTTGAATCGGCCTTGGGGCGGGTTTTAGGGAAAAAGATCGATTATGCGGACCTTTATTTTGAGTACGAGACCAGTGAATCACTCAGCCTGGAAGAGGGTATTGTAAAAAAGGTTTCTAAAAATATTTCTCAGGGTGTGGGGGTGCGTGCCATCTCTGAGGAGAAGACAGGTTACGCCTATTCTGACGATATTTCTGCTGGACAGTTGCTCACCGCCGCACAGACCGCCTGCTACATTGCAAAAGAAGGGAACACGACCGGGAATGTTCCAATTCAAAGAGCGGCGTCCCTGAAGCAGGACCTTTACTCTGTGGAAACCCCTCCGATTGATGTTCCGATTGAAGACAAGATTGATCTCCTTCAAAAGGTGGATCGCCTTGCACAAAGCATTGATCCGCGCATCAAGAAGGTGATGGCCTCCTTCAGCAGCGAATACAAGATTATGATGGTGGCGACCTCAGACGGCCTTGTTGTGGGAGACGTCCTTCCGCTGATGCGTTTAAACGTAACTTGCATTGCTGAAAAAGGAGGAAATCGCCAGGTGGGATCTTTTGGCGGTGGAGGAAGGCGGGAGTTCGGCTACTTTCTGGGTCAGGAGCCGGGTTATAGAGATTCTGATAATATACCTTTTGAATATTATGCCAGGGAGGCGGCCCGGCAGGCGCTATTGAATTTGGACGCGATTGACGCCCCTGCCGGCCCCATGGAAGTGGTTCTGGGTCCCGGATGGCCCGGAATCCTGCTACATGAAGCGATTGGACATGGACTGGAGGCGGATTTTAATCGAAAAAAAACCTCGGCATTTTCGGACAGGCTCGGGCAGCGAGTCGCGTCCAAACTGTGTACGGTCATTGATGATGGAACGATTCCTGGCCGGCGCGGGTCACTGAATTGCGACGATGAAGGGACGCCTACTTCAAGGACCGTTCTCATTGAAAATGGGATTTTAAAAAATTACCTTCAGGACCGTCTGAATGCGTCCCTGATGAAGATGCCGCTGACCGGAAACGGTCGACGTGAAAGTTATGCCCATAGTCCGATGCCGAGGATGACCAATACTTTCATGCTTTCGGGAGACTCCGTCCCGGATGAAATCATTCGTTCTGTAAAGAATGGACTCTACGCGGTCTCTTTTGGCGGGGGACAGGTGGATATCACGTCCGGGAAGTTTGTTTTCTCTGCCAGCGAGGCCTATATGATCAAAGATGGAAAGGTTGGGGCTCCGGTCAAAGGGGCGACACTGATCGGAAACGGTCCCGATGTGCTCACGCGCGTGTCGATGGTCGGAAATGATCTGGCCCTCGATTCGGGGATCGGAACCTGTGGAAAAGACGGCCAGAGTGTGCCGGTCGGTGTCGGGCTGCCGACCATAAAAATTTCTGAGATTACGGTCGGCGGGACCAGTGGCTGATCAGAAAATGGTGAGGATTTAACAGATGACCTTCAGTATTGACGAAGCAAAATCGTTGCTCAGAAAGGCAGAGAAACAAGGGGCGACGGGAGGGGACATAGTCGTCGTGATCGGGGATGCCTTTTCAACACAGGTCCGCCTCAATTCAGTTGAAAAGATCAGTAATGCCAGAGGGAAGCGGCTTGGTTTGCGTCTCATGTTCGGAAATCGCTCGGCGATGACTTCAACTTCTGATCTTTCTTCATCTTCTCTTGATAAGCTTTTGTCCGATACCTGTGCTCTCGCGCGTGTCGCGGCTGAGGACCCTTTCCGCGGATTACCTCAGCCGGAAGAATATGCCGTAAAGTTCCCTGAACTCAACATGGAGGATCCTGAGATCGGAGCGCTTTCCATTGACGAGAAGATTGATTTGGCCCTGCGGGCGGAAAAAGCGGCCCTGGCAGAAGATGAAAGGCTAAGCAATTCGGACGGGGGCGACTTCAGTCACCATCAGGGTTCGGTCCTTTACGTAACCAGTAATGGGTTCAGCGGGACATACAAGAGTTCGAGCGCGTCTCTTTCTGTTGTTCCGATTGCCACCCAGGACGGCAAGATGCAGCGGGATTACTGGTATAGTTCCAAGAGAAGAAGCCGACGTCTGGAATCACCCGAATCTATTGGCCGCAAGGCGGCACAACGCACCTTGCGCCGACTGGGGGGAAGGAAGGTGTCTACACAACAGGTTCCGGTTGTTTTTGATTCGGAAGTCGCCGGTTCATTGATCGGACATCTCTCATCGGCGGCTTCTGGGTATGCTATTTATAAAGACGCCTCGTTCTTATGTAATCAACTCGGTCAGCGCATTGCATCAGAAGCGGTGACCATTTATGATGATCCGACACTTCCCGATGCCCTCGGTTCCCACCCCTTTGACGGAGAGGGTCTCCCTTCCTGTAAAAAAATGATCTTTGAGAATGGCGTTTTTAAAAGCTATCTTCTGGATACCTATTCGGGGAAAAAACTGGGCCTGCCTTCGACGGGAAACGCGGTTCGGAGCGCCGGATCGTCGCCTTCTGCCGGGTCGAGTAATTTTCACCTGGTCCCTGGAAAGTACTCGCGGGATGAAATCATCCGTTCCGTCGATTCAGGTTTTTTTGTCACGGAGCTCATTGGGTTTGGCGTAAACATGGTGACAGGAGATTACTCCAGGGGGGCGACCGGGATCTGGATTGAAAATGGAGAGCTAGCTTATCCTGTTGAAGAGGTGACAATAGCCGGAAACCTCAAGGACATGTACCAGGAGATAGAAATGGTCGGAAACGATCTGGATATCGACCGATCTACCGCCTCGCCCACATTAAAGATTTCTCGAATGATGGTTGCCGGTCATTGAGGTTGCACTGGCCATGCACTTGGATAGCGTTTACAAATTTTCACGTTAAAATCCCTGCATAATATTAGTATTCATTGTAAAATGTTAAGGTATTTCCCGCCTTATATCCTTTTCCGGTTGTGTGCTGGATTGTCCATTGGTATAGTTCCAACTGGTCTTGACGCCTGATCAAGCTTGTCACATTAAAAATCAAGATTTGTGGAACTATCTTAATGAGGAAAATTGAGGGAAGGCGGAAGCGGATTGTTTATTCCTTGATGATCAGCCTAAGCTCCGTCATCTTTTTTATCGTTCTACAGTGGATTCCGGACGCGTTGCCGGCCCTTCTCTTCAAACCTTTTTCAATTTCACCAATTGACGAAACCGGATCTCTTCAGGAAGAAGGCCCTTCCCCCTTGCAGTTTCAATCAGATGATCTCACGATTTTATCAACGCTTTCATCACGGCAGGCGACCGTAGTTAAAGGCCATACCTTCAAACCAGGTGATTCTCTTTTTGAAGTGCTTTCATTTCTGGGCGTTCCGGATGGAGAGATATTTAACATCTCTAAAGCATCAAAAGCGGTTTATGATCTGAGAAAAGTGATTCCGGGACAAAGCATGAAGGTTTTTTTGCAGGAAGTCCGCGGTGAGGTTCGCAAAATATTATATGAAATAGATCCCTTGCACTCCTTGAAAATCGAACGAACTGAAGGCGGGTTTCATGTCGTTGAAGAAAAGGCCGTTTTGGAACGTGAAGTGGTCAGTCGGTGGGGAACGATTACCGATACGCTCTTTCAGTCCGCAGGACGGTCCGGAGTTCCTTCCGAAGTGATCCTGGAGCTGACGGATATCTTTGCGTGGGATCTTGATTTTAGTACGGAAATCCAGTTGAAGGATCGTTTTCGGGTCGTTTATGAGCAATTTAAAAAGGACGGGAAGGTGGTTCATTCCGGCCGCGTCCTGGCTGCTGAAATGGTTAATAGGGGTAAGACCTATCGGGGATATCATTTTTCTCCTGATGGCGGAAAGGGGGATTATTATGATGAGGCGGGGCACTCTCTAAGAAAGGCCTTCCTGAAATCACCGCTTCGCTATCGTTACATCAGTTCCGGCTTTAATGTTCGCCGCAAACATCCGATATTAAAAGTAAACCGTCCCCACCTTGGCATTGATTTTGTGGCCCCTTATGGAACCCCGGTGCGGGCTTCCGGCAGTGGGGTTGTCTCCTATGTCGGTTGGAGAGGCGGGCATGGGAAAACGGTTATCATTAAACACCGGAACGGCTATCGTACTTTGTATGGACATCTTTCAAAGTATGCAAAGGGCATCAGGAAAGGGAAACGGGTGGATCAAGGGGATGTTATCGCACGAGTGGGATCCACCGGATTAAGCACCGGACCGCATTTACATTATACGCTGTATAAAAAAGGAAAAGCCATAAATCCCAGAAAAGCGGACGTGCTACGTGGTGCACCGTTGGCTAAAAAATACCATCCATTATTTTTAGAACAAGTCAATAAAATGAACCAGTACCTCTATCCGCCTTCCACACCTGAATTGCTTCTTCCCAACCAATCCACTTAAAATATCTTTAAATCTTTACTATAAAAATGGAGGAAAATTTCTTCTATTTTTGGAGTCTTTCAAGACGAGATCTATCCTTCTTTCTATTGTCCAGACGATCTAACGATTGTCCAATGAATACCTTCTCCAGACAACTTCGCTGGCATTGACAAATCAAAACCGGGTGTTATTCTTTCTCAAAATAGTTTTAATTCCTCTCGTTTTATTCGGACCATCATTGTTTAATCTTTTTAAAGTCTGCAGGTGGGACGGAGAGATGGGGTTCATAACCATTATAGAGAAGGAGATCCCATGTTTGAACTTATTTTCAAGATTATTCCAGAACAGTGGAAGGATGTGTTTGATATCATTCTTTTCCCTATACGATGGATTCCAGAGGCGCAGGAAGTACTCTTTGACTTCTTTATGGATTCTCCCTCCGGCTTTGTTGCCGTCGTAAAATTTTCTCTTCTCCTGTTTCCTCTGCTACTCTGGATCTCCGCGATGTGGTGTACACAACTGTCCCTCTATACAATCCCTTTCAGGTCTAACCGCGTTAAATTCTATTCTATGATTCTACTGGCCTGGTGGGATGCGGCGCGTGCTGTGTGGTTTTACTGGGTTGGCCTCTTCAGGGTCATCGGCGTTTGTATTGGTTGGTTTTTTTCTTTGGCGCGTCTCGGTTTAAATCTGTTGGTTGAAGTTGTTAAGCAAGTCTTTATCCTTCCCTTTCGCATGACCGGAGAAATAACGAAGAGTTATTCCCAGCCCGGTGTGCCGTGGATCGCATTTTTTATGCTGGTCTTCTGGTGTTTACTGGAATCTTTGATTTTTACATACACCCTTTTCCCGACGGTTTCGGAGTTGCTTGCTGATTTGGCCGGAGTACAATCCCCTCAGTTTACCGGGCCGGTATTGTACATGTTCTTATTGATGCTGATCTTCGGAAGTTTTGCTTGTGTCCAGGCACTCATCGAAGCGTTCCAAAAAAGAGAGATCAGATATATCATTCAGATGGTCATGGTCGAAATCTTCGTTATGTTTTTTGAGGTTATGTTTTTATACCGGGAGTTGGTCGATGCAATCACGCCCTGGATTGCGATGCAGACGGGAGGCGGGGCGGCACTGGGGGTAGTCTTTACCCTTTCTCTTGCATGTTTTGGATGGGCGGGGATCAGGGCAATGACCTGGTTTTTATTTGGTCAATTTGGAACCCCTTTGTTGCTCGCTTTCATTTCCCGTCAGGATGGAATGGCACCCTCCGGATCAGTGAAGTCCGCTCCGGGGTCGACTCAGTCCGTCAACTGGTGGAGCGCGCCGCTTCAGGAGTTCAAAGCGGAGATTGGGTGGCTTCATGAAAAGAGTGATGAGATCTTGGAGTACTTGACGCTTCCGATCCTTCATGTTTTGGCCGCGGCGATTAATTTTTCTCTCATTCTTGTGGCAACCCGAACGGTGTTTAACCTACCCTTCAAGAATTTAAAGGAGGTTATGGGGACACACCAAGCTCTCTCCTCGATAGAGATGCGGGCAAGGAAGGCAACATCATGAAAAAATTAAATACTCAAATTGTAACTGCTATCCTGGTTGTTTTCCTTGTTGCGGCGGGAATAACAGGATGTAATCTTCAATCTTCGGCACAGGGGCCGAGGCAGACATTCTTCATCGGAGTTGATGTCAGCGGGTCTTTTCACAAATCGGGATATTACGAGGATGCTATGGCTTTTCTTTCGCACTACATCTATGGGCATCTGAATAATCTGGGTGGCCTGGAAGAGCCGCGGCAACTCTTTGTGGGCGCGATTGGAGGGCAAGATGAGGATGAGCCGAAGGCCTTTCATCCTATTCATGAATTTACAAACAAGAGTGTCGAGGAAATCGAAGAAGATTTGAAAACCTGGTTTCCCCCTACCGATACACTTACCGATTTCAACAGTTATTTTAACCAGGTGGCCCGGATTGCAAAAGAACGAAATTTGATCCTGGCACCGATTACCCTGATGCTTGTCAGCGATGGCGTCCCGGATGTGCTCCGAAATAAGAATATCGGGACAAAAGAAGCGTACAATAAAATCAATTTTTCTGTGTTGGAGTTCCTTGCCAGAAAGCTGACGGTTCGCCTTACATATACCAGCCCGAAAGTGGGAGATAACTGGCGAAAATATATTGATCGCCGCCGTGTGCGCCTCTGGGCTGTTGAAGCCGAAGTGATGGAAGGATGGAATTCTCAATTTGATCCAGGCAAGGCGCTTCCTGAACAGGATCGTTTGTGGAAATGGGTAAAGGATAATGTTGATTTCCGGCCACGTTCTGCCTAAATACTCTAAGTAAACCTTCCCCTCTATCGCCCTGGCCGATGGTTAAGGTCAGGGCGACATTAAGTTTTATGATTAGCAAGCTTCTTCTATACTCATGGAGTCATCTTACGGACGAGGCCAATAGCTCCCGGATCTGGTTGACCAGTACGTCCATCTCAAAGGGCTTGTACATGACCGCATCCGCTTCTGTGAAGGACTGATACATCTCCTCCTGCTCCGGGTCGTCCTTAAGGTTTCTTGCCGTTAACAGCACAACCAAGGTTTTCCTGGAGAGCCATCCCTCCTTTTGATCTTCCTTGATCATTCGGGCCACCTGATAGCCATTTTCTTTCGGCATCATGACATCCAGGACCACAAGATCAGGTGCACGCGATCTCACAGCACCCAGGGCTTCCCATCCGTTGACCGCTGTAAGCATGCCATATCCTTCCTGTTCAAGTCGAAAACGAACAGTTTCAAGAATATCCGGGTCGTCATCTGCAATCAGAATATTTATTTGCTCCATAATCCCTCCTGTTGTTCCGGGTTCACCTCCCGAGCACTTCTCCTTATATCTTTTTGATCCTGTTCCTCCGATAAATGTTTAGATGTTTCCCGGGTTTTCCACGGTATCGAGATTAAAAAAATTGTACCTATTGTTCTTCCCCAAAAGAAATTGGGTTGCCTCATTGGTTGTCATGGGCTTGTTAAAAAGATATCCTTGCCCTTCGTCACACCTGAATGATCTAAGGGTCTTGAGTTGATCAATCGTCTCAATGCCCTCTGCAATGACTTTCAGGCCCAGGTTGTGTGCCATCGATATGATTGCTTTTACGACCACAGTATCGTTTCTATTTGATGTGAGGTCTCGCACGAACGATTGATCAATCTTGAGTTTTTGTATCGGCAGACGTCTGAGACAATTTAAAGAAGAATAGCCCATCCCGAAATCGTCCATTGAAATTTCAATCCCTAAGGTCATTACTGTCCGGTTAAAATAGCATCTCTTGCAAGGGTTCATCCTGAAGGGCCGCCAGCCGATCAGGCTTAAGGGTCAGGATATCGATCAGGGTCTTTCGGTCGAAGAGGGTTTCCCTGATGACCCGGCTCAGATTCAGCAGGGAATTGGCGTATTTGGTCTGATACTTAATATAGCTTAGGAGCAGATAATAGCTCATCGCGACCCAGATTTGAATGAGCACGGCATTCTTGCTGGTTCCGGGGAAAGATTTTATCTTCAAGTTCTGCTTGACCCACTTGAAGAACAATTCGATCTGCCACCGGGATTTATAGATTTCAGCGATCGTC
>JBHHXE010000094.1:0-8735 GCA_046756865.1 Nitrospiria bacterium | reverse complement strand
ATATCCAACGTCATCTGCCCCGGGGCAGAGATGCCTTCCTGAGTACCTGTGACCAGAAAACAATTTGCGGAACCGCAACTGGCTCCCGCATGGGGGACCGCCAGGGCAAACCATAAGCCTGTGATGGTCCATACTATAATCGATAGGAACTTTCCTCGCATAACCACTCCTTTCACGGTGAAATTGATAGCGTAAAATTACAGATGCGAACCGGGCCGGCCGGCCAAGGACAACGCTCAACCAAACAAGGAGAAGATCTCCTGGTTATTTCGCTGTTGCGGGTTGGCACCATCCGACCAATAGGTCACATCTATCCTGTGTTAACATGGAACGACTTTTGAGTTTATATCCTTACGAAAGAAATAACGGAGGGGGTCGGGCATTGTGGGGGAGGACAGTGAGATCATGAGATAGCTGCTCGGCAAAAATACTCAGCTTTGCAATAATTGTAATAAAACCATTTTTGGTCTGTTGATCCGGGCTATGGACGAAGGCAAAAGCTGTGCACAGCCAGTTGCAGGTCAATGTGGCATGTTCAGCCTTATGTTTCATGCTCTGGTCATGCTTGAGGGCATGGTGCTCCATGCCGATTGTCATGAATACAGATGAAATAAGGTAGATCAGAATGAGAAACCGGGCCGTTTGTTTAATCTCTTTTTTTTCCGTCATCGTCACGAAGTTTGGTTGGAATACCTTGTATTTGCTTGCGGAATGACCTCTCCCGAAGACCTCTCTCTACAGGAAGCTCAAGAGACAGCATTTTCCAGGAACGAGCCGGGATGGGGTAGTAATACTCCTTTCCCATGCAAGCCTAAGATACAAACAAGTTTTAGCTTAGTGCGTCTGCGGAGGACCACGGCTGTGAAGGATTGAAGCGAGGGATTGGGGACGAGTCAGGGACAGTAATAGGAGGAGAACTCCCACAGCGGGAAGAACGGACGGGAGGGTGGGGAATTCACCTGCCTGTGTGACGATGTTGGCACAGGCCAAAAGACAAGAGACGGAGTGATGCATTCCCCGCTTCTGATTGTGGTGACCGGACAGCTTGCCTGAATCACAAAGTGCCCCCAAGAAGACCATGCCGAGGTAGAAGGCGGCGATGGCTATAACAGGCAGGACCTTTTTTGATACTTTTCCACTCATGATAGCCGTAGATATATCATCTACAGAGAAAAAGTCAACCCTCATTCCGCGATTGCGGAATGAGAAACCGCCGATTCGGCTGAAAAGACTGCGTTATCGGCCAAAGGTCTCCTCACCGTACGGGTGAGTACGCCTCCGTCGCCCTTATGGCCTCTGGCCTTGTCTTTTAGACAACTTATGCGCTTTACCCCAAGAGCAATCGCTGATCTTGGGTCAGGCCACCTCCTTGAACTTTTGGGGCAGTTCGTGTAAACCTTAAAAGGTGGGGTGTCTAAATGACTAGACACACTAAAGATCGTGTCCGCTATAACGAAGTTCACACACGATAAACTGGCGGATAAAGCGAGGCGAAAGACCCTAAAAACCTGGAGGAGATCAAGGATGAAAAGAAAAACTTGTATCGGATTTGGTGCAGTGGCAGCCGTCTCGATGTTTCTTATTTTGCTCTCAGCAGGCTTTGATCAGGCACACGCAAAAACCGCTCCAGCCCTGGCCTCACCGGCCGGCGCACGTGATGATGGGCATAATGCCGAAGGCATAAAACATTACAACAAGGGACATTGGAAAAAAGCGGCCGATCACTTTCGGGGTGCGATCAATTCAGACCCGGATCTGGCTGAGGCCCACTACAATCTCGCCCTGGCCCTGGATAAGATGGGTCAACATGGCCCGGCAACAAGATCCTTCGCAAAAGCACTGAAACTCGGCAAGGACAATCCCGATATTTCGGGATCGGGGATATTAAAAGCACACCTGAGGTAAGAGAAGCGAATCATTGCTTATATCAGGATGGGCCGGCTTGGGTCTGGCCCATCCTGATAATTTTCTCCGCCGTCTCCATTCCCTGCCGAATACAGTCCGGAAGACCAACACCACGATAAGCGGCCCCGGCCAAAAAGAAACCGGGATGTTTTTTGGCCTCTTTTTCAATCATGGCAATGCGGTCCAGGTGGCCAAGATTATACTGTGGTCTTGACTTGATCCATCGGAAGGTTTTTGCCACCACGGGTTCTGCCTGAATCCCAAGTATCGGCTGAAGCTCTTTCCGGACCAAACCGATCAGTTCATCTTCATCCCGACCAACAAGATCCTCATGATGCGCACCGCCGAGAAAGGCACGAACGAGGACGTGTCCCTCCGGAGCACGGCCCGGAAACTTGGTAGAACTCCAGGTTGAAGCAATGATCTTCTTCCCCTCTCTTCGGGGAACGACAAATCCGAAACCGTTTAAGGAATGGTGGACATCTTCCCTGCGGAATCCGAGGGACACGGTCGCTGTCGAGACATATTCAATCTCTTTAAGCAGAGCGGAAAGCGACGGGTCCCAGCCTTCAATCCAGCGAGCCGCCGTATCCGTTTTCGTCGTCACAGCCACAGCATCAGCCAGGTGTTTCTCATTTTCGGTAAAGACCGCATAGCCAGAATTTTGAGGGTCTATTCCGGAAACCCTTGTATCAGAAACGAATTTAACCTCGTCCAATTTTTTACGAATCGACGACACCAGGCTGGAGAGGCCCTCCCTAAGGGTAACAAAAAGGGTCAATTCCGGCTTCGTCCCTCCCTTTTTGGCTGCGGCCATTCGCCGTGTCCACATCCCCAGAATCAGGCTACGGCTGCTTTTCTCTAAAGACGCAAACTGAGGAAAAGTGGCGTAAAGGCTCAATTTTTCCACATCTCCTGCAAAGATGCCCGCCAGGATCGGCTCGGCAAATTTTTGAAGCGCCTCGTCTCCAAGACGCCGGCGGACAAAAGAGGCAATCGATTCATCTTCAGGGGAATTCTTCTTCGGAATCACAAGATCAAGCCCCATCCGAACCTTGCCGATTGGAGAAACCAGAGGGCTGAAGAGAAAGGGCGTCAAACGGCCCGGAACCATCAGATTAAATCCCTCCGGGAGGGGCCGCAGTTTTCCAGAGGAAAGGATATAGACCGACTTCTCAACCTCACGGGTGTGCACCAAATCATCCATCAGGCCCAGTCTGCGGCAAAGATCCACGGCCCCCGGCTTCTGCGTGATAAAGGAGTCCGGCCCCCCTTCAAGGATAAAATCATCAACCCGTTCCGTGTGAATCATCCCGCCAAGGCGACTTTCACCTTCGATCAGCGTAATATCAATCGTACATCCCGTCTCCTTGCCCTTCTCCTGAAGAAAGAAAGCGGTGGACAAGCCGGTAATCCCGCCGCCGACAATAACAACTTTTTTTATATTCCGGGGCATCTGCAAAGCCCTCTCACAATATTTATATCGGTGGACATTCTACTTGAATGGGAGAGATCTTTCAAACGATCGCCCGGCATGATAATATCCGATTAATGATAAGAACGCTCCTGATCATATTTGCCAAGGCACCGGAGGCCGGCCGCGTCAAAACACGCCTTCTCCCTTTTCTATCTCCCGAAGAGGCCGCATCGCTGCATGAAGCCTTTATTCTGGATATACTGAGCTCCACGGCTGGGCTTCCGCTCCAGCGGGCGATGGCCTGCACACCGTCCCCCGACCATCCATTTTTTCGCCAATGCCCTACTGCCCCCCCTCTTCTTTTTCTTGAGCAGAAGGGCGAACAACTCGGAGAACGGATGAACCATGCGATGGCGTGGGGGTTTTCAATGGGTTTTGAGAAGATCCTTCTCATCGGGAGCGACACTCCGACACTGCCGGAGCGCTTCATCCAGGAAGGCATTGACCGGCTGGACTCCCATCCCTGGGTTATCGGGCCAAGCCTGGACGGGGGGTATTATCTGATCGGGAGCAAGGCTCCCCTGCCCGCCCTCTTCAAGGGTATTCGCTGGGGAACGGATGAGGTTCTGCCAAAGACACTGGAAAAACTGGACGGGCAAAAGATCCCCTACCACCTCCTTCCTTTCTGGTACGACATCGACCATCCAAAAGACCTCGTCTTCCTTAAATCTCAAATCGAAACATCAAGGGCACAAGAGGAAGTTTATCCTAAACTGACATGGAAGAAAATAGAAGCCTTCGATCAGCTCTAACCTGAGCACGCATGGCAAGTGAGAATCCCGCCCTTCCAGGGCGGGGCGCTTCAATCTCGCGCTGAGGCTCTCCCTGCTGTTTGTGTTATGATGGAAACAGAGATGAAACCTACAAGCCAAGCCTACAAGATTACAACAATTTTTCTTCTCCTGATGGCCTTGCTGATCGCCTGCCGGACGACGCCAGTCACCCAGAGATCTCAGCTTATCCTGATTCCAGAATCGGAAGAAATTTCCATGGGCCTGAAGGCCTACAAGGAGATCATCAAAAAGGCAAAGATCTCCGAAGATGCGGACAAAACCACCCTCGTCCGGCGTGTTGGAAAACGTATCGCCGCAGTGGCAAATCGCCCGGACTATCAGTGGGAATTTATTCTGATTGAGGATGAAAAGATGGTTAATGCCTTTGCCCTGCCTGGGGGAAAGGTTGCGGTCTACACGGGAATTTTACCGGTCACAAGCACCGAGACCGGTCTGGCCACCGTCTTGTCACATGAGGTTTCTCACGCGATCGCGCGGCATGGGGGGGAACGTATGACCACCGGCCTGCTGGCCCAGATCGGAATGGTCGCACTGGAGGCTGGCTTGGGGAAAAAGGAAGGTAGCAAAAAAAAGATGAAGGCCATTAAATCTGCCTACGGGGCCGGCGCACAGGTTGGCGTCCTCCTCCCCTTCAACCGGAGACAGGAGCTCGAGGCAGACCGCATCGGTCTCATGCTGATGGCCAAGGCGGGATACGATCCCAGAGAAGCGGCCCTCTTTTGGGAACGGATGTCCAGGCTGGATAAGAAAAAAGCCCCACAATTTCTCTCAACCCATCCAAGCGATACCGTCCGAGTCGCCCAAATCCAACGCTGGCTCCCGGAAGCTGAGGCGTTATACTTCGCCTCTCAGTTCAATCAGGAATTAAACCCGTAAAGAGACGGCATCCACGCTCTGCACTCACACCAAATCAAAGCGCAAGCACCTCTTTAATGGACTCCACAATTTTATCTGTTCCCTTTGAGGTTCTCGCCATATTGTCACTGATCTCATTTGCCGTGGCGCTCTGCTCTTCAACAGCACCCGCAATCGAGGTGGTAATCTCGTCATTTTCCCGGATAATCCCTGTGATTTCATCTATCGTCGAAACGGCTTCTTTTGTATTTTCCTGAATGGCTGAAATCAGCCCTTGGATATCCTGTGTTGCTTTTGCTGTTCCTTTGGCCAGGTCTTTCACTTCACTGGCAACAACTGCAAAGCCCTTTCCCGCCTCTCCTGCCCGGGCCGCTTCAATGGTCGCGTTGAGTGCCAGCAGATTTGTCTGGGCAGCAATATTTGAAATCACTTTCATGACACTGCCAATTTCGTTGCTGGCCCCTTCCAATTGCCGAATCTTCTCATTCATTGCTTCAGTCATGGATACGGCTTTTGAAGTAGTCTCGTTCGCCTTTTGGAGGTTTTCCGAAATTTCGTTCACGGTCACCGACATTTCCTGACCTGAGCTGGCCAGCTCTCCCGCTGAGTTGGCGACGGTCGCCGCTGACTCTTGTAAAGAGATCTCCAGATTTCTTTTGGCGGTGACGAGCTCCCAACTTGCCATAGTCCCGATACGTGCTTTATCAGGGCCGTAGATTGCGGAGGCCGTCAGGGTGAGTTTTTCTCCTCCCAGATCAATGTTCCCGAAGTATGGCAGATTCCCCGGATCTGCAAGAATTTTACGGACACGCCCCGGATCATTAAGGAAGAGATCAATGCACTTTCCCATCATGCTATCAACAGTGCAGGGAAGGAGATGCTCCAACTTTCTCAATAAGTTTATGGATGCCGGATTCATATAAATCAGGTTTAAATCGTTATCGACCATCATGATATTACTCGGACTGTTATCGACCAGGGCCGCGGTTCGTGCCATTTTGACAGCTTCTTTCGAATTTGACTTAATAATGGCCTGGATCATGTCTGAAAATTGATTTTCAAGAGTTCCGATTTCATCCCGGCTGTCCGAATTAAGCTTCACAGTTAAATCTCCTCCAATAACAGCCTCAACCGCACTTCCGATCTCCTTAATCGGAAGGTCAATCATCCGCATGGTCAGACGTGCAAGCAAGAAGGCGAACAAGATACAGACCAGGATGCTGAAAATGGCAATGTGTTTATTCTGTGAAAATGATCGATTCGTTTCTGAAGCAGACTGGTCAATGTGGGACTTGTCTTGTCTAAAAGTTCATAAGCAGAGGTAATGGCCTTTGTTCCGCTTGAAAAAACGGTCTCCGGATCAATATCGACCACACCCCCTGTGAGAACCCGATCATGAAGCAAGGCTTCAAATATGTGAATATTCTCCTTCGTTTCTTCAAGCGAGCCATTTAAAATGGGCTTGAGTTCCGGATTTTCCCTAAACGCAACCTTCATGCCGTATGAGAGACCCTCCAGCGCCTGGGTGACCTTACCTCTAATCAGAACAGCCTGGATCGACTCCTCGTTTGTTATTTCCTGACGGGCGGCAACGCCTGAGGTGAGTCCTCGCAATTGGCCGAGATTTTCAGAAAGCACAGGCAACTTGACAACAATGGCATCCATCAGATAGTAGCTGTCCAGGTCAGGATCAAGGATGAGATTTGAGGTATCTCCAACATGACTGATGAGGCCGATCACATCGGCAATCAGTGCGCTGTGGCGTTCAAAACTTTCTTTGGCCGTCAGCCGAAGCGTTTTATTCTTTAACTCACTCCAATCTTCCTTTAGCCGGCGAAGCTTTTGAGTTGAATCAAGTAACGCTCCATGTTTAAGGTCAACAGCGCTGATTTTTTCAAAACCCTCATCAATCTTCCTGGCCTGCGATTCAAGTCTTTCCTTAATATTCAGGTCTCCATTGAGATAAACATTGGCCATGCCGCGATGTTTCGGGATATTTACCACCGCATGGTTCAAGGGAAGCAGATACTCTACCCCGTATATTTCCTTTTGACCAAAATCAATGGCAATGTCTTTTTCCACAGCAAGCATGACAATCAGGACAACCAGTGGAATAAACAAAGCAAATCCTGTCACCAGCATTTTATTCCGTATCTTCATGTCTCTAAAGAATTTCTTCATCGGGATATCCCTTCCCCCTTATTAGCCAAGCTTTACTTGTCTTTGATGCACTTATCGGAAAGATCATATAAATTCTTTAGCCTTAAACAGGGATTTTTTAACCAAAAGAGGAATGACAGAGCGATCTTCAATCCTCTTTTATGAGCTTGGAGAATCTTCTCCCCGATGTGAAGGGCGTGCGTTCCAGAAACAAGTAAAAACCCCACACAACGGGGCAGAGAAGATTCTCCAAGCAAAGAGGGAGACCCACCCGATTTTATTCACTTTTATGTATGCTCAAGTTTCATGCGTATTTACCGATAGGAATACAGGTGAACAGGAGGGAGCTCTCCCGATATGCCATTCACTTCTTCTGAGGGTAATTGCTCATAATATGGAAATAAAACCATGGCATCACTTTTATTAGAAATATATTAGGAACATTAATATGACAATCAAAAAAAAGCTCATTCTAAGCTTTCTATTCAGTGCCCTAATCCCTATGCTATTTGTTGAATTTTTAGGGGGTTACCATGCCAAAAATGCCTTAGAAATGGCTCAAATTGAAAAATTGGAGGCTGTTGCTGATCTCAAAGTTGAAAAGATACAAGCCATCTACAACGGCCTGAAGACTGACATTCAAGTCGCGCAACAATTTTTTAATATCAAGACTGCCCTTCCCACCCTGACCCGGCTGAGAAATGATCCTAATCCTCCTGATTACATTACAGCGAAAAAGAGATTGGATGACCAGTTGCAAACATTTCAAAAGGTAAAGGGTTATATCGATATCATGCTGGTGGACACAGACGGAATGATCGTATACGTGACTAATGAAAAACATGCGGGTAAAGACTTGGATTCCCCCCTCCCTGATCCTGACCACAAATCTTTTGAAGAAGGGAAAAAAGGGATCTACTTCAGTAACATATTTTCCAATAAGATTGAAGATCTCCCTTATAGCATGCTCATCTCGGCTCCCGTCAAGGATAGTCAAGGGAAGATTATAGGTGTCATCGCCCTAGAAGCAAACATGGATGCTGTCTTTCGTATGATTCAGGATCAAACGGGCCTGGGCCTAACAGGCGAAACGATGATTGGCAGGATTGTTGGCGAAACTGTACAGCTTTTAAATCCGCTTCGCCACGATAAGGATTCCACCATCAAGAGAAATGTGGTTATGGGAAGTGAACGCTCCATTCCACTCCAGAAATCTGCACTTGGACAAGAAGGATCCGGCCTGGCAATTGACTATCGCCACGAAGAGGTTATCGCCGCATGGCGCTTTATTCCAGATTTTCACTGGGGGATGGTCGCAAAGGTGGACAAAAAAGAAGCCTTCGATTCAGTCATCCAACTGAATCGGCGGGTAGCCATCTTTGGCGGGATTCTCTTCATTATGGTGATATATATCGCCTTCAATATCGCAAAATCAATTGCCCAGCCAATTATGTCCTTACAGAAAGGGACGGAAATCGTAGGAGGAGGCGATTTAGATTTCAGGGTCGGAACCAAGGCACGAGATGAAATCGGTCAGCTCTCAA
>JBHHXE010000093.1:0-8748 GCA_046756865.1 Nitrospiria bacterium | reverse complement strand
GGTCTCTATCGGATGATCAAACGTGATTCGATACGCTGGAAGGGGCCGACCCCGATACTCTGAACCGGGTTTTACCGCTTCGATCCAATCGGTGGAGAGAACGGGAGCGATGGGTTCAAAATCCGCATGGGCAATGGCGACCGCCTCATCTTTACGAATCGGTGACCGGAGGAGGCCGGTAAAGGCATTTGCCAAAGCGTACCGAACCCTTCCTTTCTGCTGATACCGAATTTCATAGACCGGTTTATCAAGTAGAAAACGAAGTGTCACCTGATCGATCATCTCGATTTCAAGGTTTTGTTGAACAAATGTTGAGATCACCTTAGAGGGGGACACGTAAGCCGGATCGTCTAGGAACAATCCAGACTGTTTGACAACCAGGTTCTCACCACGAACCGTCTTGATCTCATTCCAACTGAAGTAGAGTCCACTAATCGTCCAGAAGAGGATCTGTAGACCGATAAAAACTCCCAAACACCGATGTAACTTGCGGATTGAACGTGTCATCTCGCCAACACCTTTATCTTATGAAAATCGCTCCGACCTACTACGACTCCCTAACTGGGACTGCCATGTCATCACATAACAGACCCAGTCTCAATCGCTTACAAACGATATAACTTCCCTGTTTCACACATCACTTCGGCCATACAATGCCAGCCTTTTCCTTTGATCCCCTTGACCACTTCAACAAGCTGCGCAGGTTTGACTTTCTCCGGCTCCACTTCAACGATGGCATGGCCCTTCATACACTTTAAGTTAACCGTTTTGACGCCATCCATATTTTTGAGAACCTTCTCGAGGTCTGTCAGGTATTCGCGACAGAATTTCCCGCCGAGCCTCAGGTTGATTCTTGCCGCCTCCCCAGCATTTGCAGACGAAACAGAGAAACTCAAGAACATTGCCAAAATCACGATACTTCTTACGCACTTCATAATCGCCTCCTTCTGAACGTTTGTGCCTGGAAAAAGCACCCTCCCCGCCAGTCCATTGGATTTTTATGAGGAGGCGCGAAACATCGTGTCTCCTCAACCTGGATGACAACAACCAAGAGAATTCCAGTCAGGTATGCGTAATATTAGTCAATAAGAAAATAAGCTTGAAAAGAAGAAAGAGGAGGCCCCCGGATTGAAGGAGGTAAGGCGGAAAGAGCTTTATAACGCTCCTTGTTGAAAACTGGTAACTCAAAAAATGGATAAAATATTTGATCGAGTTGAGGTACCACTGTATGGACAAAGCTCGAAGCGGTGCACATCCAGGCACAAACGAATGATGTATGCTGCATTGCATGGTTCGTCGCCTGGCCATGCTTTAGGAGATGTCCTCCAATCCCGATCGTCATGTAGCCAGTCAGGGTGAGATGAACAAAAAGAAGAAGGAAGGCTGTTCGCTTCATCTGTTGTTTTGATTTATTCAGGAACCTTGAAAGGCATCTGTTCAATGATAATTCTCTCCCGCAGATGGCACATATTCTACACAGAATGGGTATTCTGTCTTATTGCCCTATTGTCAAACCGAAACCGATTTGTGTAAAAAACGAAGTCAGTCGCGTTAAAGAATTTGAAAATATGAGAACCCCCACAACAACCAGGAATACACCGCTCACGCCATTGATCCATCCCATATAGCGTGTTGTCTTCTTAAAATAAATGAGAAACGATTGCACCCCGAAAGAGGATATAAAAAGCGGAAGTCCTAAACCAAAAGAGTAGACTGCGAGGAGTTCAATCCCTGTAAGGACAGAACCGGATGTACTTGCATACAGGAGAATCGAGCCTAAGATGGGACCAACACAAGGGGTCCAGCCTGCACCAAATGCGATCCCGACGAGATATGAACCGGCATACCCCGCCGGTTTACTCTTAAAGTGAAACCGTTTGTCGCGCATCAAGAAAGAGAGTTTGAACACCCCCATGATATAGAATCCAAAAAGGACGATGATCACACCGCCAATCTGACGGATGATTTCCTGGTTTGAAAGAAAAAACTGGCCAAGGAGGGTTGCAGACGCCCCTAATAAGATAAAGATCGATGAAAATCCGAGGATAAACATGAGCGAATTCTTTATGGCGATCTCCCTGGCACGCCCCTTCCCTTCCGGTGAAGTGAGTTCATCAAGAGAGAGGCCGGTAATATAAGAGATATAGGAAGGGACGACCGGCAAAACGCAGGGGGAAACAAAAGAGAAAAACCCTGCCGAAAAAGCTATCAAAAAAGAAATATTTCCTGTTTGTTGCATACAAACCTCCAATAATATTTTTTAATAACAACTTATCAGTAGCCCGTTAAATTATCTGCCTGCCTCAACCAATTTTGCAACAACACTCCTTGTATCTTGGCTGTTCCAATCTTTGCCACCCAAAAAGCGATCTGCAACCAGCCCTTTTTTGTCGATCAGGATGCTGGTCGGAAGGACTCTGACCTGGTAGCGATCATTGACCTCTAATTTACTATCGAGCAAGATTGGAAACGTAAAACTAAAATCCTCCACAAAAGCCTTGACCGAAGCATGATTTCCGCTATCGATTGACAGCGCCAGAATTTCGAAATCATCTTGAGAATGACTCTGATAGAGCAACTCCATTGAGGGCATCTCATCGCGACATGGCTCACACCAAGTGGCCCAAAAATTGACCAGAACAACCTTCCCTCTGTAGTCAGAAAGGGCAGATGATCCCCCTTTTAGATTATTGATTTTAAAATCAGGCGCAAGGTTCCCGACTGCCACTCCTTTTTTGAGAGAGTGGTTTCCGGTTTCTCCTTCTTTCGATTCCTTTTGTTCTGTGCAGCCCGCTCCAAATAGCATGCTCAGAAAGAAAAGAGAGCAGACCGCTAGAGACTGTATCAGAAAATTGATAGTCTGCTCCTTATTTTGTTTGATTTCATTTTTCAGTCTATTCCGAAACAAAATATCTGTTATCCTTCAGTTTTTTGATCTCTTTAGGATTGATCGACAAGCGCTCCTTACTGCATTTTGATCTCGGTTTGAACGTGCTGCATCCATTGCTCTGCTGATCGGCCTGTTTTGATATCGTTTGCAGCGAGATGAAATGAAGAGAGTGATTCTGCCAGTTCCCCGTTTTCAAAATGGGAAATTCCAAGCAGGATATGGATTCGGCCTTGATTCTCTCCCTTCGAAAGCCCTGCTTCCAGTGCCATGATTGCCTCTTCCCATCTTCCTAAATTAACCAGCATCTCGCCACGTTGTAGATCTAACTGCCCATCATTTGATAGGTCCGCAGCATTCTGTAATGGCGTGAGAGCTAGATCGAGCTCTTTTGCCTGGAGCCAGGTGTCCGACAAGAGTTTCCAGTTTTCCTCGGTCGCCTTAACGCTCCCATCCTTCATCTCTGCTTCCAATAAAAGTCCCGCTTTATAAGGGATATCCAGATAAAGGTAGAGCTTGGCAAGGCTGATAATCTCTTCCTCTTCAAGCAGATCCTTTGTATGGGCGAGTTCCAGCGTGGCTAACGCCTCCGGCACTTCATCCAGCGCCATATAGATTACAGACAACTGTTTCCAATAGGTTGGTTCTTCTGGGAAATGACGGATGATCTCTTCCAATACCTTGGCCATCTCTCTTTCTTCGGATAATTCGTGATAGTTGGCGAGGAGGAGTTGATACCATTCTTCCTTTGGCGACGCAGCATCGGCGATGGCCCGCCGCAAGTGGGGTATGGCCTTCCGAAATCTCTCCAAGTGGAAATAAGCGTTTGCCGCCAAGACATGCGCATCTGGCGGCGGATTCATTGTCTGGCGAAGCCAGATTTCAATGGTCTCAACCCCCTTCGCATGCTGTTCTGTTGACATATAGAGTTGGGCAAGATCGTAACGGGTACGCTCAGTTTGCTCTTCTGAGAGGGAGTTCAAGGCAAGTACCTTTTCAAAAGAAGGAATCGCTTTTTTATATCTCTCCATGTTGACATAAAGATAGCCCCGCGTTTGATGAACGAGCACAGACGCATAGGGGTTTTCGTGGAGGGAGGGCAGCAATCGATTGATCTGATCAAGTGCCTCATTTAATTTCATCTCGTCCATCAGTTTATGAATTGCTTCCAGTGCTTTATAGGTCTGCTCAGATAGATATCCTTCCTTCATTTGCTCTGGCTCACCCTGATTATCTGTCACAGTACCAGCCAGCGCTGATCTTTCAGTATGCAGGACTCCCCCTCCGGGGAGGATCGATAAGATTAAGAGTAGTACAAGTCTTTTCATCTCACTCTATCCCTCTTTTAAAGAAAAGGTAAACTCCTGGCGTGCACGCCGTTTCACCGGTTTCCCATTCTGAAATTTGGGTTTAAATTTCCACTTCTTAAGCGCACGGAGTACTGCACGATCAAACACCTTCCTCGGTTCTGACTTGACGATCAGAGGATCTAATACTGAACCATCAGGGCTAATCGTAAATTCAATTACTACGACCCCTACCGTTTGAGACTTAAGTGCCCTGCGTGGATAACGTGGAGAAACCCTGACAAAGGGGATCACGTTTGTTTCCAGTGGGATCTCCTCTGTATTCACCAGTTCCGCAACAGGTGGTGCATCTACTACAGGTTTTATCTCGGTCCTTACCGGGATGACTTCCGGTTCTATAAAGTTCTGAACGATTTTTTCTTTAACCTTTTCTGGGAGAAATTTACCTAGAAATGGTTGGCCCTTCACCTCTGGCGGTCGCTCCATCGTAGGAATAGGTATCGGCATTCTGTCTATCTTCGGTTTTTTCCGAACGACAAGCTTCCGTTTTGGAAGCTTTGGCTTGATCTTGGGCCTCACCTTTCGGGGAGGTGGTTTCTTTGGTAGAAGACGCGTCTTTACCTTTGAAAGTTCTTCAGGATGCTCATAACGTATAAACTCGATTGCTTGATCCTCATTGCTCTCTTTGAAACGATTGTTGTCGGCGGTCACCATCTCTTTCATGATGAGGAACAAAAAGAGATTGATCAGAAGCGATATTATAAAGGTTGGAAGGAATCGTCTCATTTTACTTGATCCTGCTTCGCGGCGACCGAGACATTGGAGACACCCGCCAGCCTTGCCTGGTCCATTACCTGAATAAGCAAGCCCGTTTTTGAATCCTTGTCAGCAAGGATGATAACTGCGCCTTCCGGATTTTCTGCGTGCATCTTTTCAACATTGGACCGAACGCGGCGGATATCAATTTTCCGTCGATCCATCCAGATTCCACCTGATTCCGAGATCGCGATCAGGATATTGCCTCTCTCTTTCCGTTTGGCAGACTGAGCGGAGGGGCGACTGACATCAATCCCGGCTTCTTTGACAAATGAGGACGTGACAATGAAAAAGATTAACAAGATAAAGACCATATCAATTAACGGGGTAAGATTCAGTTCGGTTATTGACCCTTTGGGTCGGGTATGTCTCTGTCTCATCTTTAGTTGAGCCTATCCCCTATCTTCTGCGTCTCAATTTCTACACGATGTTTCAAATCCATGCTGAAATAAAATCCTGCCAAGGCAGTCACAAGCCCTGCCATCGTGGTAACCAACGCCTCTGAGATGCCGGTCGCCATCCCACGCGGATTACCTTTTCCAAATACGGTCATGACATCAAACGTCTCTATCATGCCTGCCACGGTTCCCAAGAGACCCAGTAGGGGCAGAAGGGTAGTCAATGTCTTGATCAGTACAAGGTATTTCTGTAAGGCCGATGCATTTTCCGAGATCATTCCTTCCCGAATCTTCTTTGCTCGCCAGGAGTGGTGGTCTTTTCTCTCCAGCCATTTTGAGATGATCCGTTTTCGATGTCTACGATGCGTGACAAAGATAAACCAGTACCGTTCTATAATTAGCATCCAGAGGAGAAGAGAGATAAAAAGGATGCCGTAAAGGACAGGCCCGCCCATCTCAAGAAAGTCTCGAATTTCTTCTATCGCTTCAAAGAGCGCTCCCATCCTTGGAACCCTTAATCGTTTAATTCCATCGCAGTCCGATGAATCCCATCCTGTTTCTCCGAAAGCGTTGCCACCATCCCTGCACTCTGTTCATCCAGTATCTGAATCAAGCGATTGCTCTTTCCGGTCAGCAGGCTATGCAAAAGTACGATCGGTATCGCCACGATCAGGCCAAGTTCAGTTGTTATGAGCGCTTGTGAAATGCCGCCTGACATCAGTTTAGGGTCTCCTGTTCCGAAGAGGGTGATCGACTGGAAGGTTTCGATCATTCCGGTTACAGTACCAAGAAGCCCCAAGAGTGGCGCGACGGCGGCAAATACTGCAATCATCGTAAGTCCGCGTTCAAGTTGAGGCGTCTCTTTCAGGATCGCTTCACCCAGTTTATGGCTGAGGGTTTCGGTCTCCTGTTCAGGGTTTTCTGTATAGACGATCATGATTCTTCCCAAGGCATTGTTTCCCTTTGGTTCGTCATCTTTTGTTTGTCTGAAGATCTTCCTCTCAACAAAGCTGAGATAGAGAAAACGTTCTGCAACGACGGTGAGTGCGATACCTCCAAGGGCAAGAATAAAATAGCCGATCATCCCTCCCTGCCGTATCCGTTCAAGATATCCGGGCGATTTGACGAGGAGAGCGAGAGTCGCCCCACGTGAAGGATCAACTGCCATTGGAAGGAGCCCACTCTTGGCTTCCTCCAACGCCCTGGCCATCTTCAGAAAACGACTGCTCGGTTGACGACCCAGCTCCACCAGCTTGCCTGTTTCTGGGAAGTGTCGCAGATACTTCCCAGCTGAAATAGCGGTAAAGAGACCGATTCGAGTCACGAGACGTTCTTCCTCTTCTCCATCTGTTGTTGTGACTGCCGCAGGGAACTTGACAACCTTGCCCGATTCGGTCATCTCTTCCAGCAAAACAAGCCAGAGATCTTCCAGCTCGCCAATCGATGGGAGCGCCTTGCTTTGAGAGAGTTCTTTCAATGGATCTGAACGTCCTTTTAATTGGGCAGAAACCAGTGAGCTGCTGAGCAGACCCTCGGACTCTCTCGCATTTTGTCGGACAATCCCAAAGAGTTCTCCTAAAGAACCTGTCCGCTTCTTAAGGTCGGTCTCCATTGCTGAAAGTCTAAGCTCATTTTCATCGAAGCTTTTCTTAAGCGTTTTGCTTTGTTGCTCTTCAGCAGCCAGGGATTCTTTGGCTCTTTCTAGAAGGTTTTTCTGCTTACCCTTATCTGTTATAAAACGGGCTTCCCGCGCCTTATTTTCTTGATTTGATCGGTGATGGTCTTCCCGTATCTGACTCAGCAAATCATCAAGCGTGTTCACCGGCTCGGCGGAAACCAGATCAAGGGGAAGGAGCGCAATATGGAGTACTATGATGAGCAGCCGTATAGGAAGGATGATTTTCATTTAATCTCCTCCGGTGCAACGATTGGCAGCTTCAAAAGATCGGGGGCTGCCTCTTTTCTCGCAATACGAATACCACGAACAATTGAAGTATGATATTTGCTCGGCAGCGCTTTCCATCCCCTCTCTTTCTGGTCCCAGTAGCCTCCCTCCTTATTATCGAGTGTTAAATAAATCAGGGAAAGACGGCCGAGACGGAGGAAATTGACCATGCGGCGCTGTTTGCCGTGTTCAATTTCACCTCGATAGGCTTCGATCGTGCGGCCATACCCGGTCTCGACCAGATACGCCTCCATCACACGGCGATATTTCTCGACAAGGGTGATGGAGGCCCGATCCATCATTTCTTGTAATGCTTCAATACGGGTTTGACGTTCTTCCTTTAAAAAGGGAAGATCGAGTTCTACAAACCTGGCAAGGCCCTCTACCATTCTCAAAGTCAGGGGGACAATCTCCCGATGCGTCACCTCTATCTCACTCAACTGCTTATGGAGTGAGCGCATTTCTTCCTCTTGCGATGTGATCAGTCTCCGAAGCTGATCGTTATAAATATGAAGCGATTTTATCTCCCGGTTTACCTGCCGATATTCGGAAAGGAGTCGAGCCGTTTCTTCGGACAATTGGTCTATCTTTTCTTGTGACGCGATTGCAGCCTCGTTGGTTTCTTTTTTGAGCTGAATCGAAGTATCGAGCAGATCGGCAGCAGACAATTGCGTCGTCAAGAGGCCGAGAAACATGCAGATAAGAAAGAGTCGGGTATTTATGAAAACCCCATTCATGGTGTCTCCATTTTGCTTAGAAAGGGTAATAAGGTTTTCAATGTCATTTCCGCATCCTATATTGTCACTCCCTCCTGGCCGGGAATGATTTTACAAAGTAAAAGCCCTATCAGAGATTTCAGGAGGAAAAAAGGTTTTCCATCCAATCTTTAAATCCTTTAAGTATTCCCCGTCTTTCAATGGTGATCTTCCCGTTGGAAACCGTCAGCATCCGGCTATGCATTGTATCCGCCGTCTCTTTCTGTTTCTCCACCCAGAAGATCCGGAACCCTTCTGGCACTTGTATAACACGAGGATGATGGGCAGATGTTCTTCTCGCTGAGAGGCGGTCCGGCTCTGTCCAGGTGGTTCCATTATCGGAGGATGTGCTGAGATAAACAGCGGTTCCGGCCCCCTCCTCTCTTTCTGTATCGAGATAGGAGTCCCAGATTGCCACAACCATTCCATCATCCGATCCGGAAATATCACTGTGCCACGCACCGGATGTGCCCAAAGGCCGAGGTGCGTCCCAGCTTCTTCCATCGTCGAGGGACCGGAGATAATAGACGCCCATCGACTCCGGCTTCCCGGTCCAAACGGTTGCGTGAACCATGTGAGTCTTGCCGGTATCGACCACTTGAAGACCGCCTCCGACATGCGGGCAGCCATCAAACCGCCA
>JBHHXE010000092.1:0-8866 GCA_046756865.1 Nitrospiria bacterium | reverse complement strand
TAAAGTCATAAACAAGAGATCGAGGATCCTCTGGTGAGATGGAGATCCCTTAATGAGGGAGCGTTATTATTGCAAAGAGGGTTGAAAAGGTCAGATGTTTATCGACTTTTCAGCCCCAAGAGGCAACCTGATTGTAAATTATACCAGATATTTGGGAAATTGGGAGTTTGTATAAGGTGTATGAATGGAGGGATTTGGGGGTAAAACCTAAGGGTAGAGCCGAATGGTCACCCATGCTTCACCCTCACGGGTATATAGCGTGCGGTCGTGGAGGCGGTCCTCCTGTGCCGTCCAGAATTCAATTTTCTCCGGAATAACACGGAATCCGGACCAGAAAGGTGGGCGGGGGATATCCCTCCCGGAAAATTTTTCTTCATATATTTTTACGCGGTTTTCAAGTTCGGATCGTTCTGAGAAGGCTTTGCTCTGTTTTGAGGCCCATGCCCCGATCCGGGCGCCCCGGGGACGGGTTGCAAAGTAGATATCGGCTTCCGCGTCGTCCACCTGTTCGACCCGCCCTTCGATCCGAACCTGCTCATTGATCTGGGGCCAGTAAAAGCAGAGGGCGGCATAGGGGAGTGCTCTGATTTCTTTACCTTTCCGGCTTTCCAGATTTGTGTAGATGATGAAGCCTCGTTCATCAAAGCCCTTCAGCAACACCACGCGAACAGAGGGTTTCCCTTCCGGACCGGTTGTGGCAAGGGTGCAGGCCGTCGGGTCATAAGAAAATGTTCTGGTTGCCTCCTCAAAAACGGCAGTGAATCGTGCAATCGGATTTGAAGAATTCTTTGCCTTATCAGGAGTATCGTTTGATTCATTCATTTTTTGCCTTTCTGGAAAGATCGGCCAGGATTTGTATTGCCTTTATCGGCGTCATATTCAGGGGGTCGATCTTCCGGAGCGCTTCGACGACAGGGTGTGTGATTGGTTTTTTTTCGGACTCTGCTACGGCGGAGAAAAGGTCGGGCTGCTCTCCCTTTTTTTCGTTCGGGTTTTTCGAGGGATGGACATGGATTGGGGTGTCCCAGGATTTTTCTTCCAGTTCCTTTAAGACCTCTTTGGCCCGCCGGACAATTTTTGGCGGGAGCCCGGCCAGTCGCCCAACCTGAATCCCATAGCTTTTATCCGCGCCGCCCGGAACCATCTTTCTGAGAAAGAGGATTTCGTCATTCCATTCCCGGACGAGGATATGATAGTTACGAATGCCTTCATGCTGGTCAGCGAGGCCGGTCAATTCGTGATAATGCGTGGCAAAGAGCGTCCGTGCTCCGAGTTGATCGGAATGGACATATTCCGCAATGGCCCAGGCAATGCTTATTCCATCGTAAGTACTTGTCCCCCGTCCGATCTCATCCAGGAGAATGAGGCTTTTATCTGTTGCGTAGAGAAGAATCTGTGCCATCTCCGTCATCTCGACCATGAAGGTGCTCATCCCCTCAATAATCGCGTCCTGTGCCCCGACGCGGGTAAAGATCTGATCGGCCACGCCGATGGCTGCCTCCTTTGCCGGGACAAAGCTGCCCATTTGTGCCATGAGGATAATCAGGGCGATCTGCCGCATATAGGTTGATTTTCCGGCCATATTGGGTCCGGTCAGAATCAGCATGCGCTGTGATGGAGGTGCAATCAGGGTGTCATTCGGAATAAAGGGCTGTCTGTCCCCCGGATTATTCAAGAGGTCTCCCTGTTCCAAGACCGGATGTCTTCCCTCAATGATCCTTATCGTCTGGCTGCCGTCGACCTCGGGTCGGCAGTAATTGTTCTGGTGGGCAACTTCAGAGAGGTTTGTCAGGAGATCTAGCAATGCAAGCTTTCTCCCCATCTCCTGAATCCGGGCCACCTGCCTGGAAAGCTTCAAGCGGACACATTCAAAGGCCTCACTTTCCATAGACTTGATTTTTTCCGTTGCACCGCTCAGTTTTTCCTCAATTTCTTTCAACGCTTCCGTAATAAAACGCTCTGCGTGGGTAAGCGTCTGCTTCCGGACATAGTCCATGGGGACCTTGGACAGTTGTGCTTTGCTGACTTCAATATAGTAGCCGAAGACGCGATTATAGCGGACTTTCAGGGTTTCGATTCCGGTTCGTCTCCGTTCCCGGTTCTCAACCTCTGTCAGCATCGACCGGCCTTCTTTCTGAAAAAGCCGGAGCGCGTCAAGTTCTTCCGAGTAGCCCTCTTTAATGATGCCCCCTTCCTTGAGGGAGAGGGGCGGTTCCGGCACGATGGTCTTATCAATCAGTTTGAAGATCTCATCCAGATTGTCCCATGATATGATCATCTCAGCGATGTGTCGGGGTAATTCTTTTTGTGCCGAAAATTCACCCGGGTGGGTGAGTTCTTTCTGAATTTCGGGGAGGCGCCGTGTCGACTCTTTCAGGGCGATGAGGTCACGCGGATGGGCGGCCTTCAGACTGATTCGCCCGATGAGACGTTCAATGTCCGCAATCTTTTTAAGCTGCTTCCGGAGGGCTGTTCGAAGTGCAAGATCTTCAAAAAAATAATCAATGGCGTCGAGGCGCTGATTGATCTTTTCTGGTCGAAGCAGGGGGTGAAGAATCCAGTCCTTTAGGAGGCGGCCTCCCATGGCGGTCATGGTTTGATCCAGGAGATGCGCGAGGGTTCCGCTTGTTTTATCGCGGCTGAGAGGGACCAGGTCGAGGTGCCGGATGGCCAGGGGGTGTATCCGCATCAGGTCTTCCGACACGATGGGCCGAAGCGAGACAATATTCCCGAGGGCGGTCTTTTGCGTTTCCTTTATATGGGATAAAAGGGCTCCCGCGGCGCAGAGGCTGAGTGGGTCGCCTCCGAGTGACTGGACGGAATGGACTTGGAAGTGTTTTTTCAGGATCTCATCGGCTTCTGCCGTGTTGAAGAATTCAGGTGAAATCTGCCGGATCGTCCAGGACTTTTGAAGGAGGCCGGACAGGGTTTCCTTCCCCGCGCCCTCCTTCTCCATCACTACTTTTCTTTTTTTACTTGATGGAATTAGAATTTCTTTCGGGCCGATCTTCAGGAGTTCGCCTTCAATCTCTCCCCAACCGGCACAGGAAGGAAGCATGCGAAAATCTCCCGTGGACAGATCAAGGTAAGCCAGTCCGATCCGGGTTTTACGGGACAAAGGTGATTTGGAATCCCACATGAGTGAAGCCACATAGTTGTTTTCTTTCTCGGAGAGAAGTTCGGGTTCAATGACCGTGCCGGGGGTGATGACGCGAACAACCTCGCGCTTGACCAGCCCTTTGGCCGCGGCAGGATCTTCAACCTGATCACAGATGGCGACCGAGAAACCGGAGCGGATCAATTTGGCGATATAGCCGGAGGCGGCGTGATAAGGAACACCGCAGAGGGGAATTGGATTGGTGCTGTTCTTATCGCGGGAGGTTAATGTGATCTGAAGGGTTTTAGAGGCCGTGACTGCGTCGTCGAGAAACATCTCATAAAAATCGCCAACGCGAAAGAAAAGAATGGCCTCAGGGTAACCCTTTTTAATCTCCAGGTACTGATTCATTAAGGGAGTCGCGTTGCCCATTTTATTCCATATTGAATTGGTTTTTATTCAAAAAAGCTGTCACTCCAGCGGATCCGGAATTACGAGAACAGACTTTTTATATTTTTTATGAGAACGTATTCTGGAGCGTTACGACTCATCACGGATCTCTTCTATTGAAGTCGGAGGAACGGGAGGCGGGACGGCTCTGAGGGCTTCTGAGCGGACACGGTCCAGGTCGATTTCAAGCTGTTCAATGCGTTTGCTCTGCCTCCTTTGATCGATCATGGATCTGATCCATCCGGGAAAGGAGATCATCAACGCGAAGATGGTGCCGAATAAGAAAGAGGCGACGACAACAACATAAACCGGGAGGGGGCCGGTGTTCATTCGCCAGAAGATGGAGAGCGAGATAGTCTGATCCTGATTGGAATATGAAAACCCAAACAGGGCGCAAATGACAAGGATTGTCAGGATGAGTCGGACCATCTTATTTGCCTTTAAAATAGGGTTTGAGGTGGCGATAGGTTTCGGCCAGCTCCTCCGGTATGACCCGGCTTTCGGAGAGGACGGTCATGAAGTTGGTATCCCCCTCCCAACGTGGAACCACATGGAAATGGAGATGGTCGTCAATCCCGGCACCTGCGGCCTTTCCCAGGTTGAGGCCGACGTTGACGCCTTCCGGCTGGAAGGCCTTGCGCAAGGCAGCGAGTGATTGTTTGACCATTTGCATAAGATCTTTTAAGACTTCATTGGAGAGGTCTTCCAGCGTGTCTGCATGTTTGTACGGAGACACCATGAGGTGACCGTTGCTATAAGGATAAAGATTCATCATGACAAAGCCGTGCCTCCCTTTCAAGAGGATCAGGTTCGCCTTGTCCTTTTTTTGTGTTGGTTTATCGCAAAGAATACAGCCCAAGGGTTTTTCTCCTCTGATATAGGTGATTCTCCAGGGGGCCCATAGCCGCTTCACCTTCTTAGCCCAGTATTCCCGTCCGGTGTACGATTTTCCTTGAGTTCCGCCATGATCAACTGCAGGTCTTCCCAGACAGGTTTCTTCTGGCCCGGATTCCGAAGCAGATAGGCCGGGTGAAAAGTTGGCAGCACCTTGATACCGTGGAGATCGTGAAATTTTCCTCTCAAATGAGAAATCTTTTCCTCTGTAGAGAGGAGGGTCTGGGCGGAGAATGTTCCGAGCGCGCAGATGATCCTCGGACGGATTGCCGCGATTTGTTGATCCAGAAAGGGGCGGCACGCGGCAATTTCGTCCGGCTTCGGATTCCGGTTATCCGGAGGGCGGCATTTCACGATATTAGCGATATAGACTGTCTCCCTGGTGAAGCCCATCGCCGCAATCATCTTTGTCAGCAGTTGACCCGCCCGCCCGACAAAGGGCAAGCCCTGAAGGTCTTCGTCCCTGCCGGGTCCCTCACCGACAAAAAGGAGATCAGCCTTCGGGTTTCCTGTGCCGAAGACAATATGGGTCCTGGTCGAACAGAGTGTGCATCGCTGGCAGTCTCCCATCTCCTTCCGGATTTCTTCCAGAGTACCATAACAGGTCTGGGCTGTGGGTTTTGGGTCGACAGGGTTTTCTTTTTTTGTCGGGGGTTGTTCTACGGCGATCATTTGAGGTGCAGAGCGATTCCAGGATTCAAGGCCACAATCTTGATACCACTTCAGGCGTGCCGCCAATTCTTGTGAGAGTGCCTGTAACTCATTCGATATTTGAAACGGCATGATCTTATCCATTGCCTTGGAGCTTATTCCGGTCACCGGTTCGTTCAAGGGCTTCGAGCCATCTCATATGGTGTGCGCCTGTCGCCCTCAGGGAAATCTCCCTCTGGTCTCCTTCGATAAAATGGATTGTGACGGTCAGGCATGCATGATGATCCTGAAGGAATCCTTTGTCAGCCCATTCAATGGCGACGACCCCTGAGCCTTCCAGATAGTCATCGAGTCCGATGGTATCGATTTCACTCGCATTGTTCAGGCGGTAAAGATCGACATGAGTGAGTGGAAGGCGTCCTTCATGATGGTGAAGCAGGGTGTAGGTCGGGCTGTTGATATGCGAATCTCTGACCTCCAGTCCTTCTGCCAGACCGCGAACAAACAAGGTTTTTCCCGCGCCGAGCGGGCCGAGAAGGGCGATGACCTCTCCTCCGATGGCGGCCTTCCCAAAGCTTTTGCCAAGCTGGAAGGTTTCTTCCTTTCCCCGGCTGCTGAGGGTGAGATCGCTTATCGCTATATTTAGGCCGCGCTTGGGCATTTTTCCATCGCCTCGGCGAGTTTTTCCAGAACTTGAAGATTTCGCAAGATGTTAGACGGCTCCGTGTCGGGGGGGCCGTCGTAGGGTTTTCCGACAACCAGGGCGTCGGGTCCGAGCTGGAGGCTGGAGAATTCGTCAAGAGAGCTGAGATAACCATTCACATTGGCTTCTTTAAACAGGGTTTGTGCTGACTCAACATGTTGAGAGCGGACCTGATATTTTGAATCGATATCAGAGAGAAGCACTCCGGCCTCTTCCGTGAACCGGCCTTCATCGGTCACCGGTTTGAAATAGTCTTTTTTTAGCAGGAGGATGTCCGCGGTGACGCCTGTCTTGAGGCTATAGATGTAATAGAGGATCTGTTTCCGTCCGGCCTTCACCACTTTAAAAAAGAGATCGAAATGCCGACCGGAAACTTCCCCGGAAAAACGCGGATAAATAAAGCCGTTTTCCTGAAGGACCTGACCGGTCAATTTTGAGCCGAGCCGATCAAAATTCTTCTTGATTCGTCCCTTATCAATCCATGAATGGACGACCATGGCCAGCGCGATTACGAAGATGATTACAAGAAAAAAGACGGTGAGTTCAATCTGTGTCATGCCTTACCTTTCCGATGTGTGTTGCAATAGCTTCCGGTATTTTTCCAATGAGGTCAGAGGCGATCAGGCTTCCTTCCCCGAGGACCCCGACCGCCAAATCTCCTGCGAGGCCGTGGAGATAAACCCCCAGGGTTGCCGCATCCGGTGAGGTGATCCCCTGTGCGACGAATCCTCCGATCATTCCGGTCAAAGCATCTCCTACTCCGGCGGTCGCCATCGTCGGGTTTCCAGTATTGTTGACCCGAAGCGAGCCGTCCGGCGTGGCGACGATCGTATGCGCCCCTTTCAGGACAAGGACGATACCCCACTTTTTTGCAAATTCTTCAGCAATTTTAAATCTTTTCGACTGAACATCGCTGGAATTTGTTTCCATGAGCCGTCCCATTTCCCCCGGGTGGGGTGTCAGAATGAGTTCACTCCGTTTTTCTTTCAGGATGGAAAGTTCCGGGGCGATTGCGTTGAGCCCGTCGGCATCGATCACCATAGGAATGGAAACCTGAGGGATCAGGTTCCTGACCAGATGCTGTGTTTCCGGGTGGCGGGATAGACCAGGCCCGACCGCGATGGCCGTCTTTCCTTCAATCCCCTGAAGGAGTTTTTTTTCTGAGGCCAGGGAAAGCGTCCCTTCGTTTGTTTCCGGCAGGGGCAGGGTCATGACCTCCATGGGAAAGGGGACATTTGATGCGGTTACCGTTGCCGGGAGGGCCACGGTGACCAACCCGGTGCCAGATCGTAATGCGGCGAGGCTGGCCATCTGTGCCGCGCCCAGGGTCCCGAGAGAGCCGGCGATCAGGAGGAGGTGTCCCATGTCTCCCTTGTGCACCCCCCTGGTGCGGCGCGGAGGGAAAGCCCGCATCATTTTTTGTGTAATCAGCTTGGTCTTGATTCCAGCCTGGTCTATCAGGGCAGGAGGAAAGCCGATATCGATGACCTCCCACTTTCCACAGTGCTCAAGCCCGTCCTGGATAAAATGGCCTCTTTTCGGCAAGGCGATGATAAAGGTCATGTCGGCTTTCACCGCGATGCCCAGCGCCTCTCCGGTGTCGGACGAGATTCCGGATGGGATATCAACCGAGATGACGGTTTTTCCGGACCCGTTGATTACCGAGATTGCCTCGGCATAGTTTCCCTCAACCGGATGAGAGAGTCCGGTTCCCAGGAGGGCATCGATGACCAGGTCACTTTTCCGGAGGTCTTCCTTCAGGCCTTCCCATGAAAAGGAACCGATAACTTCCAGGAGACCGTCGGTCTCGATCCAGATGTCGAGCGATATCCTGGCGTCTCCGGCAACTTTTTCAATCGGGGAGAGGAGGTAGATAATGGCCTCTGCCCCGCGCATGCGGAGGTGCCGTGCCGCAGCAAGCCCGTCTCCCCCGTTGTTCCCACATCCAGCCAGGATCACGATCCGTTTTTGCTTCACAGGGCCGGATGCGGCTTCGAGACGGTCAATGAGTCCTCTCGCGGCATTCTCCATGAGGAGAAGGGAAGGAATCTTGAACGCGGAGGTGGCTTTCCGGTCGAGGTCTTTTACCTCATCTGCTGTGACAATCTTCATTTTTTCCATCCTGCTCGAGAATCACTTGTGCGATGGCATAGTCTTGATCATGGGTCATGCTGGCAAATATCCCGGAGACCTTCTGCGCGTCGGCAAGACGACGCATTTCCCCGGATATCCTGACCTCAGGCTTCCCCTCTGGAGTGTTGCGTGTTTCAATCTCTTTCCAGCGAATTCCCTCCCGGAGGCCCGTTCCCAGCGCCTTCAACGCGGCCTCTTTCACCGCAAATCTTGCGGAAAAGTGGATATGAGGGCGTTTTCGTCGGAGGCAATCGTCACGTTCCGATGCCGTGAAGACCCGATCCAGAAAACGCATTCCCCAACGATGGGTTATTTCTTCTACCCGTGAGATTTTAACGAGGTCGATGCCGGTGCCGACGATACTCATGTTAGGCCTATGAATATTTTATCAAGGATTTCATCTCCCGAACCGCAGATGTCATCCCGACAAGAACGGCGCGTGAAATAATACTATGGCCGATATTCAGCTCTTCAATCTCTGGGATCTGGGCAACCGCAGCCACATTTGTATAATCGAGGCCATGGCCTGCATTTACGCCCATCCCCAGTTTTGAAGCGAGTTTTGCCGCGACCATAATATGATGAAGTTCTGCTTTTCGGGCGTTACCGCGGTGGTTTGCATATGGACCGGTGTGGATTTCAACCCGGTCTGCCGAGACCTTGTGGGCTTCTTTGATCTGCTTGGGTTCGGGATCAATGAAAAGAGAGACGATGATTCCTCCTTCGTGAAGAAGACTGATTACTTTGTCTAATCCCTCAGAGGAGGCGACGACATTGAGACCGCCTTCTGTCGTTAGCTCCTGCCGGCGTTCCGGGACTAATGTCACCATTTCCGGTTTAATCTCCAAGGCGATCCGGACCATTTCTTCCGTCGCGGCCATTTCCAGATCAAGCTGTGTCCGGAGGGTTTCACGGAGAATCCGGACATCCCGATCCTG
>JBHHXE010000091.1:0-8888 GCA_046756865.1 Nitrospiria bacterium | reverse complement strand
TTGACCGGCCTTTTTTATTTTAGTTGACCCAGCCGCCAGAGTCTAATATCCTTCCCCAGTCAGAATAATCCCAAAAATATGAATACGCCTAGGGGCTTTTTCTCTGAAAAGAACTTCTTAAAACACAGCGGAAACATCCGCCTTTTCTCTAATGTCAACAATCGGGGAAGATGAAAGGACAAAAAGAATCACGCGAAACCCATTTACGAAGCCTATTAAAAGGCTTCAGTTGGCGGGTCGTTGCTACCGGAACGACAATTGTTATTGCCTACATCATTACCGGTGATACCTCGATTGCACTGGAGATCGGCGTCATTGAGGTTTTTGCCAAGCTCCTCTTCTACTACCTGCACGAGCGTGCATGGCAATTCCTCCCTCGAGGAACAATCCGTCAGATTGAATCAAAGGTCATCCATGACCGTAAGGCCAAATCTCAAAAAAAACAAAAAAACCCCTTATAAGCTCAGAATCACCACACTTCTCTGCCATCGATTGCCGCTGATTTATCCAAAGGTTAATGATGCATCATGCCTGGAGGGCTATGCTGAAACCTTACCCGGATGTTATACTTATCCATGGACAGCATCATCTGGCACCCCTCAGAAAAGCTGATCAAAAAATCCAACATCCACAGGTTGATGCAGCGGTATCAGCTTGCCTCCTACGAGGAACTTATCACCTGGTCCATCTCCGACATCGGCCGCTTCTGGAACGCCGTAATGATCGATCTGGATATTCAATGGGAGACGCCCTACCAGGCCGTGCTTGACACCTCCAATGGATTGCCCTGGACAAGATGGTTTATCGGCGGTCGAACAAATATCGTCACAAACTGCCTCGACCGGCATATTCCCTCCCGTTCCAACGAAACCGCTCTGATCTGGGAAGGAGAAGATCAGACGATCCGGAGAACAAGCTATCAGGAATTGAGCCTGGAGGTCTGCCGTCTGGCTGGTGCGCTCAAAAAAGAAGGAATCCGACAGGGGGATACCGTCGGAATCTACATGCCGATGACGATTGAGATGGTGGCCGTTTTTTATGCCTCCCTCAAGATCGGGGCCATTTGTATTCCGATCTTTTCCGGTTTCGCTGCGGGTCCGCTTGCCGCACGGCTGAACCATGCCGAGGCAAAAATTCTCTTCACAGCAGACGGAACCCTCCGACGGGGGGAGACCCTCGAGATCAAACGGTCGGCAGATGAGGCCGCAAAAAACATCCCGTCTTTGAAGCGTGTTGTCATCCTTCCCCGCCTCGGGAACAAGATCGAATGGGATGCGACCCGGGATTGCTGGTATCATGATTTTATTACTCAGGAATCCGAAAACGGCACGACGCTCCCTGTAGACGCCGAAGACCCCGCCCTCATTCTCTATACTTCCGGAACCACAGGTCCCCCAAAGGGATGCGTTCATTCTCACGGGGGATGTCTCGCCCAGATTGGAAAAGAACTGGCCTATCACTTCGATATCAAAGACAGCGATCGCTTCTTCTGGCTGACCGATATCGGCTGGATGATGGGACCCTGGATGCTGATCGGGGTCCACATGCAGGGCGGAACGGTCTTCCTCTATGAAGGCGCGCCGAACCACCCGGGACCCGAACGCCTTTGGGAAATGATCGACCGGCATCAGATCACGCATCTCGGAATCTCCCCCACCGCCATCCGGGTCTTGATGCGCGCCGGAGACAGGGCGGTCACCCGGAACGACATGTCCTCCCTTCGCTTTCTGGGATCGACCGGAGAGCCCTGGGATGACGAAAGCTATCTCTGGTTCTTTGAAAAGGTCGGAAAGAAGCGGCTCCCCATCATTAACATCTCAGGCGGAACGGAGATTATTGGTTGTTTCATGGCCCCTCTGCCGATCACCCCGCTTAAGGCCTCGACCCTGCGGGGACCGGGGCTCGGGATGGACATCGATGTCTATGACGATTCGGGAAAGCCGGTTCGAGGGAAGACAGGCCACCTCGTCTGCAAGCAGCCTGCGCCCTCGATGACACGCGGTTTCTGGAAAGACCGGGAGCGCTATCTGGCGACCTACTTCTCGCGCTGGCCCGACACTTGGTTTCATGGCGACTGGGCAAGAATAGATGAAGACGGCTACTGGTCTCTGCACGGGCGATCAGACGACACGATGAACATTGCGGGACGGCGTGTCGGTCCGTCGGAGATCGAATCGGTTCTCATCGGCCACCGCAGTGTTTCAGAAGCCGCCGTCATCGGCATTCCTAACGCACTGAAAGGCACGGCCGTCATTTGCTTTATCGTCCTCAAACCCTATCATCATCCCGATCCAACCGGACTCAAAACAGAAGTCATCAGAGTATTGGGGAAAACCTTCCAGCCCGATTCAATTTTATTTGTCTCACAGCTTCCAAAGACAAGGTCGGCAAAGATCGTCCGGAGGCTCATCCGTGCAAAATATTTGGGTGAGGACCTTGGAGACCTCTCCTCATTAGAGAATCCCGCAGCCCTTGAAGAAATCCCTATCAGGCAACAATGAGGGTGGGGTGACCTGGAGATATGTCCCCCTGTTGCGAAAAAAGCTCCAATCCTGTAGAAAGAGCCTATGAACAGAATAAAAGCTTTTTTTAAGACCTCACTCATCGGCGGCATGGTCGTTATCCTCCCTGTCGCCATTCTCTTGTTTGTCTTCAAGTCAATCATTGGCTTCGTGACGGACATTATTCACCCCCTGACCAGCCTCGTTATGGCACAGTCCGAGGTCCAGAAGATCCTGGCCGATGTTGTCGTCATCGCCATCATCCTGACGGGCTGCTTTTTTGTCGGCTTCTTTGTCCAGACCACACTGGGAACATGGTTCTATGAAGTTCTGGAAGAGCGCCTCCTGAAAAAAGCCCCAGGATATACCCTGGTCAAAGAAACCGTCATCCAGTTTATCGGGAAAAAACAGTCCCCCTTTTCCTCTGTCGCCCTGGTTCAGATCTTCGGCAATGAAACCCTCGTATCAGCATTCATCACGGATACCCATACCGATGGAAGCTATACCATCTTTGTTCCGACAGGTCCCAACCCGACCTCAGGAAATATCTACCATCTTAAAGGAGAATATGTCCACCCTGTTGATATACCGGTCGAAGATGCCATGCGGTCTATCATCAGCTGTGGCGCCGGGTCTTCACGATTGATCAATCAGCACAATAAAGAGGCTGTCTCGTAAAAACCCTGAACAATGCCAGTTTCGTTGTCCCGCCGAAAGCCGGAATACCGTTTTCTCCGGGTAAATCCTTTAGGTGCAATCATCTTTTCGCTTGACAGAGAGGTTTTTTTACAAAATAATGCTCCGATGGATTCCTTTAGTGTGCGACGATTGAAGCTGGCTCATTCCTCCTGCTCACTGCCCTTGGTGGCTGTAATTCTGGTGTTTGCCCTCTTCGGCTGCGGCGAGATCAGCAACCCGCAAAAACCGGATATCACTGCCCCAAATGGACAAGATGGGGATAAGGCGACGGTCTTCGTCGCCAATGCGGGTGATGGAACGGTTATCGCATTCGACCCTTCCCGGAATGCCGAAGGGAACATCCTCCCGCTTATTCCAGAAGGAAACATTTCCCCAACCCGCCGCTTTCCTCAGACCCTGGTGGAACCCACCGGGGTTTTTCTGGACAAAGCAACGGACACACTCTATGTCGCTGACGCCAGCGGCAATGCGATCCTCATCTATGAAATGGCCAGCACCATCAAACCAAAGATCGGTTCCTCCGTACCGACACGAATCATCACAGGTCGCGATACAAGGCTTGATCACCCCTATGACCTGGCTTTCGACTCCGTCAGAAACCAGCTTTTCGTTGCAAATAGAGACGGAAATTCGGTTCTCCGTTTTCAAGTGAACTGTCCCAACCTATCGCCACCCATAAATCCCCTCGATGGAAACATCGCCCCCTGCGGCGTCCTCAAGGGGATAGAGACACAAATCTTTTTTCCGCGCGGGATTGCCATCGACACAACGAAAAATGTCCTTTATATCTCTAATGTGGGGGATGACTCCATCCTGATTTATGATAATGCGGACAAAATAGGCGGATCGCCTGCCGTATGTTTTTCAGTAAACCATGCCCCCCCCGTTAACGCAAGTCTCTGTAACAGGAAGCCGAATCGGGTGATTTCACCTCACAATGATCCAAATCAACTTGAAAACATCCTTGATATCCCCTTTGATATTTTCATTGATGAGCCGAATGACCGGCTTTATGTCGTCAATACCGGGTTTAATCTGCCAGGTATATTGATCTACGATCAAATATTCACACAAAAACGAACTGGCAGCATCGTCCCCGACCGGACCTGGATCTCGGGCAACATGGCCCTGCCGCCGGAATGCGCCCCCCTGCCGAATCCCTCTCCCGGCCTCCCTTTTCCGCCACAATGTAATAATTCTCAGCTTAGCCTGCCGGTTGGGGTCGATGTTGATGTGCCAAACAACCTGATGTATGTCGTGAATAACAACAACACAAACAACATCAATCTAGGCACAAGCGGCAATGATGACAGCACCGCTGTCCTCGTCTTCGATCTGGACAGCAAAGATTCGGATGGAAATCCACTCTGTACAGATATAGTCCGCATTTGTAGAAATATTCCGCCTATCCGGAGACTCGGCGGGGATATCACGCCTGATGCCAATAGCCTGACAAATCCCGTCGGCGTTGCCGTTGATCCAGGTCGTCAGGTTATGTATCTTACGAACCCCACCGCGAAAAATTTCATGACCTTTTCTTTGGATGGGAACATCAATCCCTTCAAAATAAATTCTGGGAATAGTCTTAGTGCGACAAATCCCGCCACAGAACAGACCTTTCTGGAGCAGCCCTCAAGCTTTTTTTATGATGATGTTCTTGACCGCCTCTATATCACCAATTTCACTGCTAAAAGCCGCTCAGGAGTCGACGGAAATAAACAGATCACGGTGTTTGATCAAATCCTCGGGAGCGTCCCGATTCAATTGACGGGAATTTTATCCGTACAGAATGGATCAACGGCAATCACCGGTGCGGGAACATTATTCACAAATGAACTCAAGCCTGGAATTATCATTACGATCGGAAAGGAGTTGGCAACCGTTGCAACGATCAACTCCGATACCTCCCTTGACCTGCTTGCTCCCTTTCCCGGAGCAACAAACACAGCCGTAGCCGGAAGCATCGTAACGGGCGGCAGAAATTTTTCTAACACAGCCCCGAGTTGGAGTTTTCGCGACACGACAAATATCGAATCTCCCCGCGGGGTCTATCTTGATAAAGGGAGGGGGTTTTTTCTGGTCCTGAGCGCCGATTCGGCAAAAAGCCAGCTCGTTATTTATCCAAGCCCTGCCACACCCACAAGCCCCACAGGAACACCAATCAGCCTCCCAGCGCCGAGCCACATCTTTTCCGGCCCAGGCAGCGGTCTCACCCTGGGCGGACCCACTTCGATGACTGTGGACGAGGGAAACGGGTTTGTATATGTTGCAGACAAGGGGAACAATAACATTATCGTCTATAACTATAGCCTCAATCCTCCGGTAAAAGTTAAAACATTTACAAACAGCGCAATCAATCAACCTTCCGGACTTTTTGTCAATGCGGGCACTTTAAGTGACGGGACGATACGTGACACGCTTTATGTAACAAACGCCGGAGACAACAGTATCCTGGCGTTTGATGCTGTCAGCACAAAAACCGGGACTGAGCCGCCGGATCGAACCCTATCAACCACAACCCTTCCTGCGGGCGACGTAAACCTGATTGCAGCCCCACTCTCCCCCTACGTCGACGGCGAGACAGACCGGCTCTTTTTTATTAATGCCGGGACAAACTCCGTTTTTACCTATCACAATGCCAGCACGCGAAATGTAAACGTCCTTCCGGATGGGGCAAATGCCCTGCCGGATCAAAAAATTATGAAGGAGGGTGCAACGACTCCCGATCATACCCGGCTCAACTTCTCAAGCAGCAACAACACCGGGGCGCTCATCTACAACGGCCACGGCAACACAGGGACGCTCTTTATCGGCCAGCCGATTGGTTTACCAAAAGATAATGCCTGTGACCCTCTTCCAGGCGGCATCATTCCATTTGAATGTCCAAGAGGGTCGCTTCTTCTTTTCGGCATGGAACAAAAGGTTGCACCGAGCCACATCTTTTCCGGTGGAAACACAGCGTTGAAAGCTCCGAGTGCGATGGCCTTTGATGCCCAACGTGATATCCTCTACCTTGCAGATCAGGGAGACAGCGGCAGCACAGCGGGAGGAGATGACGCCATCTCGATAATCACCGGTGCAAGCGCCCTGGACGGGAACGCAGCATCCACCAGTTTTGTCCCGGCAAAGATCGATGGGGCGACCCCCCTGAACAACCCCGCGGGGCTTTTTCTTGATGAAACAAGTAACAAGCTCTATGTCGCCAACAGCGGAGGTACCACGGCGTTGACAGGCAACTTGTCGGTTCTGGTCGATTCAACGGTCGTGGCCGGAACGGGAACCCTCTTCACAGCCGAGTTGAGTCCGGGCGACACCATGACCATTAACAATCAATCTGTGACCGTCGCAAAGATCAAGGATGATACAACCCTGAGTCTCCTTTCCCGCTGGACCGCACCGACACACCTTCACGATCCAACTGGCATACCGGGGCCGCGTGCTTTTGTCAGCAGGTGCGGCGCGGCGACCCCATGCAATATCCTCGTCTTCGACAATGCTGATCTCTTGGGACAGGCCACACCTCCTTCTTCCGCCTCACAAACCATTACCAACACGGCCATAGACAAGCCCCACGGACTGACGGTCGGACCGACCGGGATGGTCTATGCGGCAAATACCGGTGGCGATTCCGTCCTGATTTTCAATAGTGATGGCACCCTGAAAGCAACCCTGAAAGGTGTTTTAACCCAAATTGGCCGACCCGTCGATGTTGCACTTGATCCTGCGCACGATTTTTTGTACGTCCTGAACCGTCTTGACCAAGAGATACTGGTCTTCGCTGGAGTTTCGGCAATGACCGGAACGGTTAATATCACACCGGTCCGTGTAATTTCCCCCTTCAATAAGGGGGTCATCTCTTCGATTGAGTCCGACACTCAATTTACCTGGACCGCTGCCTACACCGGCCAGACAACGACAGGAGAGACCTATGGACGGGAAGGGGTCACCTTTTCTGAAACCTTTTCCAATTTCTTTCTCTCCGGAACGATCGCAGTTACGAATAATTCTACGACAGTCACCGGAAATGGAACAAAATTTTTACAAGAACTTCAGGTAGGCGATACCGTTCAGGTCGGTACATCCTTATTTACGCGGCCAACAGGACTCTATCTCGACACGGCAAATGACCTTCTGTATGTGACCGACCAGGTGGCCAATTCCGTTCATATCTTCAACAATGCCAGCCAGGCAATCGGCGATGCGGAACACCGAACCATCGCTGGCGATAATACCGGTCTTCGCCAGCCAAGCGCCATCACGGTCAATCCCAAAACACCATAGTTATGTCGACTGTTAAGATCAAGGAAGAGGTAAGTCCCTCTGGGAAGGCTATTCCAGAACTTTCTTTTGCTTATTGCGAAGACGTTTTGACTTGAAGTAGGCGCTTAGCCCGGTCTTTGCCAGCTCAGGTGCCCTGATGTGCCATATCGGGTCATTGACAACCATCGCTGCGAAGGCGATCTCCGGATCTTCTAATGGTGCCATTCCGATAAACCAACTGTAACGGCCCTTGGGGTTCTTGCCCCGTAGCGATCCGGTCTTCCCGCCGATCGAAATACCCCGAAGATCCCGACCCCTCCGCCGTCGTCGAAAAACCTTCCGCACCGTTCCGCGTGCCACCGTACGCGCCATCATTTCCTGAATATAGGACGCCGTTTCGGAAGAAATCGAGCGGGTCAATTCCTTTGGGATGCAGTCATAAAGCTTTTCGCCTTCCGGACCCAGGACAGAATCAATCATACAAGGGGACATCATCACACCATCATTGGCAATGGCGGCCCCAATCAGGGCCGCATGGAGAGGGGAAAGACCGACCTTTCCGAAACCGGCCGCCGCCCGGGCCAGCCCCATCTCACTCTCTTCTATAATCATAGGACTCATCTGTAAGGGCTTTTCAAAAGAGATCGGGCGGTTAAAACCAAAACGCTCCCCATAGTCCAGCAAAGTCGGGACGTTGAGCCAGCGAAGCGCCACCTTGGCAAAAACCACATTGTTTGATTTCGCCAGCGCGGTGCTGAGGCTGGCCTTTAAACGATCTCTCTTCGGATTATCATTCAGGTATTTAGGCCGGAGGCGGTTCACATCCCGTTGATAGGCGATTTCCGTTCCCGGCAGGGCTTTTTTTTCTTCAATCGCGGCAGAAGCGGTGACCAGTTTGAAGATGGAAGCGGCCGGATAGGTCGCCCGCAAGGCAAGATCCTTCGCTCGGGGATCTCTGGAAGAATGTTCCGACATCGACAATACTTTTCCGGTCTTCGGGTTAATGGCAACGAATACTCCATACGGAACCTTGTATTTCTTTAAGAACTTCTCCGTGGTCTTTTGAATGATAGGATCAATCGTGTAAACCGCAGTAACACCATTCTCAAAACGGGTTGCGTATTTGCCTTCTACCGGATGCTTGAGTTCAGGGCGAAAGGATTTAAATCGTACAGAATCCGCCTCCAGCGCCAGTGGGATCTCGTCCAAAGGGTCAACCCGGAGTTCCCCCATCACCCAGGTCTCCAATACAAGAACCAGAGACACTCCCAGGATAAGGAGAATCGTCATCCAGGACAAATTTTTCTCTTCGTGATTTCTGTTGGGTCTGTTATGAAAACTATTCCCGGGAAAGGGGCGCGGGAATGTATGCTGAGCTCTCTTCATCGATTTACGATTCCTTCCAATTCTTGTGCCAATGCTGTCGAG
>JBHHXE010000090.1:0-8898 GCA_046756865.1 Nitrospiria bacterium | reverse complement strand
CATGACTTATTCAGAGCTTCCTATATTCTCAATCCGTTTCTGTAAGCTCCGCATCCCGGCGCGAATCGCATGCCCGCGATGGCTGATCTTGTTTTTTTCATCAGGCGAAAGCTCAGAAAAGGTCTTGCCGCACACCGGGATAAAAAAGATCGGATCATAGCCAAAACCGCCGCAACCTGCTTCAGACTGGGTAATTCTCCCTTCACAATACCCAGCAACCACGTCGATTCTTCCCTCCGGATCGGAGACGGCCACGGTACAGACAAAACGGGCGCCTCTTTTTGGGTCAGGAATCTCTTCCAGGTTGTCCAGCAGCTTTTTCCGGTTGTCGGCATAAGTGGCTCCCTCTCCCGCATATCGTGCCGAGTAAAGACCCGGCCCGCCGCCAAGCGCATCCACCTCGAGGCCGCTGTCGTCCCCCATTGCCCAATGGCCGGTTTCCTTTGCAACAAATTGAGCTTTGAGCGCCGCATTTTCCCGATAGCTTTTCCCGGTTTCAGGGGGGAGCTTCAAAGGAGGAAAGTCGGAAAGCGTCAGGAGGTCGATGTTGGACGCCTCGCCCAGGATTGCACTGATCTCTTCGGCCTTGTGCGGGTTCTCCGTTGCCAATACCAGCTTCACCTACTTCAGAACTCCCAGGAGTTTTTTTTGCGTGCTGACCAGTTTTTTGATCCCCCCTGTGGCCAGCTTGAGGAAACCATCCAGCTCATCTTTCGTAAAGGGTTCCTGTTCTGCCGTGCCCTGGACTTCTACATATTTCCCTTTTCCCGTCATCACCACGTTCATATCCACCTCAGCACGGGAATCCTCCGGGTAGTTCAGATCCAGGAGCAGTTCTCCATCGACTTTTCCGACACTGACGGCTGCTAGATAGTCCCGAGTCGGCATCTTCTTAATCCTGCCCTCTTTCAGGAGGGGTCGGAGGGCATCCACCAGAGCGATAAAGGCCCCGGTAATTGACGCGGTCCGTGTCCCGCCATCGGCCTGGATCACATCACAATCAATCCAGACGGTTCTTTCTCCCAGCGCTGCCATGTCCACGACAGAACGAAGCGATCTGCCGACAAGACGTTGGATTTCCTGCGTCCTTCCACCGACCTTTCCACGGGAAGACTCCCGGGAAATCCTGTCCTTGGAAGATCTCGGGATCATGGCATACTCGGCGGTTACCCAACCCCTTTTTTTGTCTCTTAGAAAGGGAGGGACACGATCTTCCACCGTGGCGGTACAGATGACCTTGGTGTCCCCCATTTCAATGAGAACAGACCCTTCCACCTGCTTCAGAAAATGACGTGTAACTTTTACCGGACGAAGTTCATTCCGCTTTCTTCCATCAACGCGCATCCCGACTCCTTCTGTGGAGGATTAGTCTAAAACAACGATTCAGGATGCCGCGAAAAGAGGGCATTATTGAATCATTGCCTTAAAAAGAGTCGGATTATAACGACAGTTCTCTAAAAGATCAATCGTTGATCTCGGGGCGCAGATACGGTCGGGCCGTTTTGGGCAAATCCGTTGACATGAGCCCGGGGTTCATGTAAATTTACTAGCTTGTCATTTTCTGGAGCCTGTCGGAAAAATAGAACCTTTATCCCGGCGAATCACAGAGGAAATCAATGCACACCCTGAAGCTATTCTCAGGCAACTCAAATATTAATCTTGCCAAAGAAATCGCCAGCTATCTTGGAACTTCTCTGGGGAAAGCCACCGTTTCAACCTTCAGTGACGGGGAGATTTATGTCAAGATTCATGAGAATGTCCGAGGAAGCGACGCCTTCGTGATGCAATCGTCTTCAAAACCTGTAAACACCAACATCATGGAACTCCTTATCCTGATTGACGCGCTGAAGCGAGCCTCCGCGAAAGAGATTACCGCCGTCATCCCTTACTATGGGTATTCCCGCCAGGACCGCAAAGACCAGCCCCGGGTGCCGATCACGGCAAAACTGGTTGCTGATCTGGTGGCCGCCGCCGGGGCGCATCGAGTTCTCACCATCGACCTGCATGCCGGGCAAATTCAAGGCTTTTTCAATATCCCTGTTGATCATCTCTATGCCAGCCCCGTGCTCCTGGACTACTTTAAAAAGAAAGATTTCAATGACCTCACCATCGTCTCCCCGGATGCCGGGGGTGTTGAGCGGGCCAGGGCTTTTGCCAAAAGAATGAATGTGGGTCTGGCCATCATCGACAAACGTCGGGAAGGCCCAAATCAGACGAAGATTATGAATATCATCGGAAATGTCGCCGACAGAGATATCCTGATCCTGGACGATATGATTGATACTGCAGGAACGATTTCGCAGGCGGCTGTTGCGATCAAGAATAAGGGGGCCAACCGGATATATGCCGGCTGCACGCATGCTGTCCTGTCCGGACCGGCAATGGAAAGACTGAATGATGCCCCGATCGAAGAGGTCATTGTCACCAATACAGTCCCCCAGAAAGTTGAAGGAGATCTCTACAGAAAAATCAAGGTCTTATCCGTCGCATCTCTTCTGGGGGAGGCGATCAATCGGATCCACGAGGGAACTTCCGTTAGTTCCCTGTTTGTATAAAAGAGACAGCGTTACGACCTGAAGACGATACAGGTTATTCATCAACATTAGAAAAAGAAACGCCTGCGCAATTTCAGATCAACAGCGCGGTATGAAGGAGGGTGTATGCAGAAGGTAACAATTCAGGGAGAACGGCGGACAAAGACAGGTAAAGGGGTCGCCAGACGGTTGCGTTTTTCCGGAAAGATCCCCGCGGTAATTTACAGCGAGGGAAAATCAGCCCTCTTAACATTGTCTCCCGAGGAAGTTGAGAAGGTGCTGCACTCTGCTTCTGGAGAAAACACACTGATTAACCTCCAGATCACCGGGGAGAAAAAAGATACGTCTGACTCCGGTGAACATGTTGCTATTTTACGCGACTTTCAGAAAGATCCGATCACAGGAAAGATACTCCACGCGGATCTTTTCGAGATCTCGATGACTGAGGCCATTTCCATTATGGTCCACGTTGAAGTAATCGGCGAGACCCCTATCGGGGTAAAAACAGATAACGGCGCGCTTCAGCACAATATGCGCGAAATTGAAATCCGATGTCTTCCGACCTTGATCCCCGATCATATACAGGTTGATGCCTCTGCACTGGAAGTGGGTCAATCGATTCATGTGAAAGATATTCCTGTGGCGGAAGGGATCACACTCCTGGCCGACCCGAATCTGGTCGTTGTTTCGGTCACGGCAGCCATCGCTGCCGCCGAAGAGCCTGAAGTTGTCGAGAAAAAAGAGGAAACAGAAGGGGCTGAGACGGAAGCAAAGGAAGAGAACAAGAATAAATGACCCGATGAAGGTCCTTTGATGGAGCGCCCCCCGAGGAGAAATCCCTGGTGGTTTAGCAGGGGAAAGGGACTCCGCGAATTGACCCCCTCTGATTAAGCAGATTTTGCGCGAGCCAGGATCTTCCTCTTAGAGAACTGCTCGGTTCTGGAATCGAAACATTGAAGCTGATTGTCGGGCTTGGAAATCCGGGAAAAGAGTACGAAGAAACCCGACATAACATCGGGTTTAGGGTCATTGATGCTTTTGCCGGACAACATCATGTCTCTTTTTCTGACAGAAAGGGAGGCGCCCACTTCGGTCGCGGCCGCTGGGTCGGCGCTTCCGAAGAATTTGAGTTTCTCCTGGTAAAGCCCATGAGCTTCATGAACCGGAGCGGTCGCCCGGTTCGTGCGTTTCTTGATTTTTTTCACATCTCCCCATCTGATCTTATCCTCATTTTTGATGACCTTGATCTGGATTGCGGGCGGATTCGCTTGAGGACCAAAGGGGGGTCCGGAGGGCATCGCGGGGTCGCTTCTGTGATGGAGGCAATCGGAACCGACCAGTTTACCCGCCTTAAAATCGGTATTGGAAGAGACCCGCATTCCGCCCCTGCGGACTATGTGCTCAGTCCCTTCCCCCCCGATGACAAGAAACGGGTCTTAAACGGGCTTGAAAAAGCAGTTGCCCTGCTCCCCCTTCTGCTGGAAGACCGCTTAACAGAAGCCATGAACCAGTACCATCCCGACTGAGCCGTCGGATAAAACCAACCAGGAAAATATATGGCCATTAACTGCGGATTGATCGGACTGCCGAATGTTGGAAAATCGACGATTTTTAACGCGATGACGCGCGGCGAAGCCGCTGTTGCCAATTTTCCCTTTTGCACGGTCGACCCGAATGTCGGCATCGTCGAGGTGCCGGATGCCCGCTTGACCTGTCTGGTTGAAATTTATAAACCCAAAAAGCTCTCCCCCACAAGCATGGCTTTTGTCGATATAGCCGGCCTGGTAGCGGGCGCCAGCAAAGGGGAAGGTCTTGGGAATCAATTTTTGAGCCATATGCGGGAAACGGATGCCCTGGTTCATATTGTCCGCTGCTTCGAAGACCCTGAAATTGTTCATGTCGGCGGCACCGTCGATCCCGCGCGCGACATCGAAACCATTGACACAGAATTGATCCTGAAAGACCTGGATACGGTTGAAAAGCGGCTTTTCAAGACGGGTAAAAAGGCAAAATCAGGGGATAAGGCAGCCATTCATGAAACGGATGTTCTACAACAGCTGCTCGAATGCCTTTCAGAGGGCAAGTCGGCACGTACGCTTGCCCTGTCGGAAGAAGAAATCCCTTTTCTGAAAGAACTCGCCCTCCTGACCGCAAAACCGGTTCTCTATGTCGCCAATGTTCCTGAAGCCCAAGTCAAGACAGGAAACAGCCATTCCGAACGGGTTGCCGAAATTGCAGGGCGGGAAGGGACATCCTCCATTGCCATCAGCGGGAAAATCGAATCTGAGATCGCCGCGCTTCCGCCAGATGAAGGGGAAATGTTCCTGAATGAACTCGACCTGCCCGAGGCAGGTCTCTCCCGTTTGATCCGGGCCTCATACAAGATGCTCGGGCTCCTGACCTTTTTTACAGTCGGGGAAGATGAGGTCAAGGGCTGGACCATCCGTAACGACACCCCCGCGGTCCAGGCCGCCGGAAAAATCCATTCGGATATCGAAAGAGGTTTCATCCGAGCCGAAATCTTTCGATACCAGGATCTCATCGATCATGGCAGCCTGCAGGCGATTAAATCGAAAGGCCTCCTGAGACTGGAAGGAAAAGAATACCTGATTCAGGATGGCGACTGTGTCTACTTCCGCTTTAACGTCTGATTTGACGCGGCCGGGTGTAATGTGTTAATTATCCAAGCACGATTTTTCAGACAATTCTATCGGGTTGATCATCTCATCCCAGTCCTCGCTCTAAATACTGATTTAGGGCTACTAGCCAGGAGGGTCACTTTTTGAATGCCTACGAAACCATCTATATTGTTAAACCAAACCTCTCCGAAGAAGAGATTGCCAAGGTATCTGATAAGATCAAAACCCTGATCGAAAAAGACGGGGGTGAGATTATCGGCGCGGACTCCTTTGGAAAAAAGAGGCTTGCCTACGAAGTGTGCAAGGAGAAAAGAGGAATCTACCTCATCCTGCATTTCAAAGCAACGCCTGCTGCACTTTTGGAATTGGAACAAACCTACCGCTTGTCTGAAAACATCATCAAGAATATGACAATTAAAATCAATGAAGGCCAGTTGGGAAAAATGATCCCCGTCCGTGACGAAAAATCATTCTCACCGCGGGCCAAGGGAGGACGGTACTAAATGGTAAGTTTTAACAAGGTCATCCTCATCGGAAATCTGACCAGAGACCCTGAAGTCCGATACACCCCCAGCGGGACAGCCGTTGCCAGTTTCGGGCTTGCCGTAAATCATCGCTACAAGCAAGGGGAAGAAATGAAAGATGAGGTCTGTTTTATCGATATTGTGGTTTTTGGAAAACAGGCTGAGAATTGCGGTCAGTACCTATCAAAAGGGCAAGGCGTCATCGTCGACGGGCGCCTCCAGCAGCGCAGGTGGGAAACGGAAGAAGGCCAAAAACGAAACAAGCATGAAGTGGTAGCACAGTCGGTTCGCTTTCTCCCGAAACGGCAGGGACAGACCGAAGGGGCGGATAGTGGAGGTCTCGCCGTTGAAGAAGGGGGCGACGACGTTCCGTTTTGACGCACCGTTTTAGTGAGCCGTCAGTAGGGAGGATGTGTGGAAAAGAAATATTTTCAAAGAAAACGTGTTTGTCGATTCTGTACCGAAAAGATAAAAGACATCGATTATAAAGATACGCAAATCCTGAAAGGATTTGTCACGGAGCGTGGAAAGATTATTCCAAGGCGCATTTCAGGGAATTGTGCCGGTCATCAGCGCCAGCTCACCACAGCCATAAAACGGGCCAGAAATATTGCCTTCCTGGCCTTTGCTGAAGAGCGCTGAGGAACACCGTCCCGCCGGCCCCCCGCCATAGAAAACAAGAGGGGGGTGCTGACCGGAACGTGAAATGAATCATATTGACCCACTGCCCATAACTTGATATAGTTTGCCTCAAGGTCCAATAAATTCTGATCTCTATGTTGCAGAGAGTGCCTATGTTGCCTTCCGCAAAAAAGGCCGGTACCAAAAACAACAGGGTTCACCAGAGGACGCCCTTTATCGTTCTAGAAGTTAAGGGAAAACATTCCAATGAAGTTTTCCTGGCTTCGGCAGAAAATTTAGGACCGGGCGGCCTCTTTCTTTCCTCGCCCAAGAAACTCAAGGTTGGGGGACGTTTTCCGATTGAGTTCGTCCTGCCGGATATGAAGACAAAGATTTTTTGCACCTGCGAGGTGGTCTGGAAAAAAAGCTATGACAATCTGGGCCTTGCTTCGGAAGGAATCGGGGTTCGTTTTGTTGACATGGACCCGGCCCAGAAAAAAATTATTTCCGATTGGGTCGATAAAAAACATGCAAAGAGTAGACGTCCATGAGCATATTATCTCCCCTCCATTTCTACATTTTGCGGCACCGTAATCACATACTCTTCTATGGTCTCCTCCTCTTCTTCTTCCTGGTTCCATCGCTCGCAAATGCCCAGCCCAAAAAGCCGCAGGGCGCTGTCTTTGATATAAAGGTTCTCAAGGTCATAGATGGGGATACCATCCGGCTGGAGGACGGACGCTTGGTCCGCTATCTTGGCATCGATGCCCCGGAGGTCCGGAGAAAGGTCGGCGGAAAATGGGTATATGATCCGGAGCCCTTCAGCGAAGAAGCGACCGCCTTGAACCGGAAGTTGGTCGAAGGGAAGACGGTCCGGCTCCAGATTGATCCGGTACGGCCAAGAGACCGCTTTGGGCGCCTCCTTGCCTATGTGTTTGTTGAAACCGACAGAAAATACTTTGTCAATGTCGAAATGCTAAAACAAGGCCTGGCAAAGACGCATAAGCTGCCCTTAGGGACAGAACACCGCAAAATGCTCTGGAGTGCTGAGCAAATGGCCTGGGGAAACAAGCGCGGTGTTTGGTCAGAAAAAAAATAACAGGATTTCATGGAAGTCCCCATCCCGAACTTCTACTTTATGGGCATTCAGTTCATCCATCTCTTCGCCCTTACAGTGTGGGTCGGCGGCATTGTCATCATCGGCGCCATTGTCGCGCCAACAATCTTCAAAAAAATAGAACCTCGACGGAAGGCCGGAGAGCTTATGGGCAAGATCCTTTCGAAATTTGACAAGCTTGCCCTAAGCTGCAGCGGAGCCTTGATCAGCACCGGCATCATAAAATTTTTCACATGGGAAAGTCTGACCCCATGGAATGCGACCCGCTACCTGGCAATCGTTATCATGTCGGGGGTCTGTTTCTATTCGGTATTTGTGATTTCTCCCCGATTACGGGCCCGGTTACCGCAGCACCCTTTCGGGGTTCAACCAGATAAACAGGACGCTGCCGAACAAGGGCTTGGAACTGAAGCGCCGGACACTGATTTCAGCAAACTGCACCTGATCTCAGTTCGGCTGATGAAGGTCAATCTCGTATGCGGCACCGTCGCCCTTTTGATGGCATGAGTTTGCCTGGAATGATTAAAGACCCAAATAAGCGATCGGGTGATCGCAGAGATCAGGCCCTTGAACGTCGGCAGGATGAAAGGCGGAAAGGGGATCGCCGCCTGGAAAATCGTCGGATGATGGAAAGACGTTTTGAAACCTGCCCCCTATGCCTCGATCAACTCACATCCCGCTTCTATTGCCCCAACTGTATGATGAAGGTGGTCAAGATACGAGACTAAATTTATATGTCGCGGAGTGCTTCCTTGTCGAAATCTTCCTCTTTACTTTTATGCCTTATTGCCTCCTTTCTTTTTTTAAATGCCTGCGGCGCTTCGAGACCCTACCGCGTCGGCCACCGTGAAGTTGGGCTTGCCTCCTGGTATGGCGATAAATTTCACGGGCGGCCAACTGCAAGCGGAGAGATCTACGACATGTACGCGATCTCAGCCGCCCATAAAACCCTTCCTCTGGGGACACTCCTCCGCGTGACCGACCTCAAAAGCGGCCGATCAATCAAGGTGAAGGTCAATGACCGGGGGCCCTTCATTGGGAGGCGGATCCTCGATCTTTCTTACGGGGCCGCAAAGAAACTGGGAGTCGTGGAAGCCGGCGTTTCAAAAGTCAAAATCGAAATTATTGGGCGTTCCCCGATACAAAGGCGCTCCCAGCGCGCAAAAAATAGATTTTTCGTGCAAGTGGGCTCTTACGAGATCCGCGAGAATGCCTTGCGCATGAAGCAGGAAGTTGGCCGACACTACCAAAAGGTCTACCTGAAAGTGGCCCTTACATCTCAAGGGAAGCGGTATCGCGTTCGTGTTGGCCCTTACCGCACAAAAAAAGCGGCGCAAACCGTGGCAAAAGGGCTTCAGTCCCGGATCACCGGGGAGAAGATCAGGCCTGCCGTCTTCCCTGGGCATTAGGCCAGAGCCCAAAAAGTGCGATCAGGGCAGACTTATCCGTGAGGTGAGCGATTA
>JBHHXE010000089.1:0-8970 GCA_046756865.1 Nitrospiria bacterium | reverse complement strand
CGGGAAAATCGGCCGCACATGCAGGCGAGAAACCGAAACCTGATGTCCTCTTCAAGACGGTAACATTCTTTTTCGCCTGCCAATAAGCTGTCCCGAAGGGAGTTGATCATGAATGTCCAGCGTATTCTAACGGGGAAAGACATCCCCTTGGACGTCCTCCCGACGGTTAAACCTTTATCCTACGAAGCCTACCTTAAAAATGGGGGCTACGCCGCCTTAAAGAAGGCGTTCGAAGTCATGGGTCCGTCCGGAATTCTCGAAGCGTTAAAAAAGTCGGGTTTACGCGGGCGCGGCGGAGCAGGGTTCCCGACCTGGAAAAAGTGGGATATGGTCCTTCACCATAAGTCGAAGGAGAAATATCTCTGCTGTAATGCCGCAGAGGACGAACCTGGAACGCTGAAAGACCGCTATCTTCTCAGATCAAATCCCCACCAGCTCATTGAGGGCGTTATTCTGGCCGCTTATGCGGTCGGTGCCCAAGTTGCTTATCTTTACATCAACTGTCGTTATAAGGAAGAACTTCAGTTCATGGAAGCGGCCCTGGCAGAGGCAAAAGAACATGGCCACTGGGGAAGCACCTTTGAAAAGTCTGAATTTTATGTACAACTCAAGATATGTCAAAGTCCAGGCACCTATGTGGCGGGTGAGGAAACGGCACTTCTGGAGGTGATTGAAGGGAAAGTCGCGGCGCCTCGGAAAAAACCACCCTACTATCCCACGATGCATGGGCTGTTCGGGAAGCCGACGGTCGTTAATAATGCAGAAACCCTTTCGAATATCCCTCACATTGTTCAGAAGGGCGGCGACTGGTTTCGGGCGCTTGGCACTCCATCCTCTCCGGGTGCGATGATCTTTACGCTGACGGGGGAAGTGAACCGTCCCGGCTTGTATGAGTTGCCGCTGGGATCCTCTCTTTTGAAGTTGATAGAAGTTCAGGGTGGCGGGATCAAGGGAGGAAGAGATCTCAAGGCGCTCTTTCCGGGAGGTCCCTCCACGACCATTATTTCCGCAGACCAAGTTGATGTGTCCCTGGATTTCGATTCGTTGAAAGCTATCGGTTCCGGTTTGGGGACCGGAGCGGTGATTGTGATGTCGGAAGAGACCTGTATGGTGCGGTCGGCCCTGGAAGTAGCGAAGTTTTTTTCAGCGGAGAGTTGTGGGCAGTGTCCGCCCTGCAAGCTTGGAACGGCGCAGCTTTTTGAAATTCTCGAGAAGATTGAGTCCGGGAGGGGAGACGAAAGAGATCTCCAGCAGGTCGAACAGATCTGTGGAATGATTAAAGGGAGGGGGCAGTGCTTTCTTCTGACGGGGGCCGCTATTGCAGTGGAAAGTATTTTCGAGAAATTCCGGCATGAATATGAACGTCACGTTTCAGAATCGAGGTGTCCCGCCGCGTCGCAGGCGGCGCTTTAGCCCGGGGACGGGTGCATACGGGGCAGGATTTTGTTATACTGACGCAGTGATAATGTCAGAAAGAATGAGGAGAAAAAGGAATGATCAATCTCACAGAAAAAGCGAGCGAAAAAGTCAAGGAGTTGATGACCGCTGAGAGGAAAGAAGGATATGGACTCAGGGTCTATGTTGAGGGCGGCGGTTGCTCGGGCTTTCAGTATGGCATGGCCTTTGAGGAGAAGGCGAATGAAGAAGATGATGTCCTGGAATTATTCGGGGTGAAAATCATGGTTGATCCCTACAGCGCGCCTATGTTGACAGGGACAGAGATCGATTACAACGATAGTTTACAGGGGGCCGGATTTGACATCAAGAACCCAAATGCGAAGTCGACCTGTGGTTGCGGCCAGTCCTTCAGTTGAAGGATGTGGGGCGATAGAGAGGCAACGATCCGGCATGCCGCGATTAAGCGTCAACGCCGGGTACAAAGCGCGGTATTGCACAGCAAGGTGTGTCTGCGTAGGTATTTGAGCACACAAGTAACGCAGGTATGAAGGATTATAAGGGTGTGTTGGGTAGCCGCGTGAAGATTACGGTGAATGGCATAGACCAGGAGGTGCCGCCCGATACCAGCATTTCGCAACTCTTGGTACGTCTGAATATCCCTCCTGAACGTATTTCCGTTGAAATTAATCTTGATGTCATTCGCCGGGAGGCGTATGATCATTCCCACTTAAAGGATGGTGATCAGGTAGAAATCATCAGTTTTTTTGGAGGAGGCGCAGATGTCGGTTGAAGAGTCCTTGAACGTGGGAGGCATCCCCTTTCGCTCACGTCTGATTGTGGGGACGGGGAAATACGCTTCTTTCGAAGAGACCCAAAAAGCAGTAGAGGCCTCCGGGGCTGATTGTGTCACCGTTGCGGTCCGGAGGGTGAATATCCTGAACCGTTCCGAGGAGAACCTGCTTGACTACATCGATCCAAAGGTCTACAAGGTTCTTCCGAATACTGCCGGATGTTATACCGCCGAAGAAGCGATTCGGACAGCGCGTCTTGCCCGGTCATCAGGAATCTCGGATATGATTAAACTGGAGGTTATTGGCGACAAGAAGAACTTGTTCCCGGACAATGAGGCGCTTCTTGAGGCAACCCGCACCCTGGTGAACGAAGGTTTTATTGTCCTTCCATACACCAATGACGATCCCATTATGGCAAAAAAACTCGAGGACGCGGGAGCAGCCGTCGTGATGCCGCTTGCCGCGCCCATTGGCTCCGGTCTTGGTATTCGTAACCCCTATAATCTCAGGATCATCATGGAGAATGCCTCTGTGCCGATCATTGTGGATGCCGGTGTCGGCACCGCATCAGACGCAGCAATTGCAATGGAATTGGGATGTGACGGAATTCTCATGAATACTGCCATCGCAGGGGCAAAGAACCCGATTCAGATGGCGGAAGCCATGAACCTCAGCGTTCGCGCCGGCCGATTGGCCTACCTTTCCGGGCGCATTTCGAAAAAGCTATATGCTCAGGCAAGCAGCCCGATTGAAGGCCTGATTCAATAATCGTAAGGGTCCATCCCGCCACGATTGAGCTTTCGGGCAAGGCGCGAAGCACGCATAAACCTGCACGAATCTATTCCATGCGCGGGGTGCTCTCCTCTTATCCCCTACGCTTCATCCACAGTGAGAAGGCATGCCGCAGGTTGACTTCCAACTTTATTTCATTTCAGATCGAACTCAGACGCGTGGGCGGCTTCTGCCTGAAGTGACCCGTCTGGCGGGTAAAGGCGGGATTAAAGCCATGCAACTTCGAGAGAAGGATCTTCCGCCGCGTGCCCTGCTGCAACTTGCTTCCGAAATAAGGTCAATTACAAGAGAATACGGTATGAAATTGCTGATCAATGACCGGGTTGATGTTTGCCTTGCGGTTGATGCAGATGGTGTGCATCTTCCTGCGACGGGATTCCCGGTTCGTGTTGCCAGAGCGATCCTGGGGACGGAACGATGGATTGGTGTTTCCTGCCATTCGCTAGATGATATTCATGAGGCTGAAAAGGCGGGAGCTGATTTTGCAGTATTCGGCCCGGTTTATGACACCCCTTCAAAGCGTCCCTACGGCGTTCCCCTGGGGCTTGAAGGTTTTCGGGAGGCCAGGAAGAAGACCTCCCTTCCCCTCTTCGCGTTGGGCGGCGTACGTTTAGAGCGACTGGAGGAGATTTTTTTTGCAGGCGCAGACGGAGCCGCCATGATTTCCGAGATTGCTTCCGCCGAGGACATCTCCGGGAGATGCCGAGGGCTGCTAAGGCGGATAAAAAATCTCTGGGGGGATCGTGGTTTTTGAAGGTTTGTCGTCTCAGCCGTCTGAAAAACCAACTCGGAGGTATTTCGGGGATCTGCTTAGCGGTAAATATTAAGAGATTTCACCCAATCGCCTCATCGCGATTCACGGTATTTTATCCCAAGCGAAATAAAGGTTTCACAATCCGCAACTCAGGATGAGGGGTAAAGCGAGTCTTGCGAAGATGAGAAAGGTATGGTACACAGTGGACATGGCTATAAAAAAGTCGGTATTCATATTCATTTTATTTTTTCCCCTGATTATTTCCTTCGAAGCGATTCAAGCGGATGAGGCCCGTCAAAAGGCTCCTCCCTTTGAGCTTGTCTCTCTAAAGGGAGAGAAGGTCACCCAAGAGGATCTGATCGGTAAAGTGACCCTCCTTGTTTTTTGGGCTTCGTGGTGCGGGACCTGCCAAAGCGAACTTCCCAAGATTGCCCGTCTTCAAAAAGAGCTAGAGGGTAAACCCTTCCAAGTCTACGCGATCGGATTCAAGGACACACGCAAGAACATCCGGCGCTACGTAAAATCACACCGAAAGGCCTTTCCTTTCCCGGCGTTCTATGATACCCAAAACCGGGTTTCAAGACGTTTTGGCGCGCGGGTTACCCCGACCCTTTTTCTTTTTGACAAAAAAGGAGAACTGGTTGTGCCGTTTCAGGGAGGGGGATTGCTGGATCACCCTCAATTCCGGAAAGTTCTGGAAGATATTCTTTAAGGGTATCTGGAGAGATAGATACGTTGGAATATATTACGACCCCTGATGCACGGGATGCGGCCATATCGATCTTGAAAGGCTGTTCTGTTATTGGCGTGGACACAGAGGGGGATTCACTTTTCAGCTACAAGGAAAGGGTCAGCCTGATCCAGATTTCCGGTGGGGAAAAACACTATGTTTTTGATCCGCTTCTTCTCGATTCCGTCCTTCCGCTGGCCTCCATTCTGGAAGATCGGTCGATCCTGAAAATACTTCATGGGGCCGACTACGATGTGGCGTCCATGAGGCGGGACTTCGGCTTTAAGATCGGACCCATCTTTGACACCACACTTGCTGCGCGTGCCGTCGGTATCGAGAAATACTCTCTTCAGGACCTGGTCAAGCGGTATTTTCAGGAGACGCTGTCCAAGAAATACCAGAAGGCGGACTGGTCTTATCGACCCATTCCCAGAGAGCAGTTGGACTATGCATTCCGGGATACCTTTTTCCTTGTCCCCCTTTATCAGATCTTAAAAAAGGAGGTTGAAAAGAAAGGAAGAGAAGACCAGATCGCCGAAGAATGTCGACTGCTTGAGGAGATTACTTGGAATGGAAAAACTTTCGAGCCAAATGATTACCTCAGGATCAAGGGCGCTAAACCGCTCCCCCCTGTATCACAACGGGTACTCAGGGAGTTGGCTGTTGCCCGGGATCGCCTGGCAAAGGAAAGCAATCGTCCCTCATTCAAAGTTATCTCAAACTGGGAGCTTTTGACCATCGCAAAGAGTCCTCCTCAGGATGAAGCGGCCCTTGCCCGCTTGTTTCCGAGGGAGAGTTCAAGTATCCGGAAAAATAAATCACGCTGGCTTGAGGCGGTTTCAAAGGGCTTAACGTCGACAGTGCCCCTCCCCGGGAAGGAAAAGCGGTCTGCGGCCACGGTCACTCTGACACGTGATGAGGAAAAACGCCTGGCCGGACTCAAGGCCTGGCGGAATAAACAGGCAGCGCTTGAAGGGCTGGAGCCTTCGATGGTGATCTCCTCCAGCATCCTTAAAGTGATTGCAAAGGAAAAGCCGGAGACGCTTGAAGGGCTCGACGGAATTTTGCCGCTTCGTAAATGGCAAATCAAGCGCTATGGGACGCTTCTGATCAACGAAATCTCCCGGCTTGTTTCGTCTTCCAAAACCAAGCAATAAGCAAACAGAGTTTCCTCTTACCCAAGATCAGCGATTGCTCTTGGGGTAAAGCGCATAAGTTGTCTAAAAGACAAGGCCAGAGGCCATAAGGGCGACGGAGGCGTACTCACCCGTACGGTGAGGAGACCTTTGGCCGATAACGCAGTCTTTTCAGGCGAATCGGCGGTTTCTCATTCCGCAATCGCGGAATGAGGGTCTTACTGAAATCTTTTTTATCCCCCAGCCCTCCCCCGTAACAAAACGATTGTTCTGACACATCCATAGCCCTCTTCTTCAGTCGGTTTGGGGGTTTATCCCGCGAACTGATCACGAGTCGCGGGTCGTCGTCCTTGCCATGTAGGAATAAAGTGGTATGCTTACACAGGGGCATCAGAAACTGTATAACGACATGTTTACCTGTCTAAAAAATAGTGTCTAATGACTGTCTATGTGTCTAGACAGGTAGACACTATTCTGCCTCCCCTTTCTTTGGAGATATCCCCCTCAAGATGTAATAAAATCATGAAGTTCTGTACCCTGTTGTTTCTTTTACGCATAACACTCAATCATAATTTGCAATTGGCATGTATCTTGCTCCATCCCTTGCTCATCACGAAAGTTTTCTTTTTAACAAAAGTTGTTTCAGGGGAAGTCGATCATAGGTTCAATTGGGAAAGTGGGAGAAAGTCGTCTCGTTATCACCGGGCTTCAATATTCACTGGTTATGTAACAAGGGTTCACACTGTAACACCAAATGCAACAGGCTTTAGTCGCAAATCTCAGGCAGGAAAAAATTTCAAAATCACCATCAGAAGAAGGAGATGTGAATGGATAGAGCAGGAAGAAATATAATAGGGGGGGTCCTCGCGCTCTTGATGGTATTTTCCATCCAGGGATTGTCCCTGGCCGGAAATGATCATGACCACGCAGAGGATTCAGAGCCGAAAATGGTCGCGTCTGCCGACTGGAAGGCGAAGTTAAAGGCGCAACTCTTAAGAGAAGAGAAAGAACAGGGTCAGGAAGGCCGGAAGGCAAAAGTTGATGCGGCGATGGGAACCCTGATGGACGATATCATGGGTCACCAGGAGAAGTCGGGGAAAACCGGTCCCTTCGGTGAGATCAGCGCGAAAATGCAGATGGATCGGAGCTGGTTTCTTGGCCCGACGGGTGCTGCAGAGTCGGTGAGTGCCGGAGCGCGTTGCCCGAGCAACGCTCCGGTGAAGGAGCTGGACATTACGGCCATCAACGTTGAGATTACACTGAACGCTTGGCAGGATTTCCACCCCGGCTACATGTATGTGCTTACGAAGAACCTCAAAGGCGTCCGTGAAGAAGAGCGCATCAACCGGGAGGCGCGGAAGGCGCCGGGTTACGATCCCGGTGCGGTTTCACTGGGTCATCAGACTGATCTGATCACACCGCTTGTTATTCGCGGCAATCAGGGAGACTGCATGATCATTACCCTTCGTAACGAGGTCGAAGACGAGGATGTGGGGCTTCATATTCACGGCTCAAGCACGGTCATCCAAAAGACCGGCCAGCCGGCAACCTCAGTTAATCCCGATTCAAACGTGAGTCCGGGAAACAGTGTGGTTATGGAATGGTACATTCAGCCGGATGCACAGGAGGGCGGGAAAGTCTTCCACAGCCACGCAGGACGTGAGCCCGGAAGCCTCGGCCTGATCGGTGCCTTTATTGTTGAGCCGATGGGGGCCGTCTATCTCAATCCGATCACGGGAAAAGAATCCCAGAGCGGCTGGCAGATGATGATTGCCTATGACGATGCCATCGAGCCGGTCTCGAAGGATTTCCGTGAATTCACCTTGGTCTATCACGAGGTTGGAGATGAATCCTTCCGTCCGCTCAACCGGGACGGGGAGATGATCCCGCAGCGTGATCCGAACACCGATGCCTACCGTCCCTCGGCCCGTGCGATAAACTTCCGCAGCGAGCCTTTCGGGATCAACAATCTGGCCACCCAGGAAAAATACTTCCACTTTGAAGATGAGTCCATGGCCTACAGCTCCTATACCTTTGGGGATGTGCCGACGACGATTCCGCGCTCCTACATGGGCGATCCTGCGAAATTCCGCCTGATTCATGGCGGCGGGGAGGTTTTCCATTCTCATCATCCGCATGGCGGATCGATCCGCTGGCTGCGTCAGCCGAAAGCGGATGGGAAAGGTGAAGAGCTTCTGACAACGTCCTGGGACAATCCGGTCAAGTTTCCGGTGATCCGGACGATCTCAGATCGCGTCGATGTTGAGGTGATTGGACCGACCGAGGCCGTTGACCTTCAGACAGAGTGCGGATCGGGACTCTGCCAGCAATTGGCGGGTGATTTCCTTTTCCATTGTCATGTTGCCCACCACTATGTGGCCGGCATGTGGGGCTACTGGCGTGTGTACAATACGATTCAGTCGGGGGACTACCCTTTTGTCAGCACGGATGCAATGGTGCCGCTGAAAGAGCTTCCGGACAGGAAAGGCCGCATCCCAAGGGGTGTGACTTCCGACAAGCTGGTTGGAAAGACCATGAACTGGTTTGATAAGAAGTGGAACATCACCAAGAAAACCTCAGACTGGTCGAAGCCGGTTCCGGATGTCTCGATCAAGGACTGGGTGAAGATGATGCTGCCGCCCATGGGTCAGCCCGGACATACCTCGGATGAAAAGGGTCAGATCCTGGCCTATGACGCAAGCGTCTGGGATTACACCTGGAAGGGCTTGAAGGCGATGGGTGAGAGGGAGGATACGGGGCAGTTTCCGAATCCGAAGTACAAATCTCCGATGCCGGGAAAACGTCCTCCGATCCTGTTTGAGCCGAAGACAGGAAAGCTGGCGTGGCCGCATTTCAAGCCGCACTTTGGCAAGCGGGTGCCCTTCGCCCGACATCACGGGGGAGCGCCCTGGCTGGAGCCCATCCATATGGACAAGAACAACAACATGCCCTCGACCGATCCGGGGAGTGTTGGGGCGCCTGGAGAGGAGACGACCCTTCCCGCGGAGCCGGGCGAGCAGGGACGCTGGTCACTGTGTCCTGAGGGCGCCGGTCGTAAGCAGTATACGATCCACTTCATCCAGACACCGATTACGATGAATGACGCAATCGGTAAGGACAAGCGTGTGATCGATAAGGACGGTACGATCTATGTCCTGCATGAAGATGTGGCGAAGGTCCGGGCCAATCCGGATCTGGCGCGGCCTCTGGTCTATCGGGTGAATGTGTATGACTGTCTCGACGTCATTTTGAAGAGCGAATGGGTGGACAACAACCCGACGAACTTCCAGATGTCGAAGATCAATATCCATCCGCATTTTATCCAGTTCGACAACCAGGCCTCTGACGGTGTGATCAGCGGATTCTCCT
>JBHHXE010000088.1:0-9213 GCA_046756865.1 Nitrospiria bacterium | reverse complement strand
TCTGAATGAAATTCCTGAATAAATTGGGGTTAAGTTTGAAGGGGAACCCTAGGAGGGTGTTAATTGGACTTCCCATGCGTCCTTGTTTCTGGTGAGGATAAAACGGGTTTTACAAACCGGGCAAAAAGCACCTTCTCCTTCAGATGCTCCCTGGGTAAGTGCAATTGTCTGTCCGTCTTTTGGGCAGGCCAGGAGGGGGATCGCGCCCTCGCTGTGCAGGACGGTTTTTTCAAAATGCCCTTCACCCCAGATGGATGAAAAAAGATCGACCAGGGCCGGATCAAAGTGTTTTTGTTTATGATCGGCTAAATAAGTCAGGGCTTTTTCAGCTTTGAGGGGTTGTCGGTAGGGGCGATGACTGGTCAGCGCGTCAAAGACATCGGCAATTGCAATAACGCGCCCTTCTGCGGGGATCTCTTCTCCTTTCATTCCTTCCGGATAGCCGCTGCCGTCATAGTGTTCGTGATGGGCATAGATTCCCGCGACGGCCGGTTTAAGAAATTCAACCCCCTGGAGCAAGCGTTTTCCTTCCGCTGGATGGGCTTTGATCTTCTCAAACTCTTCCTTGGTCAGCTTTCCGGGCTTTTTTAAGATGTGGTCTTCTGTCGAAATCTTTCCAAGATCATGGAATAGGGCGCCCAGCTCAATGGAGGCGATCCTCTCCTTCCTCCAGCCGAGACGCTTTCCCAACGCGGTCACATAACGGGAAACCCGCCAGGTGTGCCCCGCCGTATAGGGGTCTCTCCCCTCGACCACATTGGCCAGGAGATTTAAGGTGTCGAGATCCGGCCCGGTCAGGTGACGACGTCGGTCCCGTCCGAAATTCTTTAAGAAGTCTAAACCCCCCATGACGCCTCCACAAAAAAAGATTCGGAGCCTTTGCTTGATTTATTTTTTAATATAGTCGTATTTAATAATACGACGCTGTAGCGTTTCCTACAATAAAAAAGAAGCCCCTGTTTCCAGGAGGCCTCCGGTGAAGCGCCGGATAAGCCGAGAATAAGGCTTATCCGGCATAGGGTGAAAAGATCGCATTTTCATGGAAGAGATCATCAAACTGATAGAAAATCTCCCCGGATGCACGCGGCGCTTCAACCGTGGCCGTAATGGCGTTATTGGCCTTGATCGGTGCCCCGTGGGAATAGGTCAGATCAGACCAATATCCCTTCGAGCGGCGTGTAGACAGGCATATTGTCCAGGAGGTTTTGAAAAATTTGAATCATTTGATCGGCGTTTGCAGTCACCATCTCAACGATTAAACCAAGTCCATTTGAAAATTGGTTCATTCTGTTCTCCGTTTCCTTTACTTGTCCTGAAGCTGGATGATTTATTCTTTTCTATTCGTAAACTGCTGAATGATATCAGAATGGCAGCTGCACCTTTGTAATCTGAGCTACACTCTCTAATTTTTTTAAATGGTTTTATTTTCTCCTGCAATGCGTCGATAAGGACAGGCCAAGTGGATTGTACGCCAGACTACATCATCCTTCTTCCAGACCTGATATTTATGGTGTTCATTCAGCAGAACTCTCCCTGAGGGGATCTTGTAAGGAGAGGAGATTAAGTCATTTCCCACCCCTCAATTTGATGGGTGATCTGTAAAATGGTATCCTGACTAAGGAGGTGGTATGAAGAGATTTAAAGGCTTACTTCTTCTGACCCTTGTTATTTTTCTGGCGGGTTTTGATTTCTCTAAACACAGTATTCCCCGCTCTGAGATTCAATCCGGTGGACCACCTAAAGACGGCATTCCCGCCATCCTGAAGCCTAAGTTTGTCAGAGCAGAGCAGGCGGCATTCATGGAGGATCGGGATCGCGTCCTCGGGCTGATGCAAAACGGGGAGGCGAAGGCCTATCCGATCAATATCCTGAACTGGCATGAAATTGTAAATGACACCGTCGGGGGCAGGCCGGTGCTTATCTCGTACTGCCCGCTTTGCGGGACGGGGATGGCCTTTGTCCCGACATTTAAGGGAAAGGATTATACCTTCGGAGTTTCCGGCCTCTTGTACAAGAGTGATGTGCTGATGTATGACCACCAAACCGAAAGCCTCTGGTCTCAAATCAGGAAAGAAGCGGTTACCGGGGAGATGATCGGCTCCAGACTAACCCTTCTTCCCCTCATTCACACCACCTGGAAGGCCTGGAAAAAAGAACACCCGCTCACCCTGATTCTTTCGACGGACACCGGTTATCATAGAGACTACAGCCGTGATCCCTATTCAGGATATGAAGATGAGGACCGTCTCTTTTTCCCAGTTGGAAAGATGGATAAGCGCTTCCGGCCTAAAACCTGGGTCTTGGGTATTGAGAGAAACGGTATTACTAAGGCTTATCCTTTTCCGAACCTGGAAAGAGGTCCGGCTTTCATCACCGATATGCTTGGATCAGAGAAGGTTCGTATTGAGTATGATCGAGCGTCCCGGACAGCACGCATAAAAAATAAGAATGGAGACGATCTCCCGACCGTGGTTGCTTACTGGTTTGCATGGACCGCCTTCCATCCCGAAACAGAAGTTTATGAAGGTCCGTAGGTGTCCGGAAGAAACAGTCTGTCTGGAAGAAAATCAAACCCGCGAGAGGAGGCCGTCAATATGGAAATAAACTTGACAGAGATTCAAAAAAAGTTGAATGAGGCATCCTGCCCCGTCTGCCACAATGAGACAATTGATGTCGCTTTACGGTGTGATCTGGGATATGGAGAATGTCTTTCAACAGGAACGTGTCGGACCTGTGGAACGGTGTATGAGGTTTCAAACGAACGCCGTGCCCTGGAGGAGAAAAGAAAAGATCTTCCTGCCCCGGTTTGCCCGCGATGCAAGGCCTCAAAAGATTCAGAAATTGACCTGGAAATGAGATGCGAGCTACCCTCACGCCAATGTTTCTATATCGCACATTGCCGGAAATGCAACCATCCGTTTTTCCCCGAAACGGTTAAGGGTTCTTGATTTTTCCGGGGCATGCATATTCAGTATCAAAATTTTTAATGAGAAGAAAGAGACTTCAATGAAATACGGCAAGCACCTGTATCACTATTTGACAGGGTGGGTGATCAGCTTTGGTTTATTTGGCGTTCTTTCTGCAAGCCCTTCTTTTGCCCTGGAAGAGACCTTGCACCTTCTGAGTGGGCAGATGGGAGAAAATGGTCTTCCTTCGGGTTGGGAGCCTTTAACCTTCAAAAAAATTGAGCGCCATACCCAATACCGCATATTACAGGAGGAAGGCCGCCCGGTGATCCGGGCAATAAGCGACCGGTCTGCATCCGGACTTTCCCGACCGCTTGATCTTGACCCGAAGGTCTACCCGATTCTTTCCTGGTGTTGGAAGGTTGATGGGATCATTTCTAAAGGAGATGCGAGAAAGAAAAATGGAGACGACTACCCCGCCCGGATATATCTTACCTTCAAATATGATCCGGACAAGGCCGGTTTTTTGGAACGGTCTAAATTCAGCATCCTCAAGAAATTAAATAAAGGGAAATACCCCCCAAAAGGCGCGTTGACATATATCTGGGCCAATCGGATTCCCAAAGGAGAAGCAGTGCCCAATGCCTACACAGACCGCGTCCGGATGGTGGCAGTGGAGAGCGGTGAGGGAAAAGTGGGGCAGCGGCTCTGTGAGGAACGAAATATTTATGAGGATTATCTTTCCCTCTTTGGCGAAGCGCCGCCCAGGCTGTCCGGGGTGGCGGTAATGACCGATACCGACAACACGGGAGAAACTGCAAGCGCATCATATTCTGACTTGGTATTGCATCGGGTGACGGATGGGCGTTCTGAATAATTGGGTGCGAAAAAGGCCTGGCCGTATCGTGGTTTGCTGGATGGACGAACATGGACGAAGCGATGGGTGAATTCAGAAAAGGACAAATCACTGCAAGGGCATACCTCCATTGGATTAAGCCGGTTTTCTTCATTTTTTTTGTCGGTATCATGGGTTTCATCATCTGGAGGACAGGGGGAAAGTATTGGTTTGACTTAAAGGGCATGACCCATGCCCTACAGGATCTTGGGAAACTGGCACCGATTGGCTATATCCTTCTGAGGGTGGTTGGTGTTGTAATCCTGCTTCCCAGCATTCCGCTGGATGGCGCCGGAGGGCTGGTCTTCGGCCCAGTACTGGGAACGGTCTATGCGGTGATCGGTTCCGGAACGGGTGCGTTGATCAGTTTCTATCTTGCGCACGTCCTGGGACGGGAGGCAATAACCCGTCTAATAAAGAGAGATATTTCTTTCTGTGATTTATGTACCGAATCTCACTTATTTTACGTGATCCTTGTGACACGATTTCTGCCGATGGTTTCTTTTGCAGTCATCAGCTATGGGGCGGGCTTGACCCAGGTTTCGACAAAAGGCTTCCTTATTTCGACACTGCTCGGGATGCTTCCTATCACTATCTTTGCCAACTTTGCCGGGAGAGGTTTTATGTCGAGTCCTGAATCTGCCATTATTATGGGGGGAGTGTTCGTGGTGTTGTTCTTCCTGGTTCCGGTGCTGATCAAGAGGACGAACCCCTGGGGGCTTTATGAGCGAATGACGACGCGATCTCACACCCATCACTAGGACGGTGTTCTTCAAAAAATAATTCCGGCAGGGGGCTTCTGGATGCAGAAGATTATTATAGTATATATATAATGGGTATATGAAAAGGACTCCAATCGAAAAAGGAGGTAAAGGCTTATGACGTCTTCGGACGAAGGGAAACAAGAACTAATGATGCTGCCTGATGATGAATACAATCGGGTTCTCGTCAACAACGTGCACCCGCCCGACTGGATCAATCCGGAGCCTGCTGGAAAGTATAACCTGGTTGTCGTCGGTGCCGGTACCGCGGGCCTCATTTCGGCGGCAATTGCCGCTAGCCTGGGTGCCCGGGTTGCCCTGATTGAGCGACACCTGATGGGTGGGGATTGCCTGAATGTTGGATGTGTTCCTTCCAAGGGCATCATTCGAGCCTCGCGCGTATGGTCTCAGGTCCGAAACGCGAAGGCTTTCGGAGTCGAAGTGCCTGGGGGAACACAATATGATTTTGGGACGGCGATGGCCCGAATGCGGAAGTTGCGGTCCGGCATCAGCCACGTTGACTCGGCACACCGATATCAAAAAATGGGGGTCGATGTCTTTATTGGAGAAGGTCGCTTCACCGGATCAGACTGTGTCGAGGTTGGCGGAAAGGATTTGTTATTTTCAAAAGCGGTGATCTGCACCGGCGCGCGCGCCGCTGCGCCCGGTATTCCCGGCTTAAAGGAGGCCGGCTTTCTAAGCAATGAGACTGTTTTTTCCCTGACCGAACTGCCCCCCCGGATGGCGGTCATCGGCGCGGGTCCGATCGGCTGCGAATTGACACAGAGCTTTGCCCGTTTCGGGAGTCACGTCTGTATCTTTGAGCAGGCGGATCATATACTGCCCCGGGAGGATGCCGACGCGGCATCCATCGTCCAGGAGCAGATGAAAAAAGATGGGGTTAGCTTTGTTTTTGAATCAAATATTATCCGGATTGAAAAAAGAGGAAATGAAAAAGTCCTTCATTATGAGGTCGATGGTGAGAAAAAAAAGCTGACAGTTGATGAAATCCTGGTCGGTGCCGGGCGGGCTCCGAACGTAGAGGGGCTGGGGCTGGAGCGTGCCGGTGTCGAGTTTGATCTGCGAACCGGGGTCAAAGTGAATGAACGCCTTCAGACGGCAAATCCGCGTGTATATGCAGCCGGGGACATCTGCTCTCCATTTAAGTTTACCCACACTGCTGACGCCCTGGCGCAAATTGTCATACAGAATGCCCTTTTCCCTCACCCCTTTGGCCTGGGTTATGCCAGCACCGAATCTCTCATCATTCCCTGGTCTACCTTTACCGAACCGGAAGTTGCCCATGTCGGCCTCTATGAGAAAGAAGCGATTGAAAAAGAGATCGAGGTGGACACTTTTACTTTTCCATTGAATGAGGTGGATCGTGCCATCCTGGACGGTGAAGCAGAGGGTTTTGCGAGAGTCCATATTCGGAAAGGAACGGATAAGATCGTCGGGGCAACCGTTGTCGCTGCCCACGCCGGAGACCTGATCAGCGAGTTGACGCTTGCCATGCAGGCCGGAATTGGACTCGGGACCATCGGAAAAACCATCCACCCTTATCCCACACAGGCGGAGGTTATTAAGAGGGTTGCAAACGCATGGCGTAAGGAATCCTTTACGGAGGGGAAGAAAAATATTCTTCGGAAATGGTTTTCCTGGACACGCTAAGAGAACGAAATGGAAGGGGTTAAACACATGGAAACCACTATTCAGAGCAGTAAAGGGTTCATCGGTAAAGCGGTCATCGCTGGACTATTTGTGATGGGTTCTGCCGTGTTTTTTTATTTTGATCTGGGGCAGTATGTCACGCTTGAATCGCTCAAGGAAAACAAGGATGCCCTTCGAAGCTACACAGCGTCTCACTACCTGCTTACGGTTGTCTTTTATATTGTCGCTTATGCCCTACAGACGGCCTTGTCCCTTCCCGGCGCGACCATATTCACAATATCGGGCGGATTCCTTTTCGGCTCTCTGCTTGGAACCGTCTATGTCAATATTGCAGCGACAACAGGCGCGTCACTTGCCTTTCTGGCGGCCCGGTATATTTTTCGGGACACCGTCGAAAAAAAGCTGGGCAAAAAGCTTGGGGCATTCCAGAAGGGGTTTTCTGAAAATGCCTTCAGTTATCTCCTAACCTTACGCCTGATCCCGCTTTTTCCTTTTTTTCTGGTGAATCTGGCATCCGGCCTGACGCGCATCCGACTGACCACTTATGTGGCGGCGACATCCATAGGCATCCTTCCGGGAAGCTTCGTGTTCAGCAACGCGGGAAAACAGCTTGGCAAGATTGAGTCGGTCAAGGATATTGCCTCGGTCGAGGTGCTGGGCGCATTTGCCCTTTTGGGGCTTCTTTCCCTTGTTCCGGCCCTGTATCAAAAGCTTAAGAAACCTGCACTTTCCCGACCGGTCGCCCCGGTGAAGTAAGTCGTCCCGGCACGCGGCGCCAAATTTCGGATTTCGGGCTTTGACTTCTTAGGCAGAGGTGTTTAAAATCCAACCCGAGTCCTTGCAGTTTGCATTGATCCCGTTCATGTTTTCCCGAAGAGACCCTGATGATCTATTCCCCGTCTCGATTAGAGTCCTATCGACAATGCCCCCAGAAGTTCAAGTACACCTACGTTGACAAAGTTCCATCCGGGATGGAGGGTATTGAAGCCTTCATGGGGTCCCGGGTCCATGAGGCCCTGGAGAAGCTCTATGCCCATCTTCGGTTCTGTAAATTGACCTCGCTTGAAGACCTCCTGGAGCATTACCGGAAGATCTGGGAAGAAAAGTGGCATGATGAGATTCGGATTGTTCGCGCGGAGATGACGCCCGATGACTATCTTGCGCTTGGGGAAAAGTGCATCGTTGATTACTATCAACGCTACCATCCCTTCGACCAGAGCCGGACCCTGGGGATAGAACATCCTGTAAAATTTTCACTTGATGATGCGGGCCAGTATATGATTCAGGGCTTTATTGATCGCCTGAGCCAACCCAAAGACGGCGTCATCTGGATACATGATTACAAGACGAAGGGCTTCTTTCCTACACAGCAGGATCTGGATGAAGACCGGCAGCTCGCCTTCTACCAGTTGGCCATCGAAAAACTATGGCCCGAAACGAAGGAAGTCGAGCTGATATGGCACTACCTTATTTTTGATCAGGAGATTCATTCCCGTCGAAGCCGGGAAGAACTGGAACAGCTCAGGGAGGAAACCATCGCCCTGATTCAGGAGATTGAAGCGGCGGCACATTATCCTCCGCGACAGAGCGGTCTTTGCAACTGGTGTGAATTTCAAAAGATCTGTCCCCTTTTCCGACATCAATATGAAACAGAATCACTTCCCGAAAATGAATATCTGGGGGAGGAAGGCGTCCGGTTGGCCGGTCGCCTGATCGCATTGCAGGAAAAAGAGGGAAGCCTTAAAGGAGAAATTGCAAAGGTCAAGGAAGCACTTGGAGATTACGCCCGGAAGAAAGGGGTCGAGGCCGTCTTTACGAAGGATCACAAGGTACTGATCAGAGTTTATGAAAACATCAAATTCCCGGGTTGGAAAGATCCCGGACGGTCTGCGCTGGATAAACTGATTAAAGACTTGGGAAAATGGGGCGAGGTTTCATCTCTTGATGTTTTTGCCCTCTCAAAGGCAGTACAGAGCGGAAAGTGGGAGCTGGAGGTTCTTGAAAAAATAAAGGAGCATGGAAATTCAGATCCAACCCTGTGGATAAAAATCTTCCCCAAAAAATGGGGGAAGTAATGATGTCAGCGGACCCATCTAAGCCTTCATGGAAGCCTTACTGTGGTGCTCGAGCCCTCACGCAAATGTCATATGCTCTGGTTTTGTTCTCCCTGCCTCATGCACTGATACCGTCACCAGGGAAGGTCATAACGCAGACCTCGTTGTAACGACTCAGGTCTCCTGTCGATTATTTGTCCTTCTGAAAAATCGATTGAAAAATATTTTCATGTTCGTGTTCTTTTTTCGCAAGGTCTTCATTGAGTTTCCTGGCCTTTTGAATTGTTTTGACCTTATTGGAAATGCGGGCGTTTATCTGTTCGGATGAAGATTGTTTGAGGTATATTTCTCTGGGGATGACAAAGCTGTAAAGGATTGATCCGAGCAGTGCCACACCGGAGAGCAGGAAGGCATATTTAAACAAAAATCCCCCGACGTTTCTCGAAACAAAAAAAAGCAGGAGGAAGGCAAGGCTTGTCGCGATCAGGATGTTTCTGTCCTTTGAGGGATCAAACCACTGGCCAACCTGTCTCTTAAGTCGGCTTCGTTTCTCTGTCGTAAAAGTGGGGAAGCTGTCAGGTGTGGGCGGAGCGAGATCCGACTCTCCGAGGACCTCAACATCCTTTCGGTATTCGGGGGGGACTTTAGCAAGGGTGTCGGTCAAAGTGGTCACCCCGTTGTTATCGGTATATTTGTAGATCTTTGCCTGGATTTCGCCTGGGCTGAATACTAGTAAACCCAACAAAATCAATATGATCTGATTCATTATCCCCTCCGGTTCTATAAAAACCTTATCGGATGGATGCGGATCTGTCAACGGGCCGACGATCTTGATTAATCGGAGGAGATATGCTAGAAGGTGACTCCTGATGGGCGTGTGGCGGAAACGGTAGACGCAGCAGTCTCAAAAACTGCCGAGGGCAGCC
>JBHHXE010000087.1:0-9527 GCA_046756865.1 Nitrospiria bacterium | reverse complement strand
CCTTGTCTTTTAGACAACTTGACGGTTTACCCCAAGATCAATCGCTGATCTTGGGATGGCCCTCTTTCCGCGATTCCGGAATGAGAAACTGCCAATTTTCCTGAAGAGACCGCGTATTGGCCATCGGACTCCTCACCGCACGGATGAGTATGCTTCGGTCTTCCTTATGGTTCTGGCCTCGTCTTTCGGGCGACTTAACCGTTTGCTCCGGGATTTAAGGCCGATCCCGGGGGATGACCAAATCCGGGTTGGGCTTTTCAAAAAAATGAGCGATCTGCTTTGCCAGGAAGTGTGCAACGTCTTTTGTCGGAAACGGCCAGGCATAGATAAAATCGGTTGTTGGGTATTTCTCCCGCGCACGTTGGATTGCGCCTGGAATGTCCCCTTTGGAATGACTGCCTCCCTGTGTCATCATCGGGGTAAGGATGATGACTTTCTCAGGTGAAGCCACAACGGCCTGATCGAGGGCCTCGTCTATATCAGGACTGCAAAATTCATTGAACCCGACAATCACGTTCCAGCCTGTTTCCTCACCAAGATGTCCTGCCAAGCTGTGAGATCCGGTATAGAAAGGGTCATTTTCCGCTGTACGCGGCCACCGCCTCATCTTCAAGTCCAGAGCCTTCAGGCGGCGCTTGAGTTCGGAATTGTCCGCTGGAGGATGTTTGAGGCGGGCGCGCAATGAAAAAAAAGTCGACTTCTCCTCACTGGGAAAATCCAGGGGCGGGGTTCCGTGCATAGCCAGAACGATAGCAGGTTTCTTGGCATCTCTTTTTGTCTTCGTGGGCAAGGGCGATCCTCCTGGAAGGAGACAGAAATCATTTTCTCCGGTGGAGTATAGCATGGTCTATTTGTAAAATCCTGTTGTCGTGAAAAAGGTTGATTTCAACCCGGCCTCGCTGTTAGAATCATCCGGAATTAAAGGTCTCATTTATAAGAAAATTTAAGGGTTTGTCAGCTTGTAACTTGTGGTTATTTTGATGTTAAAAATGAAGGATGGAGGAAAGGTCAATGGCAGAAATTAAAAGGCAATATGTTAATTATCTCTTCCTGAAGTTAGATCCCGCCTGGAGGCGGCTTCCAGCTTCTGAGCGGGAAGAGGGAAAAAAGGAATTTACTGCGGCTGTTGAGTCATTTGGGTCCAAGTGCCTGGTTGTTCCTTATTCTACGGTTGGTATCCGGGCGGAAGTTGATATCATGCTCTGGAGAATTAGTTATGATCTGGAAACACTCCAGGAGATGATGGTCAAGATTTACGCCAGTGGCCTGGGAAAATATCTGAATACGGTCTATTCTTATCTGGCCATGACCAAGCGCTCTGTTTATGTGGATAAGCATTCTCATCCCGGGTCTGAGTCGAAACGTCTCACGGTAGTTCCTGGAGAAGCCAAATATCTGTTTATCTACCCCTTTGTCAAGACACGTGATTGGTATCTCCTTACCAAGGCGGCCCGACAGGGGATGATGAACGAGCACATTGAGATCGGCCATAAATATCCGACGGTGAAAATCAATACCAGCTACTCTTTTGGATTGGACGACGCGGAATTTGTCGTTGCGTTTGAGGGCGATTTTCCCGCCGACTTTCTTGATTTGGTCATGGAATTGCGGGAGGCGGAGGCCAGTCGCTTTACAGAACGGGACACACCGATCTTTACCTGTGTCCGAAAGAGCTTGCCGGATACGCTGGAAGATCTGGGAGGATGATGTGAGCGAGTTGAGTCATGAAGTCATTATCATTGGGTCGGGTCCTGCAGGCCTTACTGCGGCTATTTACGCGGCCAGAGGCAATCTACGGCCTTTATTGATCGAAGGTGCGCAAGCTGGCGGACAGTTGATGATCACGACCGATGTCGATAATTTTCCGGGCTTCCCCAAGGGCGTCCAGGGGCCGGACCTGATTCTGGGGATGAAGCAGCAGGCTCAACGCTTTGAGACGGCTTTCCTGACTGGTGATGTGACCTCCGTTGACTTTTCAAAGCGCCCTTTCAAAATAGTGGTCGATGAGGAAAAGACCTATACTGCGAAGTCGGTCATTATCAGCGCGGGCGCCCGTGCCATGCTCCTGGGGCTGGAATCTGAAACGAGGCTGATGGGCCACGGCGTTTCAGCCTGTGCGACCTGTGACGGGTTTTTCTTTAAAGATAAAGTGGTTTATGTTATTGGTGGTGGCGATACCGCGGTTGAAGAGGCTCTCTTCCTGACCCGTTTTGCGAGCAGAGTTATCCTGGTCCATCGCCGTGACATCCTTCGTGCCTCTAGGATATTACAGGAGAAGGCCTTCGAAACGCCGAAGATCGAGATAATATGGAATACTGTTGTGACTGATATTATTGGCGGACCCTCCGGCCCGGTCGAGGGGATTCTCCTGAAAAATGTGCAGACGGAGAAAATCGTTGAGCATAAAGCTGACGGTGTTTTTATCGCGATTGGACATGCACCAAATACGGCCCTCTTCCAGGAATGGCTAGATCTGGATGACCGTGGATATATCAAGACGAAGCCCGGCACAACGGAAACAAGTGTTCCCGGTGTCTTTGCGGCGGGAGATGTTCAGGACCCGGTATACCGGCAGGCAATTACAGCTGCCGGGACGGGTTGTATGGCGGCGATCGATGCCGAGCGCTTTCTGGAAGAAGAGGGCTAGAGCGCAGAGCCCGGTAATTTGTGCGTGAGGACTCGAGTACCGTAGCAATGCCGTCATGGAGCCTTAAATGGGTGAGTTGAGCCGTTACGATGGAGAAAATAAAGTAAAGGCCAACTGTTTACTCATTGCCTGCAGTGAAACAGATTCTAACATCTATTATGCCAGCGGGTTTCTCGCACCCGACCCTTACGTTTTCCTGTCCACAAATGGACAGTCCTATCTCCTGATGTCCGACCTGGAAATTGATCGCGCCCGTGCGCAGTCGAAGGTCGATCATGTCTTTTCCTATTCAGAATACGAAGAACGCGCCAGAAAAAATGGGACGGCCTCTCCGGGTCTTCCTGATGTGGTTCATGCCTTGATGCAGGAATTGGATGTCAAAGATTGGACAGTCCCTGCTGATTTTCCCTTGGAGTATGGGGATGCCTTCCGTGCGCTCGGATATCACCTGGCGATCAAAAAAGCCCCTTTTTTTGAAGCTCGGGCCGTCAAGAGGGCTGATGAGGTTGCCGCCATTCTTCAGACGCAAGCCGCCGTTGAAGCGGCTCTTGACGAGGTGATTGACCTTTTTCGGCAGGCAGAAATAAAAGAAGGTTTTCTCTATGTCGAGGATATGCAGTTGACCTCAGAATTGATCCGGCAGCGCCTGCACCTGAGCCTCATGGGGAAGGGATGTATTGGCCAGCATACGATTGTTTCTTGCGGTATTGACGGTTGTGACCCTCACAATGAAGGGTCCGGTCCCCTCCGGGCCAATGAATCCATTATTCTGGACATTTTTCCGCGTTCTGTTGAGAGTCGCTATTTTGCCGATATGACGCGAACCGTGGTCAAGGGAAGCCCATCTGATGGTTTGAAACGCCTATATGATGCGGTACTTGAAGGCCAGACCCTCGGCATCAGCCTGGTCAAGGATGGAGCTTCCGGACGTGAGATCCATGAAAAAATTTCAGATCTTTTTGAAAAGAAGGGCTATCATACTGGAAAGGTCAATGGCCGGATGCAGGGTTTCTTTCATGGAACCGGGCATGGTCTCGGTCTGGATATTCACGAGCCTCCCCGGATCAGTCGAAGTGACTGGCCATTGAAAGAAGGGGAGGTGGTGACGGTAGAGCCGGGGCTTTATTATCCTGACATCGGTGCGGTTCGTATTGAGGACATGGTCCTGGTTGAGAAAGCGGGATGTAGCAACTTGACAAGCTATCCAAAATTTTTAGAGATTAAGTGAGCGGTGAGATGAAAGATCCCTATCCGGAGACGGAGAAAATATCAATTAAGGATATCATAGAAGATTTGTTGGTTTCCCTGGGAGAGAACCCTGAGCGGGAAGGGTTGAGGGGTACGCCGGAGCGGGTAGGGAAGTCGCTCCAATTTTTGACCAAAGGCTATAAAGAGGATGTCGAGCGTGTTCTCAATGATGCTTTTTTTACAGTCACACATGACGAAATGGTGATCGTAAAAGGTATTCAGTTCTTTTCTCTTTGTGAACATCATATGCTTCCTTTCTTTGGAGAGTGCCACATTGCCTACATCCCGAATAAGAAGGTAGTGGGTTTAAGTAAGCTTCCCCGTGTCGTGGAGATTTTCAGCCGGAGGTTGCAGCTTCAGGAACGGTTGACCAGCCAGGTTGCTGAAGCCATCCTCGATAAGGTTGATCCTCTGGGCGTCGGAGTGGTGATGGAGGCGCAGCACCTTTGCATGATGATGCGTGGCGTAGAAAAGCAGAACTCCAGGACTGTGACCAGTGCGATGCTCGGCGTCTTCAAGAAGGACCCGAAAGCACGGGCAGAATTTCTTGACCTGTTGCGACGTGACCGACACTGATGATTACTGTTGAAGCGGCTCGAAAAATTATCCTGGCTGAGATTCAAATCATGGGACGCGAAAAGTGCCTCTTGTCCCAGGCCCTTGGCCGGACTCTTGCCGAAGACATTATTTCCCCGTTAAATCATCCCCCCTGGGACACCTCCGCAATGGACGGTTACGCTGTCTGCAAAGCCGACATCCTGGAGGCCTCTCGGTCCGAGCCTCAGAAGTTGACGGTGGTTGAACATATCCCTGCCGGACGGCTCCCTGAGAAAAAATTGAGTCGGGGAGAAGTCTCGAAAATCATGACAGGCGCCCCCTTGCCGGAGGGGGCTGATGCCGTTGTCCGGGTTGAGGAGACTGAAGAAGCAGGAGAAATAGTCTCCATTTTTACTGTTCCTGATGAGGGCGATTTTGTTCGCCGAAAAGGAGGAGCTGTCTGTGTAGGCGACACTATTCTCAAGAGAGGACTTCCAATCCGTCCGGCTGAGATTGCCATGATGGCGTCGGTTGGGAAGTCGGTTGTTTCTGTCTTTCAGCAGCCCCGCGTTGCCATTCTCTCGACGGGAGACGAGTTGGCCGACCTGGACGAAGCGCGTGGGCCGGAAAAGATCCTGAACAGTAACGGATACGGACTGGCGGCCCAGGTGGCCGACGCGGGCGGGGTTCCGATCAACCTCGGAATCGCAAAGGATACCCGGGCCGATCTGATGGAGAAACTGAAGGAGGGGCTACGTGCCGATATTGTTCTGGCTTCCGGCGGAGTTTCGATGGGGGATTATGATTTTGTGATCGAGGTTTTGAAAAAACTCGGGGCGGAGATGAAGTTTTGGAAGGTGTCGATGAAGCCCGGACGGCCTCTGGCATTCGGTGTGATCTTCGGGCGTCCGGTTTTTGGCTTGCCCGGAAACCCGGTTTCATCAATGGTATCCTTTGAACAATTTGTCCGGCCCGCGATTCTTCTTGCAAATGGACGAAACAAAATAACCCGCCCAACGATGAAAGCTCTTTTGAAGGAAGATATTCGTAAACGACCTGGCCGGCGCCTCTTTCTCCGGGCGGTTGTATCAAGTCGGGGAGAGGAGGTTTCGGTCCGCCTTGCGGGTGATCAGGACTCTGCCGTCCTGATGTCGCTCGTGAAAGCGAATGCCTTCATGATCCTGCCTCCTGAGGGGGACCTTGTTCAATCCGGAACACAAGTGACCGTCCAGCTTTTATCCGATATTTGCTCGGATGGTTCTTAGGTGTAAATCCGATTTGTTTTCAATGTATTCTGTGTATTCTGATAATGATTCCTATTGACTGGATTGCTTAGAAAAAACTATGGTGTATAATTCTTCATATGTAGGGGCTTCTACCCGTAGCAGATTTTCTTAGCTTGGACTGCTGTCTGGAGGGGGCCGTATTCTGTATAGGGAAATGCCAATGAAGGAAAAAACATTTCATTTGATCTTGATCAAGCCTTCTCATTACGATGATGACGGTTATGTAATTCAATGGCTGCGTTCGTCTATTCCTTCTAACTCACTCGCGGCGCTTTACGGTATGGCACAGGATTGCTCCAGGCGAAAAGTCCTAGGCGACGGGGTTGAGATTGTGCTGAGTGTCTACGATGAAACCAATACGCGAATCCGCGTGAAGGAGATTTGCGAGCGCATCAATAAATCGGGGAGCAAGGGCTTGGTGGGCCTTGTGGGTGTGCAGACGAATCAATATCCCCGTGCGGTGGACATTGCACGTCAGTTTCTATCGGAAGGTGTTCCCGTGTGTATCGGCGGATTTCACGTCAGCGGGTGTCTGTCAATGCTGCCGGGGGTTCCGGCAGACCTTCAGGAGGCCATGGACGAGGGGATCTCTCTATTTGCCGGGGAGGTCGAGGAAGGACGGCTTGGATCGCTTCTTCAGGAAGCCTACTCCGGTAAGATGAAACCTCTCTACAATTACATGGATGACCTTCCCAATATGGAAGGGGAGCCGGTTCCTTACCTTCCCGTGGAGAAAATCAAGAAAACGGCAGGTTTGAGAGCCAGTTTTGATGCGGGAAGGGGCTGCCCCTTTCTGTGCAGTTTTTGTACGATTATCAATGTGCAGGGACATAAATCACGCTATCGCAGTGCGGACGACGTCGAAGAGATTATGCGGGCCAATGTTGCCCAGGGAATTGAGAACTTCTTTATTAGCGATGACGATTTTGCACGGAACCGGAATTGGGAGGCTATTTTCGACCGCCTGATTAAACTCCGGGAAGAAGAGGGACTCAGCCTGAGATTTGTTATTCAGGTTGATACGATGTGCCACAAGATTCCCCGTTTTATCGACAAGGCGGCCCGTGCCGGTGTGACCCGTGTCTTTATCGGAATGGAGAGTATTAATCCGGACGCGTTGAAAGGCGCGAAGAAAAAGCAGAACCGGATTGCCGAGTACAACGTGATGCTGGATGCTTGGCACAAAGCGGGCGCTTTGACCTATGCCGGATACATTCTCGGTTTTCCCACGGATACCCCTGAAAGCATTTTGCGGGACATTAAAACCATCCAGGAAAAGATATCGATTGACGTCATGGAATTTTTCATTCTGACCCCGCTCCCCGGGTCTGAGGACCATCAGACCCTTTACAAGAAAGGCGTCAAGATGGCCACAGATATGAATGAGTATGATGTTGTTCATGTCACCACGGCGCATGCCACGATGACAGATAGGGAATGGCTCGATATTTATCACCAGGCATGGGAGGCCTACTACACACCCGAACATGTGGAAAAGGTGATCCGAAGGGCGAAGGGATGGGGTTTTAGCACAAGGGAGATGATGCTGAAACTGCTTAGTTTTTATGGATGTGCCAAGATAGAAAAAGTCCATCCCCTAGAAGGGGGCTTTATCCGGTTGAAATTCAGAAGAGATCGTCGACCCGGAAAGCCCATTGAAAACTCCCTTGTTTTTTATCCCCGCTACCTGGGGGAGACCCTTAAAAAGGTCGTACAATATTTTTGGATGGTCCGCCAGTATAAAAAAATTGTCCGTAAGGTAGATCAGGAACCCTCAATGCCTCCGGAAGAACTGAAAGTCCTCCCGGTTCAAGATGAAGACCAGAAAGTACACCCCCCCTGGGAGGGCACAGACCCCCGAAATATACTGGATAAAAAAGAAGATAAGGTTCTGACCTGAGCATGATGGTGTTTAGGTCATGGGGCTGAAGGCGAGTGGCCCTTTGTCTGCGTGTTCTGCTGTCCGTTGTGCCTCAGTTATTACTCTTTCAAAGCGGCGACCTTCTCCAGCCAATCGGCAATCAGAAGAATTTCTTTCTCAGACAGAACACTTTTAAATGAGGGCATGCCGCTTCTTCCGTGAGCGACAGCGCTTACAAATTCCCTGGGAGGGATGGTCTTTCCGGAGAGGAGAAGTGACGGTCCCTGTGATGTTCCAAGACCCCTCAGGCCGTGGCAATGAAAACATCGCACATCCCGCCGTTTGACCCCATTATAAATCTTCCCCCCCGGATGCGTCGGAATAGGAAAATCGCCCTTCGAGCAAGCCGCATAAAAAAGGAAAGCAAGCGCCAATGGGAGGGTTTTAATTGTCGAGGGAAATTTGATTGTCCTCATCGCGACCATGATACGTGATATATAAGTAAGTTCCAAGCGCAAGGCCTTTTTCCCCGCTATTTTTCTTGAGTTTTCTATTTGTCTTCTCTAAACTTCTGCCATGTCCATCCGTTGGTCAAAAGAAGATGTTATGGAAGAAGTGGAGACTCTGGCACGTATGGCGGCTGTACGGGGTATTTCCGATGTGTCTTCTGATGAGCAGGCCTGGAGTAAAGAAACATACGGGGCCTATTGTGAGCGGCTTGAAAAGCTTCGGAATATTTATCGCGAATCGCCGAAACTCTTTGATCCTTCCCTCGTAAAATGGATCAGGCGTCTGGCAGACCAGGCCCGGATGGAACCCATCCGCTCTGAAGGCGTGCCCCGGGATGTTTTGCGTTCGATATTTGGCTACGACAGCTTCCGGGCCGGGCAGGAAGAAATCATTAACGCGGTGCTTGCCGGAAGGGATTGCGTCGGCGTCATGCCGACCGGGGCGGGAAAGTCTTTGACTTACCAGATCCCGGCCCGAATTCTCTCGGGAGTGACCCTGGTGATTTCGCCATTGATTGCGCTCATGAAAGATCAGGTTGATGCCTTATCTGAACTGGGCATTAGCGCAACCTTCATCAATTCCAGCCTGAGCTTCGATGAGCGACGTGCCCGGATCTCTGCCCTCATCGCGGGAAAGTTTGACTTGGTCTATGCCGCGCCCGAAGGCCTGGAAGGAGCCCTGTTTGAGCTGCTCGCGAAATGCCGGATCAACTTGATTGCCGTTGATGAGGCCCATTGCATCAGCCAGTGGGGGCACGACTTCCGCCCCTCTTATCGAAACCTTTCCACCCTGAAAGACCATTTCGGCCATGTCCCCGTCCTTGCGCTCACGGCCACCGCAACCGATGTGGTTGTTGATGACATTGTCCGGCAGATGGGGATGGATGAGCCCTTACGATTCAGGCGGTCATTCTATCGGTCGAATCTGCGGCTTCACGCCTATAAGAAAGGGGATGGACGGGAAACCAAACGGGACATCCTCCATCTGGTTCAATCCCGGCGCGGCCAGTCCGGGATTATCTATTGTCTGAGCCGGAAAGCGGTTGAGCAGATGACGGCCTACCTGGTCAGAAACGAGGTCGAAGCCCTGCCCTACCACGCAGGGATGGAGACCGGCCTCCGGAATGAGACGCAAGAGGCCTTCCGAAGGGACGATATAGATGTGATTGTGGCGACAGTTGCTTTCGGGATGGGAATCGACAAACCGAATATCCGTTACGTGATTCATCGGGATATGCCGAAGAGTATCGAAGGATATTATCAGGAGATCGGGCGCGCGGGCCGGGACGGGATCGGGAGTGATTGCGTCCTCTTCTACTCCTGGTCGGAAGTCATCAGTTACGACCGCTTCCTTGACGAGACATCGGACCCGGAACTGAAAAGCCGGGTCAAGGCCCAGACCCGAGAGATGTTCCGCCTGGCGGAGGCGAAGCACTGCC
>JBHHXE010000086.1:0-9545 GCA_046756865.1 Nitrospiria bacterium | reverse complement strand
CGCACTCGCTTGGGGTGCGAGAGGTCGCTGGTTCAAATCCAGTCGTCCCGACCAAAAAGAGGATCAGTCTGCTGGTTGTATGAACTGGTGAGGTTTAAACTTCTGAAAAGCTGCTTTGCAGCTTTTTTTGTTTGTATGCGATTAAAAGGAGTACTGTCGGTTTGAAAAGTCCGGTTATATTGGTTTCCAATGATGATGGTGTCCATTCTCCCGGCCTCCACTGTTTGGCAGAAGTCCTTAAAGATCTGGGGGATGTCACGGTTATTGCGCCTGACAGAGAGCGGAATGCTGCCAGTCATGCGCTTACCCTGCATAAGCCGCTGCGCGTAGAAGCGATTCAGCAAAAGGTTTTCAGCGTGAATGGGACTCCGACAGACTGCGTGAATCTGGGTGTCCTCCACCTTCTGAAAGGGAAAATTCCTGACCTCGTCGTCTCCGGAATCAATAAGGGGGCAAACCTTGGTGATGATGTGACCTATTCCGGAACGGTCTCTGCCGCAATGGAGGGGACGTTGCTGGGGATTCCTTCCATTGCCCTTTCTCAAATGGATCTGGACAGAACGCATCACGCACAAGGGAAATATTATTTTGAAACAGCGGCTCATTTTGCCCTTCGCCTGGCACGGCTTGTTCTGGAAAAGGGCCTGGAGAAGGGGCGGTTCCTGAATGTGAATGTGCCGAATTGTCCTGCTGAGGATATCCAGGGCGTCCGGATTACTTCACTGGGAAAACGTATTTTCGATAAGGGTTCGATCCATGAACAGACAGATCCCCGAGGTAGAAAGTACTATTGGATTGGTTTGAATGGGATGACCTGGGAAAAAGGGAGAAAGAATACAGATCAGGAAGCTATTTCGCACGGGATGATTTCGGTGACGCCACTTCATCTTGACCTGACCGATTACCGGACAGTTGAGGATCTTGGTTCATGGACCGGGGAGCTTTGGGAAGCTCAGAATAAGTTATGAACACCCACAGCGGGCTATTTTCTGCGATATGGCTGTAAATCAAAAGATAAAATCTCTTGAAAAGATGAAGGAGTAAAGATAAAGCAGGATGCTTCATTTTGAGACGGTTCGTCGGCGGATGGTCGATGAGCAACTGATTAGAAGAGGAATCAAGGACGAGCGGGTTTTGGCAGCGATGCGGAAGGTTCCCCGCCATCTTTTTGTTGAGGAAGCGTTTCAGCAACGGGCTTATGGAGACACCGCGCTTCCTATTGGAGAGAAGCAGACAATCTCGCAGCCTTATATGGTGGCCTTGATGACGGAGGCCTTATCCTTAGATGGTTCTGAAAAGATCTTGGAACTCGGGACGGGTTCAGGTTATCAGACAGCGGTATTGGCAGAATTGAGTGCCCGGGTCTTTTCGATTGAACGGATCAAGGGCTTGGTGCACAAGTCTAGGAAGATACTGGAATCTTTGCAGTATCTGAATGTCGTCATTCGCTTGAAGGATGGGACTTACGGCTGGAAAGAGGAAGCCCCTTTTGACGTCATCCTTGTTGCGGCGGGTGCACCCGAAATCCCCGCTCTGTTGATCGAACAGCTTAAGATTGGGGGCCGCCTGGTCATTCCTGTCGGGGGAAGAACCTCCCAAGTTCTTAAGCGGGTCGTGAGGGAGGAGAATGGATTCGTTGAAGAAGAATTGAGCGCATGTGTTTTTGTTCCCCTGGTTGGTGAATATGCTTGGAAAAAATAGGGGAAACCAAGAGGAAGCCTCTCCCCCGGAGTAGGTCTTAAACGATTATGGATTAAGATCATGATGCATCTCAGTAACTCGCTTTCCGGAAAAAAAGAACCTTGGTCTCCCCGCGTGCCGGGGGAAGTCACGATGTATGTCTGCGGGATGACCGTCTATGATCACTGTCATCTGGGCCACGCACGTTCGGCCATTGTCTTTGACGTCATCAGGCGCACTCTTGAATACAAGGGACTTGAGGTCAGATATGTAAAGAACTACACCGATGTCGATGATAAGATTATCGATCGTGCCCACCGAGAAAAAAGAGACTGGAAAAAGCTTGCAGAGGACTTTATCGATTCTTATGACCGGGACATGTCCCGACTTGGGGTCCGTCCCCCCTCAATCGCGCCAAAGGCGACAGAACATATTGAGGAGATCATTCAGTTGATCACGCGTTTGATTTCAAAGGGGCTGGCTTATCCTGTCGATGAGAATGTTTATTTTTCCGTGGACAATTTCCCGTCTTATGGAAAACTGTCCAAACAAAAGCTTGAGGAGATGGAAGCGGGAGCCCGGGTCGAAATCGATCAGCGAAAACGGCGTCCCTTTGACTTTGCGTTGTGGAAGGGGTCTAAATCGGGAGAACCGGCCTGGAAAAGCCCCTGGGGAATGGGTCGGCCGGGATGGCATATTGAATGTTCTGCCATGGCCATTAAACATCTGGGCGAGACGATTGACATTCATGGCGGGGGGAAGGACTTGATCTTTCCGCATCATGAGAACGAGATCGCGCAATCGGAAGGGTATACAGAAAAGGAGTTCGTGCGGTGCTGGGTCCATCACGGTTTTGTTACGATCGACCAGGAGAAGATGTCCAAATCCCTTGGGAACTTTTTTACCGTTAAAGAGATTTTTGAGAAGTCATCCCAATTTTCAGAGGAGATCACGGCAGAAGTTGTCCGTTTTTATCTTCTTTCGACCCACTACCGCTCTCCAATAGATTTTTCCGACCAAAGCCTGAGTATTGCCAAGAGGGGTTTGGATAATATATACACCCTTTTTCAGAAACTGGAGGAACTTGCACCGCAGCAGGAGATAATGGGTGAAGAGAAAGGCGGCGAATGGTCCAGGTTTAAATCCGGGTTCGACGCCGCGATGGATGATGACTTTAATACGGCAAAAGCAATCTCCGTATTGCAGGCCTTACGTGCGGAGGTGAATACGCGGATTTCCAGGGGAGAGTCATTTGATATTGCAGGTGTCAGGTCGTTGTTTAAATTGTGCGGGAGGGTACTCGGCCTTTTTCTGATATCTCCGTCTCGATGGCGTTTTCAGGGATGGGATCCCGCGAAACAAGCTGCTGTTCCTGTCGGTGAAACTGACCACTTGACCTCAATGACCCCAATCGTCTTTAATGAAGAAAGGATTCAATCTCTGATCAAAGAACGGGAGACGGCGCGGCAAAATAGGGATTGGGGCCGATCAGATGCCATTCGTGAGCAGTTGTCTGCGGCCGGGATTGTCATTGAAGATCGGCCTGACGGGACGACGCGCGTAAAACGATGAATCAGTCTCAGCCTGTAATCTACGGCGTCAACCCGATTCTTGAGTCGCTTCGATCAGGTCAGAGCCTCAATAAGATTTATCTTCTCCAGAATCGTCGGGGAAAGGAGATTGGGGAGATCCGCTCCCGGGCGCGGGGACGGCATACCACCCTTTTAACGGTGGATCGTGCTGAACTCGACCGAATGGCCCGAACCACGAAGCATCAGGGGGTCGTCGCTGTACTGTCTTCGGAGCCATACGCGAGTCTGGATGACATTCTGAGGATTGCGAAAAGCAGCAAAGTCTCACCCTTTCTCATTATCCTCGACGAAGTCGAAGACCCGAGGAATCTAGGCGCCATTATTCGGACGGCTGATGCGGTCGGTGTGCATGGTGTCATCATTCCGGAGAGAAGGGCGGTCGGTTTAACCGCCGTTGTTTCAAAGGTTTCTGCGGGAGCGCTTTCTCATCTTCCGGTTGCGAGGGTGGTTAATTTATCTACGGCGGTTGACCGATTGAAAAAAGAGGGTCTCTGGGTTGTCGGAGTGGATTCGGGCGCGCCAATGCGCTACGATCAGTATGATTTCAATGGGCCGATAGGTGTTGTGGTGGGAAGTGAAGGAAAGGGAATTCGCCGGAAGATTCTGGACCGGTGCGATCAGGTGATTTCAATCCCTATGAGAGGGCATGTCTCATCGCTTAATGTTTCTGTTGCCCTGGGGGTTGTCGCATATGAGGTTCTTAGGCAGCGTCACAAGGAGTAAAGTTTGAATATTTCTAAAAGAACACATTTGAAAGTGGCTTTTTTCTGGTGGGGAGCTGTTGGGACAATGCTTTTGATTATAGGAATTGGCCTTCTTTTTGGGGGGCGATCCCTGAGTGTTCTGAATACAGGGCCGACCTCTCCCGGTAAGGGACAGTGGGCGGGGCTGGCACTTGCCTTATGTATTGGTTTTATTAAGGGCCGTTTTGTTTTCAGAAAGGTTGCGCGACGTTATAAAAAAAGAATACAGGAACTACCGGAAAAGAGTCCGATGTATATGACCTTCAGCCTTAAGAGCTGGGGCCTTATTTTGTTCATGATGGCGCTCGGGATGATCCTTCGAGTTTTGGGGACGCCCCATTTCATTAGGGGTGTTATTGACATTGCTGTAGGCTTAGCCCTTGTCTTGGGAAGCAAAAACTACCTGACCCATCCATCGTAAGCTTTACCCCCTCCCCGTAAAAATTCCCCCACTCCTTGCCTTTTTACCCATTCGCGGATAACATTGTACTGGTGATCTTATTGTAGATAGTGAAGGGGACTTTGATGAAAAAGAAACGATTAGGAGATCTTCTGTGCCATGCCGGTGTGATTACCGCGGCGGATTTAGAAAAGGCCATTGCAACGCAAACGCATACCGGTAAGCGAATGGGGGAGACCTTGGTCGATCTCAAGATGGTAACAGAGTTTGATATTGCCAACGTCTTGGCAAGCCAGTTGGGAATTGAGTATGTCACCCTGGAGACCACGCCGATTGAACCCGATGCCATTTCGGCTGTTCCGGAGGGTCTGGCCCAGAAGTATCTTTGCATTCCGATTAATCTGGATAAGCGGCATCTCTCCGTCGCGATGGCGGATCCGCTGGATTACGAGTGCATTAAGGATATTGGATTCCACACCAACTTTGAAGTGAAGCCTCTCATCTCTACCCGGGAAGAAATCCTGAACGCGATTCAACAACATTACAATTTGGGTGATTCCGTCGAGAATATCATCCATTCCAAGGACAGCAGATTCAAGGATTCCAGGATCGAAATCTTGCCGACCGTTTCCCATACGCCAACGGTTGCTTCGGAAGAATTGAAAAAAAAGAGCCAGATGGCACCGATCGTAAAGCTGTTTAATCTTATCTTTATGAAGGCGGTGTCTTCAAGAGCGAGTGACATCCATATTGATGCGCTGCGAAAGAGTCTGTCCGTCCGTTTCCGGGTTGATGGCATCCTCAGGGAAGAGATGAAGCTTCCGAAGTGGGTCCAGGGAGCCCTCGTTTCCAGAATCAAGGTTCTTGCCACGCTTGATATCTCAGAGCGTCGGCTTCCACAGGATGGCGCTATCCGAGTCAAGCTCGATAACCGTGATATCGATTTAAGGATTTCGACCCTTCCGACACACTACGGAGAAAAGGTCGTTATTCGTATTCTAGACCAGTCGAACGCTCCGTCCAGCTTGGAAGGATTGGGACTGACCGGAAAGGAACTCAAAGACCTTGAGGCCTTGTCGGTGAAGAAGCAGGGCATCCTTCTGGTAACCGGCCCGACCGGGAGTGGAAAGACCTCGACCCTCTATGCCATTATCAATAAAATTCGTTCGGCGAAGATTAATATTATGACCGTTGAAGACCCGATTGAATACGACATTGAGGGTCTCAATCAGATACAGGTTAAACCCGAGATTGGACTGACCTTTGCCAACTGTCTCCGTTCTATTCTCAGGCAGGATCCCAATGTTATACTTATCGGGGAAATCAGGGACCTTGAAACGGCTGAAATTGCAGTCCGGGCGGCGATGACAGGCCATTTTGTCATCAGCACGGTGCATACCAATGATTCGGTTTCAACGATTGTGCGCTTAATGGAAATGGGGCTCCCAAGATATATTCTTTCCACCGCAATGGTTGGTATTGTTGCGCAGCGACTGGTGAGAAAGATCTGCATGAAATGCCGGGTAGAGGTTCCGGTTGATGCGGAGCGTATCAAGAAACTCGGAAGCCATTTTGATCCTGCGAGCATTTCTCGCTCCTATCAGGGGAAAGGATGCCAGTGGTGTAAGTTTACCGGCTTCCATGACCGCATTGGGATTTTTGAAATCCTTCCGATGGCGTCGAAAGTAAAGGAGGTTATTTCCTCTGGCGGGACTGAGGAAGAAGTTCGCCGTGCTGCGGAGCTTCAGGGAATGGAGACATTGGCCGAGGAGGGTTTTTCTAAAGTCAATGCAGGACTGACCACACTCGAAGAAGTTCTCCGGGTCATCGCGCTTGAGGATGACATCAAAACTCCCTGCCCAAGGTGCGGAAAAGTCATTCACTTGGACTTTATTGCCTGCCCCCACTGTAAATATGACGTTCAGTCATGCTGTCCATCCTGTAAGCGGCGGCTTCAGGATGAATGGCTGGTGTGCCCCTACTGCAGGCACGATGTTTCCTCCTGATAAACAGCCGAACCGTTGAATGCTGTGAACAGTGAATCGTGATTGGTTAAATGGGTGGTTTTGGTAAACCTTTAACCCTTCACCGTGCGCTTTCGTCATCCTCTCGATTCGATTTCTACGATCAGGTTGATTTCCCTTAGAATGTTTGCCACGCTTTGGCATTCGTGCATCGTCCCGGAGAAACAGGCGGCGCGCCCCTTGGTATGCGCTTCCATTGTGATCTCGAAGGCATCCTGCAAAGAAACGCCAGTCGCTTTCTGAACCTGAAAGATTACGGCGTCGATAGCATGATGCTCATCGTTATAAAGGACCACGCTCCAGGGAAGAGCGGTCGCGGTCTCACTGTCTGAGATGGTCGTGACATCAGGATGATCAATGACTGGGGGATTCATCTATCAAGCCTTTAGTGCTATCCTAATGGTATCCCACTCGCTCAAGGGGAGGGAACAGCTAAAGTTATGGCAGATTGTGATTGTTGGTAATCCTTCTCGGGCGGCTTTATCGACTGCCGGAAAATTCGCCATACCTTCATCCCCCTCTGATTCACTGACATCCCTGAAAAAGAGGGTTTTATTCGGGATGTAAAGCCTATGGATCTGAGAGAAGAGATGTTCTGTCTCAGGGGCATTTCTTTTTCCACTCAGGAGGATTTCTTTCGGCTTCCTCAGATAAAAATCTGCGGCAGAAATCATATTTCCCATCCCGACTACATTTTCTTCCATGGCTTGAGAGAAATATTGAAGCGTAAGCTCAGCTTTCTCAAAATAACCCTTCTCGCGGCTTAGATGAAAAAGACGAAGGAGGACCAGGATGGCCACTGCATTTCCAGAGGGGATAGATTGATCGGAGGAGGCCTTGTAGCGCGTGATCAGGGCTTCATGATCTGTCGATGTATAAAAAAATCCTCCCTCTTTGAAATCATAAAACCGATCGGTCATCTGGTCCGCAAAGTTCTTTGCCTGCTCCAGGTATGCCGATTCAAACGTCGACTCGTAAAGATCAAGGAGGGCGTCTATGAAGAATGCATAATCCTCCAGATAGGCATTGAGTTTCCCCTGTCCATCTTTATAGGTCCGAAGAAGTCGTCCCGTTTTGCAGAGTTCTGAGAGGATGAAGTCTGCCGCTTTCTTGGCCGCAGAGAGGTAGTCTACGTTCCGGGTGACAAGATACCCGTCCACAAAGGCTGAGATCATCAGGCTGTTCCAACTTGTAATAATTTTTTCATCCCGGAAGGGTTTGACTCTCATCGCCCGCTTCTGTAGAAGGACTTTCTTTGCCTCGGTGATTGCCTTTTCGATCGTTTCAGGCGATTTTCCAATCTTCTTCGAGAGGGTCGGGATGGCTTGCGTGATGTTGAGAATGTTTTTACCCTCAAAATTTCCGGCGGAGCTTACGTTATAAAATTGACAAAAGACACCTCCGGCTTCGCCTCCGAGAATGCCGTTTATTTCATCGGGTGCCCAGACAAAGTATTTGCCCTCATGGCCTTCGGTATCGGCATCTTGTGTTGAATAGAATCCCCCCAGGGGATCTGTCATTTCTCGTTGGACATATTGGAGGATTTCTTCTCCGATCTTCAGATAAAATGTTTCCTCCGTTGCCTGATAGGTCTGAAAATAGAGTCTTGCGAGTTGTGCGTTGTCGTAAAGCATCTTTTCAAAATGGGGAACCAGCCATTGGGCATCTGTTGCGTAGCGATGAAAGCCGCCTCCGAGTTGGTCATAAATTCCCCCCGAGGCCATTTTATCCAGGGTTAAGGTGACCTTGTTGAGGATTTTCTCATCCCCGGTTTTCTGATAATAGCGAAGAAGGAGGCTCAGCGCTGGGGTGCTGGGAAATTTCGGGGCACTCCCGAATCCGCCATTTTCTGCGTCGAAGATGCCTCCAAGGGCCAGAGCGGCTCCTTCCAGGAGTTTCGGATTAACCTGCCGACCCGGTTTTTCGGCCCGGTAGTCTGACATTAGTTCCAGTGCTTTTCTGACATCACGGACCGTTTTTGAAATATCTTCCTGTTTTTCCCGGTAGGTTTCAATGATCAGGGCCAGAAGTTTCGGGAACCCCGGCATTCCATACCGGTCTTCCGGAGGGAAATACGTCCCGCCGTGAAAAGGGAGCTTGTCGGGTGTCAGGAACATCGTCAGCGGCCACCCGCCGCCTCGCCGGATGAAGAGTTGAACCGCGTTCTGGTAGATCTGGTCAAGATCGGGGCGTTCTTCCCGGTCAACCTTGATGTTGACAAAACCCGCGTTCATCATTTTGGCAATGGTTTCATTTTCAAAAGACTCCGTTTCCATGACGTGACACCAGTGGCAGGCTGAGTAGCCGATGGAGAGGAGCACCGGCTTGTTCTCCCGTCTTGCCGTCTCGAAGGCCTCATCGCCCCAGGGAAGCCAGTCAACCGGATTATGGGCATGCTGTTGTAAATAGGGGCTTGTCTCGTTAATTAATCTATTGGTGTGGCGGCGGGTTTCCATGGTCTTTCCCTCAAGTATGAACGGCATGCCATATTTTCTATATTACGGTTCTCGCAGCTTTCTTGTAAATAGAGAAAGTATTGTTTGATATTGTTTGAGCGCTCTGTTATAAGAGAGACGACAATTAAATAGTCGCTGTTCGGGTGATCCCGGCGTCATGCCGGGGTTGAAAAGGGAATTCCGTGAAAGTCGGAAGCGGGCCCGCCGCTGTGTTGGGGGACGAAACCCACTGATCGCCACTGTCCTTAAGTGTGAGGATAGGAAGGTGTGGGGAGTAGGAGGATCCCAGAGCCAGAAGACCTGCCTGAACAGAACCTTAGTAACCTGTCTTCGATGGCCAAGACAGAGGAAGGGACGTATATATTCCCCAGCCTATCCATCGAAGCTGGGGATTTTTTATGTAACGATTCATCACACCCATCTAAGCCTCCATGCCTGCGTTGCTGTGGTGCTCGAATCCTCGCGTATAGACATACGCTGTGGTTCTGTGCTCCTCGTGCCTTGCCCTGAAGACTTATCTAGGCCTGCTGAATTGTTACATTTTTTTGTAAAGGAGACTTAAACCAACTTAAACGGCTGTTCGGGAAGGCGGTGAAAAACCGTTGCTGCCCCGCAACTGTGATGGGAACGAAACCACGAATGCCACTGTC
>JBHHXE010000085.1:0-9715 GCA_046756865.1 Nitrospiria bacterium | reverse complement strand
CTCGTACATCGAAGTTGTACCGCTTCTGAGCTACTCATTCATACCATCTCCTTATCTGGTTCTGTCTCTATTCCTGCCCGGATCGACTACCGCCGCACCATTCTTCCGGGTTCGCGTGTGCCCGGCATGGCGCTCCCTCCCCGGTTCAGCATCGTGATCAGTTCGTCCGGCTGGCTGGACCGGCCAATCGCATCTTCATGGGAGATATTGCGTTTGGAACAGTGATCAAAGAGGGACTGGTTCATGGTTTGCATCCCATGTTTTCCCTGGCCCGTCTGCATCGAGGAGTAGATTTGATGAACCTTGTCTTCTCGAATGAGGTTGCGAATGGCAGGGGTGGGAATCATAACCTCTATGGCCATGGCCCTCCCCTGACTATTTGTTTTAGGGATAAGTTGTTGAGAAAGGACCCCTTCTAAAACGAAAGAAAGCTGGGCACGGACTTGTGATTGTTGATGCGGTGGGAAAACATCAATGATACGGTTAATTGACTGAAGCGCAGAGTTGGTGTGGAGGGTGGCAAAGGTCAGATGCCCGGTTTCTGAGATTCTTAAGGCCGCCTCAATGGTTTCCAGATCCCGCATTTCACCGATCAGGACAACATCCGGGTCTTGTCTTAAGATATATTTTAAGGCATTTTGAAAAGATTTCGTGTCGGAGGAAACCTCGCGCTGATTAACGATGCAATTTTTATGTGGATGGAGAAACTCAATGGGGTCTTCAATCGTAACAATATGCTCATGACGGTCGGAATTGATCTGATCGATCATCGATGCCAGTGTTGTCGATTTACCACTTCCGGTCGGACCGGTGACCAGAACCAGTCCCCTCGGTTTCTTGACCAGATCGTTGATCACCGGAGGCAGGCCCAATTCTTTAAAAGTTTTTATTTCAAAAGGAATGGTTCGAATGGCGACGGCAACGGCACCCCGCTGGATAAAAATATTTCCCCTGAAGCGGCTTAAACCCTTCAAACCAAAAGAAAAGTCAAGTTCATTTTCCTCTTCAAAACGGTGCTTCTGAGATTCGGTCAGGACACTGTAAGCGAGCTGCTTGGTGTCTGCCGCGGTAAGGATGGGAAGATTGAGAGGGACAAGGTTCCCACTGGTCCTGATCTTTGGAGGGGTCCCCGTTGTCAGATGAAGATCCGAGCCCCCTTTTTCGACCATCATTTGGAGCATTTGTTGCAAGTTGGACATAAACTCTCCCTTAGCGCACGCAATCCCCGCCCTTCCAGGTTGGGGATTGCAATACCACATATACTTAATTGTACCTTAGATTAGGTTTTTTCGCTTTCAGAGCAGGAATTTGCCATTTTAACGTTGATCAGGTCTCTTTTTTAGCTATACCTACAACACATCTTTTTGCCGCATCAGGAATCGGGAAAGGTATTGTTCAGGATTTCTTCAAGGGTGGTCACCCCTTCTTTTACTTTTTCAAGTCCGCTCATCCTGAGCGTCCTCATTCCAAGCCCGATGGCTTTATTCTTGATATCGTCTGCCGAAGCGCCCTGTAATATTTGATCGCGGATAACATCACCGATCGGCATAACTTCATATAATGCGACCCTTCCCTTGTAGCCGGTTTTGCTGCAGACTTCACACCCCTTCCCCTTGTAGATCACAAGGTCGGTCAAATCTGCTTCTTTGAAACCTGCCCGGAGGAGCACTTCGTTCTGAACCGAGACAACTTCTTTGCACTTGGTGCAGATTCTTCTGGTCAACCTTTGCGCAACAACCAGGATGACTGAAGAAGCGACAAGAAAGGGCTCAACACCCATATTCAAAAGGCGGTTGATTGTGCTGGGCGCATCGTTCGTATGAAGGGTGGAAAGGACCAAATGTCCGGTCAACGCAGCCTTGACCCCAATTTCTGCTGTTTCGAAATCACGAATTTCTCCAACCATGACCACGTCAGGATCCTGTCTGAGAAAGGAGCGGAGCGCGGCCGCAAAATTAAGTCCAATAGCTTCTTTCATTTGCACCTGGTTTATCCCCAGGAGATTGTACTCTACCGGGTCTTCCGCCGTCATGATATTAATTTCCTGCGTATTAATAGTGCTCAGGGCTGAGTAGAGTGTCGTTGTTTTTCCGCTTCCGGTTGGTCCCGTGACCAAAACCATTCCGTATGGGGACTCAATTGCCTCTTGAAAATATCCCATGGCCTTACTTTCAAAGCCGAGTTTTGATAAATCGAGGGAAAGGTTCCCCTTGTCCAGAATACGCATGACGACCTTTTCACCAAAAAGGCAGGGGAGGGTGGAGACACGGAAATCAACCTCTTTCTTTCTCCCAAGTTTTAGCTTGATGCGGCCGTCTTGAGGAAGGCGCCGTTCGGCAATGTCTAACTTTGACATGATCTTCAGCCTGGCGACGACTGGATTCTTAATGCGGGTGGGGAGATTCATCACGGTTTTCATGACCCCGTCAATTCTGAACCGGATGCGAAAGACGGTTTCAAAGGGTTCGACATGGATATCACTTGCCCCGACCTTGATCGCATTGACCAGGACCCCGTTGACGAGTTTGACGATCGGGGCTTCAACATCCTTGGAAAAGAAATCATCCTGCTGTTCTTCAACGACGTCAATATCATCCAGTGCATCACCCACAACGGCATCAAAATCATCCACAGAGACCATCGGGGCATCATCTGAAAAAAGGTCCTTTTCCGGCGATTTTTCTGAGTCGGACAGGGTGTAATCTTTCGCTTCGATCACGGAGGAGGGCTTCTTTTTTGAATTTCCGGAGCCATAAAGCTTGTTAATCGCGGCGATGACCGTTGCTTCCGATGCGATATAAGGTTCGACGTTGTAGCCGGTTGCAAACTTGACACTGTCAATCGCGTAGACGTCACTAGGGTCGACCATGGCCAGGCTCAAGGATGAGCCGAGTCGTTTTACTGGAATCACGAGATGTTTTTTGGCAATTTCGGCGGGAACAAGTTTTGTTACAGCAGGGTCAATTTTTATCTTGTTGAGATCGACCGGTGTAACGCCGTGCTGCTGGCTCAGGCATTGGAGCAGGTGGGATTCATCGACAAATCCAAGGCGAATCAGAATCGCCCCAAGCCGACCCCCATCTCTTTTTTGTGTAAGTAAGGCCTTTTGAAGCTGATCTTCCGTAACAAGATTTGCGTTAAGAACGACTCTTCCCAGTTTTTCCGCAATCAACGGCGTCTATCCTTTTCTGTGTTAAAGGCTCGTGCGCGTATCTCTGATTCAGGGATATACCGATTGTTTCTCAGAGGGAAACTGACTCATGAGCGGTTTCATAACCAGTGATTTTTCTTAAAGAAAGTACGTCCCGATCCGATCAAAAGACGGTAGAGAAATCCTTGATGATGTCAATATTTTATCCGATGATCCGGACTCTGTCAATAAAACCCCCGGTCCATAAATTCAGGATTATGAAGCCGAATATACACCGCGAGTACAATTGTAGAATCTTAAAGCGGTGGCATTTAGCGGGCGGGGGAGGTTATCAGGGACAAATCTGGGTTTTTAGGTATCGAGAGAAGAAAGCGCATTTTCCAGAGCGTCCTTCATGACGCTGAGAGGGGGCTTTTTCCGGGTCCATATTTCAAATGCCAAGGCCCCCTGGTGGAGCAGCATCCCAATCCCGGACACGGTCAGCGCGCCGACTTCTTTTGCGGCAGAAAGCAGAGGTGTTTCGGCAGGACGATAGACCAGGTCGGAAACAGTCCAATCCGCTTCTATCCAGGAGAAGGGGAAGGGGGAGGGGTCGTCCTGTTTCATGCCGAGCGGCGTGCAGTTGATGAGTAGGGTTGCACGGTTCTTTTTTTGAAATCTGCGTCGTTTGGCATCCATTCCAACGACAGAAATCTTTATATCAGGAAAGAGGGTGGTGAGTTGTTTGGCGAGGGTTTGCCCACGATCGCGGTGTCTCACCATGATAATCAACTCCGTGACGCCCGAAGACAGGATTGTAACCGCAATCCCTTTTGCCGCCCCGCCCGCGCCAATCATGATGACCCTTTTATCCGCGAGACCAATATTCAGTGCGCTTAGTGATGCGACGTATCCCCTTCCATCCGTGTTGTGACCAATCAGCCGTCCCGAGGAAACCTCAATGGTGTTGACGGCGCCGATCTTCTTGGATTCCTCATCAATCGAATCGAGAAAAGGGATGATGGTCTCTTTGTGTGGGATGGTCACATTGAGCCCTTTAATTCCGAGTGGGAGTACCGATGCGACCGCATCCTTTAAAAAAGCGGGGTATATCTCCATAGGAATGTACACCGAGTTAAGATTGCAGGCCTCAAAGGCGGCATTCTGCATCGGGGGAGATAAGGTGTGTGTGATTGGATGTCCAAATATCCCGAAAATTTGAGTCTTCTCCTTAGTTTTATTTTCTGAATGTGTCATTGGCTCCTACCGGCATAGAGTCTATTGGCAAAGCAGTTCAGGAATCGTATGGAGAAATTTAATGAGCCCTCCTGCATCCGAAGGGACGACATGAACCGGTGTTTCGATTTCCCGGGCAATGTCCTGGGGAGTTGTTCCGTCCAGAAAAACCTTCCCTTCGTCATTCAGGGTAACAGAAGGGATGAGAAGGATTTCGTCATCCGATCTCATAAGGGTGTTTATTCTGCGTTTTTTTATCGCCTTAGTGATATCGCCCCCGGTGAGCAGACCCGTCACCGTCACAGAATCTCCGAAAAAATGGTTTGTAACGGGGACGACTTCCAGGTTCAGGCCCTCGAGGTCAAGGCTGTTAACGCAATCTTCGAGGTAAGAAGAAAAAGAGATGCCCGTTGCGATGGAGATCCGCGATGGTCCGGGGAAAGTCTTTGCGGAGAATTTATCCAAAAGATCGGAAGAAAGTGACTGAAATTCTTTCATGAAAAGCGGGACCATTCCGACGCCGTTTTCAATCTGAGCCAGATCCAGATAACGCTCCAGAGGCGGAAAAGGAACATCGGCCTTTACAAACCATTCATCCGCCGCGAAGACAAAGGGTGTGCTGAGTTCTTTTTGAAAGCGTTCCTGCCATGCGGGAAAATCGTCTAGGAAGCGCTTTGCGTAATCCACCGTAACTTCCTCAATCTCGGGAAGCCCTTTGCGATGCCTTGTAAGTCCGACCGGGACAATCGCCAGGGAGGCCACATCGGGATAAAATCCGGCAAGGTCTTCTATACTTTTTGAAAGGGCGGCCCCGTCATTGACCCCGGGACAAAGGACGATCTGCGTATGAAGGGTAATGCCATGATCGGTCATCTCTTTAATTTCAGTGAGGATGTCGCGTGCGTGTCGGTTCTTTAAGAGTTCCCGGCGCAGTTCCAGATCGGTCGTATGCACTGAGATATAGAGCGGACTCATCTTTTGCTCGAAGATTCTAGCTTTGTCTTTGCGGGTGAGGTTGGTCAGGGTAATATAATTACCGAAAAGAAAAGAAAAGCGGTAATCTTCGTCCCGGATATAGAGGCCCCTGCGTTGCCCTTCCGGCATTTGATCAACAAAACAGAAGGCGCACTTGTTTGGACACTGGCGGATCTTCATCTCTTCAAAGCCGAGGCCCATGTCCTCGTTATAGCCTTTTTCGACATCCACTTCCCAGACTTCGCCGTTCGGCTTGACCAACTCCAGAAAGAGTTTTTCCTCATCGGACCGGAAACGATAATCGAGAATGTCTTTCACATCCTGGCCGTTGAGGCTGACCAGCCGATCCCCAGCGACAATCCCGGTCTCTTCCGCGATACTGCCACCCTCAACGCTTGTGATGGCGAGTCCGCCTCTTATTGTAAACTGGAGGTGCTGATGTTCTGCCATGGTTTTTATCGGGGAAGGACCTTTTTGCAAATGGGTGCTTAGGGAGCCGCACGACATTTCAGATCAACAGTCGCAATTATAGGGGAGGGCCTCCTCAAAAGTCAACGAAACCGGTCAACCCTCATTCCGCGATTGCGGAATGAGAAACCGCCGATTCGCCTGAAAAGACTGCGTTATCGGCCAAAGGTCTCCTCACCGTACAGGTGAGTACGCCTCCGTCGCTCTTGTCGCCTCTGGCCTTGTCTTTTAGACAACTTGACGGTTTACCCCAAGATCAATTGCTGATCTTGGGGTCATCTTCATGATTCTGAGATGATGGAATCAAGGAGATACTGCTGCCTTGACCACCTCAGGCCGGGTGGTATACTTCATGGGTAAGAGCCTTTAAGGGGTCAACAACATGGATTGGACACGCCGGGACATCCTCAAACTTTTGGGTTTGGGAACGCTGGGTCTAGGGGGAGTGCTCCCTCTCTCTGGATGTGTCCCGTCAAAAAAAGCTCTCCTTGCCCGGAAATGGCGCAAGGGGGTCTGTCGATTCTGCGGCGTCGGCTGTGGCGTCATGATCGGGCTTCGTGACGGAAAAGTTGTTGAGGTCAAAGGGGATGAACTTGCCCACAACCGGGGAATGCTTTGTGTCAAGGGCTCCCTCCTGGGGGAAATTCTAAACCTCCCCGGTCGCCTCCACCATCCTCTGATTCGCAAGAATGGAAAACTTGAAAAAGCCTCGTGGGACGAGGCGATGGCTTTGATCGCCCGGCGTTTTGAAAATACGCTTCGCGATCAGGGTCCAAAGGCGGTTGGTTTCTACGGCTCAGGCCAGCTCTTTACGGAAGAGAGCTATACGGCCAACAAGCTCTTCAAGGCCGGCTTTCAAAGCAACAATGTAGATGGAAACCCCCGCCTTTGTATGGCTAGCGCCGCCTTCGGCTATGTCCAGACCTTCGGCAAGGATGAGCCGATGGGCTGCTACGAAGATATTGATCACGCCACCTGCTTTTTTCTCATCGGTGCCAACTCCTATGAATGCCACCCCGTCCTTTTTGAGCGCATCCTCCTTCGGCGGCGGCAGGATCGACGGGTCAAGCTGATTGTCGTCGATCCCCGCCGGACAAAAACTGCCTCCTATGCTGATCACTTTATCCAACCGCTCCCCGGCACCGATCTGCTTCTTCTGAATGCGATGGCCTATGTAATGGTGGAAGATCAACTCATCAACCAGGCATTCATCGAAGAACACTGTAGATTTGCAGGTGACGGGGGCGTGACCGACATGGCGGGATATCGCGCCTTTCTCCAGGACTACTCTCCCGAAAAAGTTGCCCCGGAGATGGGCATCGCCCCTTCGCAGATCCGCGAAGTCGCCTATATTTTTGCCAGATCCAAGGCCACGATGTCCCTCTGGACGATGGGAATCAACCAGCGGACCCAGGGGGTCTACCTGAACAACACGCTGAATGGCCTGCACCTGCTCACTGGCCAGATTTGTCGGCCCGGTGCCACGCCTCTCTCGCTTACCGGGCAGGGAAACGCCTGCGGCGGTGTACGGGATACGGGAAGCTTGGCGCATCTCCTCCCGGCGGGGCGTCTCATCAAGAATCCTTTGCACCGGAAGGAAGTGGAAAAACTGTGGGGGCTTTCCAAAGATACCCTCTCACCCGAACCGGGATACCATGCGATGGAGTTGTTCAAGGCGATGGGGGATGGACGCGTCCGTTGTGTGCTTATTATGGGGAGCAATCCAATGCAGACCCTGCCCGATTTAACGGCCTTCAAAGAAAAGGTCAAAAAAAGCTTTATCGTCGTCGCCGAGCCATTTGAAGATGCCAGAACACTTGAGATTGCCGATGTTGTTCTTCCCTCAGCCCTCTGGGTGGAGAAAGAGGGGGTTTACGGGCAGACAGAGCGGCGTTACCAGCTCCTGGAAAAACTGGTTGCTCCTCCAGGAGAAGCACGTTCAGACCTGGAGATACTCGTCGATCTTGCCAAACGCTTGAAAAAAGACTGGGTGATCACGGCCCACACGCCGGAGACGGTCTGGACGGAGTGGAGCGAATTCAGTGCAAAAAGCAAGTACGACTTCAGCGGCATGAGTTATGACCGATTGAGAAAGGAGCGTGGTCTGCAATGGCCCTGCCCGGCAAGCACGCATCCCGGGACGATGCGCCGCTTCGTCGGCGGAGACGATCCTCTGGTGACGCCTGGAAAAAAGATCGAATTTTACGGAAAGCCCGATAAGAAGGCGGTGATCTATTTAAGACCCTACCGTCCTGTACCGCAGGGCAGGACGGTAGCATTTCCGCTCCTCCTCACAACAGGACGCGTCCTGGAGCAATGGCACACCGGCACGATTACGGATAAAGTCAAGGAACTCTCGCAGGCGAGCGGGCGGGGAAGAGTGGAGATTAACCTCCAAGATGCACACAGGCATAATATTACAAGTGGTGATCAGGTCAGGATTGTCTCGGCTTTTGGAGCGCTGGTGCTGGACGCCGTGGTGACCGACTCCCCAAAAGCCGGAGTACTTTTTGCCCCTTTTTTTGACGCAGAATGCCTGATTAATGATGTTGTTGCGCCACATTATGATGTAACTTCCAAGCAGCCTGAATTTAAGGTGACTGCCGTCAGGATCGAAAGGGTTTGAGAAATGATGGATTTTATAACGGCGATAAAAATAATCGGAGTCGTTGTCATCTTTGTCGGTATTCTTCTTGTCATCGGGGTCTCCCGCACCGCCTTGTATTCTCCGATTTACAAACGCCTCGCCCCCTGGGCCTTTCTGGTTGTTCCGCTAGCCGTTGTCGGACTCGGAAACTACCATGTTTTTGAGGGCTCGCAAAAGGTCAGCAGTTGTACGCGCTGTCATGTAATGACCCCGATTGCAAACGACATGATGGATCCGCAAAGCACCACGCTTGCCGCGCGGCACTACAAAAACGGCTGGATTTCAAACAAGCAGTGTTTTACTTGCCACAAGGATTATGGCCTGAACGGAACGATCAAGGCGAAGATGGATGGTTTTCGTCATCTGGTCAAGTACACGCTTCGAACGTATAAAGAACCGGTCCGATTTGTCGGGCGGTTCAACAATCAGAACTGTCTTTATTGCCATAGCGGAACGCCGAACTTCGAGGCGATCAAGAGCCACCAGACGCTCCGCAACCGCCTGGAGGCGAACCGGACAAACTGTACGCATTGTCACGGATTTCCCCACCCGACACCCCTGGAGCGAACGCCCGGGACAGCGCGTTATAAGGAGCTGATGAAAGGCTCGGCCGTTCAGGAGAAGCACAGGCCATGAGAGGACTCAGCAGGGACATACTGGCGATTGTTTCCCGGATGAAAATAAGCAAGCGAATACTTGTTCTTTTCGCCTATATTTTGTGTGAATGGTTTATTATTGTCCCGGACCCGCTCCCGATGGCCCTCTTTGTCTTTGTGGCCCAACCCTGCTTTGCTTTGGCGGCGCTGATCTATATATTAGAGGTGATTGAAGAATTGCAGCAACGCGGCGTCTTGTAGATGAAGTTCCAGGGGAGGGGAGCCTGACTTAACCTCTTGGACACTTTGGTTCAAGCATTTTGTCGATCTGATCGAAGTCACAGGGGGGGCACCAGTAATTTGTTTTATTCCAGAACTTAAGGTAGCGGTATGCGATTTTTGTAAACGGTATGGAAAATTCAAGAAAGCCTTCCGGCTGCGCCACCAATTTCATCTTTTTACCACAGCCTGAACACCGCATCACCTCTCCCCCAGTGGGTTTGCCGTATCTACTCTTAAATTTATCAGGCTACTCCCCGGGGATCAATCCGAATAACTTGTCATTTCGCTGAACATTTCAAGATTATGGCAGGAAGTTCCCGGCTGACGGTCATTATTATTAGTTTCACGATAGGTGTTGTTTTTTGGTATAGTGGCACATTA
>JBHHXE010000084.1:0-9825 GCA_046756865.1 Nitrospiria bacterium | reverse complement strand
CCCCTGCCGCGGGAGAGACCCCTCTGGCTCCCGGTTTGAAACTTTGACTACCTTTACCTTCGGAACAGCCTTGTTTCGTTTTCTCATGCTCTGATAATAGCCGCGGACAATATCACGGATATTATCAATAACCTCGGCTTCAGACCGGCCAATGGTCCGACAACCGGGGAGAGCGGGAACCTCGGCAGAAAAATACCGGGGGGTCTTGGTGACGTAAACATAGTAGCTCATTACTCCCTCCTAGACAGAAAGTTAGGGGCATGCCCTTCATCACAACAGGGACTCAGGGCGCGGACCACTAATTAAGTTACGTTTAGGTTCTTTCTCTCTGACCACTTCCTCTTCTTTTTCGTTCTCCCAGGACAAAGTCCGCTCCAAGCTATGGATAAGCGATCGAACGTTCTCAACCAGAAAGCTCCTTTGCCTCCGAAGATTGACCAACTCTCCCTGAAGATGGGTCACATGTTTGAGGGCTTCTCCGGTTACCTCTTCGGCCTGAATCTCGGCTTGTCGTATAATGAGTTCTCCTTCTTTTTGAGCCGCTCCCCGAATCCCTTCTATAGCCTTCTGAGCCGTCAGCAGGGTATCGGTCATCGCTCCCTCTGTCTTCTTCAATTCCGCTATCTTCTGATCTTGCGCCTCCATTTTTTCTTTGAGGGCAACATTTTCATGCAAGATTTCCTCAACTTCATCTGCCAGACTTTCCAAAAAGGCATCGACCTCGAAAGGGGGGTACCCCCTGAAGGATTTTTGAAAAGTCATCTGGCGAATTTCGAGTGGTGTAATTTTCATACCAAAGTTCTCCTTTTACAATCATTGACGATCTCATAAAAAGCTGGAATGAAGGCTTTTTACGCGTTCATCATTCGGTACAAGAATCTTTTCTTTTTGAATTCCTTTTCCTTACCTTTATCTCTCCAAATGTTTCCTACCGAAGTCGGCTCGCCAGGCCATAAAGAGAGGCGACCACAAAACTCTTGAGAAACATAATCGCCAGGATAACAATCATCGGGGAAAGATCAAGTCCGCTGCCGAATGATCCCGTTGCACGGCGGATCGGGTAAAGCACCGGTTCCGTCGCCTTGTACAAAAATTGAACAATCGCATTATAGGGGTCCGGATTCACCCATGAAAGCAGCGCCCTGGCAATGATGATCCACATATATATCTGCAGAACCACGTCTATGACCTGCGCCAAGGCTGATATAAAATTCCCCGCGACAAACATCCTTTACTCCCCCTTCCCTAGTTCTCCGGACCGGCATGCCGCCGCCTCGACCGCTGCGAGAAAGGCGGCGCGGACCTTTCCGTCTTCAAGCTTCTGAAGACCCGCAATCGTCGTCCCTTTGGGTGAAGCGACAAAATCCTTTAACCGCGCCGGATGTTCCCCTGTTTGAAAAACCAATTGCGCCGCACCCCGGACTGTTTGTACTGCCAGGGAGAGGGCAATATCTCGCGGGAGGCCGCTCTTGACACCCCCGTCAGCCATCGCCTCAATCATCAGAAATACAAAAGCCGGACCGCTTCCGGAAAGTCCGGTCACTGCATCAAGGTAGCGCTCATCCAACACCCAGGCCTTGCCAATCGATTCAAAGATGCGCAAGACCCATCCCAGGGATTCTTTTCCGACCCCTTTTCCAGGTGATAGGACCGTCGCTCCGGATTGTACCAGCGCGGGTGCATTCGGCATTGCCCGGATGATCTTTGCCTCCCGTTCCAATGCAGATGCCAGTCTCGACAAGGGAACCCCCGCAGCAACGGAGATAAGCAACTTCTTCCCCAACTCCGAACGGACCTCAGCCAGTACCGCATCAACAGCGCCGGGCTTGACCCCCACGATAATGATGTCCCCATCGCGAACGGCTTCTCTGTTTGAACGGGTTGTGCCAACACCATATTTTTCACCCATCATTTGCAGTCGCTGATCAGAAAGATCGGATATGATGATCGCAGACGGTTTAAACAACCCCGCATCGATAACCCCCTTGATCATTGCCTCAGCCATGTTTCCCGAGCCGAGGAATGCAAGACGGACCACCTTTTTGGGCGTTTTTTTCTGTACCACGCTAAACCTCTCTTTGCCCGAACATAGCAGTCCCGATTCTGACCCAGGTCGCCCCCTCTTCAATGGCCACCTCAAAATCTGCCGACATACCCATAGAGAAACGGCTTAATCCTAATGCGCCGCCCAGTTCACGAAGCGCGGAAAAGTAAGGCCGTGACTGCTCCGGGTCTTCATGATAAGGCGGGATGGTCATCAACCCCAGAAGGGAAAGATGCGATTTCCGCCGTACCAGGTTGACCAAACCGGGGGCCTCTTTGACTGAAACCCCGTGTTTACGTTCTTCGCCACTGATATTGACCTGAACCAAAACCGCCTGTCTCAACGAACGTTTTTCCGCTTCCTTTGCAATCTTCTCTGCCAAATGCACCGAATCTAAAGAATGAATAAGATCAAAAAATCCAACCGCACGTTTCACCTTGTTCGTCTGAAGCGGACCAATCAGGTGAAGTGAATCTATCTTATCTCTGAGTCCGGTTTTCTGAAATTTTGCGTATGCCTCCTGCACCCTGTTTTCACCAAAGGTTCGGAGCCCACTTTCCGCTGCCTCTTCGATCCTTTCCGCTGAAACACGCTTTGAAGCGCCAACCAGGATAATCTCCCGCGAAGGCCTACCTACCCTTTTGGCCGTCGTGTGTAAGGCATTTTGAATCCGATTAAGGGAACGGGCAATCTCATTCATGGTCCCGGCTTAGCTCTCCGGGCGCAGCATCAGCCCGCTCGTCATATTTCCGATCTTTTTTCTATCTCTTCTAAAAGAGTAAAACAAATTCGGATTGCAGGCTGTACACAGGCCAGTGTCCTGAATATTTTCAGCATGAAGACCAGCCTCAATAAGCTGCATCCTGTTTAGCTGTACAAGATCGACCCAGGCTTTGTCTTCCTTTTTGTAGACAACAACCTCTTCCCTGCATGAAGCGTCCCGTTCCAGTTTTTCCCAAACATCAGGCCCGACCTCGAAACAACAAGGGCCGATTGATGGGCCTATCCCGGCAAGCAGATCCTTGGAATTTGAACCATAATCCGATTCCATCATGCTGACCGCCTTGGCTGAGATATTAAGATGTGATCCACGCCATCCCGCATGGAGAACCGAAACCGCCCGCTGTACCGGGTCGCACAGCATTACGGGAACGCAGTCTGCAGTGGACACCGAAACCAATAGGCCGCACTGATCTGTTATCAGACCGTCTCCACTCGGAGGCCCGGAAGATGATTCTCTCTCCCCAATACCCATTTTATGAATAAGGTCTCCGTGGACCTGACGACAACGCCCCAGTGATTCAGCCCCCGCCATTGCAGTGATATTTTGAGAATGTTCAGCCCCTGTCTTTGAATGTTCTGCGAGTAACCGGGTTCCAAAAAAGTGGAAGAAGGATGGCCTATTGAGCAATGGCAGCTGGATATACTCCTTTGCATCATTTTGAAACCGTTGAATGCTCCGTGTTCCTTCTTCCAGAATCATCAATCTGCCTGCTTTCTCAGAAAAGTCGGAACATCCCATTCATCATCATCGGCTTGCGAAAACTCCCTTCCACTTTCCTCCCGGAAAACCTTTCTCAGGTAGCCCCCTTTTTCAAAAAGACTTGTCTCCACTTTCTTTTCGGGCCGGCTGCCCCGGTTTACGGACGCTTCTCGCTCACGATCATCATCAAAGCCCGTCGCAATAACGGTGACCTTCACCTCCTCCTTCATTTCCTCGCGAATCACAGACCCGAATATGATCGTCGCATCAGAGTCAACTTCTCCCTGAATAATCGAAGAGGCCTCCGTCAATTCGTGCAGGGAGAGATCGAGTCCGCCCGTCACATTGATCAAAACCCCCTGCGCGCCTTCGATTGAACTGTCCTCCAATAAAGGACTGGAAATCGCCTGCTGTGCCGCTTCGACCGCGCGGTTTTCACCTTTCGCAACACCCATACCCATAACCGAACGTCCCGTATGCGACATCACCGTCCGGACATCCGCAAAATCAACATTCACCAGGCCAGGAGTGGTAATGAGGTCGGAAATCCCCTGAACCGCCTGCCGGAGAATATCATCAACAACCAGGAAGGAGGCCTTCAAAGCCGTCCCCTTTTCAACGACATGTAAGAGCCGCTGATTGGGGATCACGATGACCGTATGACAGCTTTTTTTGAGTTCCAAAATCCCCTCATCTGCCTGTTTTGTCCGCTTCGGACCCTCAAACTGGAAGGGCTTGGTCACAACACCGACAGTCAGCAAACCCATTTCTTTCGCGATATTGGCAATGACCGGCGCTGCACCCGTTCCCGTCCCGCCTCCCATGCCGGCCGTGACAAAGACCATGTCGGCCCCGGTCAGAATTTCCTTGATCTGATCGACCGTTTCAAACGCAGACTCTCTCCCGATCTGGGGCCGGGCCCCCGCACCCAATCCCCGCGTGAGTTTAGCCCCAAGCTGAACCTTCTGCATCGCTTTCGATAAATCAAGCGCTTGGATATCCGTATTTGCGGAGATAAAATCTACGCCCTTCACCCCGGAATGAATCATATTGTTCACTGCGTTGCATCCGCCACCGCCAACGCCAATAACCCGGATACGGGCCGCCCCTCCATTTAACGCTCCTTCATCAAATAGAAACATTATCTCCTCCTCTCATAAAGAATCCAATCCAGATTCTTATGAATAAATATTCCCCGGAACTAAAAAAATTCTTGCGCCCATTGCTTCATCTTACTCGTAAGACGAGACAAAAATTTCCCTTGCCTCACTCTCCGATGTTCTTCCTTGTCCTGATTTCTAAAAGCGTATAAATTGAGTCCAACCCCGGTAGCATATCCCGGACTGCTAACAACATCAACCAGCCCCCCGACGCCAACGGGAATTCCTTTCCTGACCGGGAGGCCGAGAACACGCTCGGCCACTTCCACCATCCCATTAAAGCAAGACGTCCCTCCTGTAATAACAACACCTGAGGCAACGCGATCCTCATACCCCATCTTTTCAATCTCCCGCGCCACGAGGGTAAAAACCTCCTCCGCGCGCGGCTCAATAATTTCTGAGAGAAGCTGACGTGAAAGAATACGCGACGGCCTCCCGCCAACGCTTGGAACCTCGATCGTTTCATTGTCCTTGACCATTTCAGCTGAGGCACAGCCGTACTTGATCTTGATTTTCTCTGCATCTGCAGGCGGGGTCCGGAGCCCAATCGCAATATCGTTGGTAAAGTGGCTTCCTCCAATTGCAAGGACGGCTGTATGACGGATGCTTCCCTCGACAAAAACGGCAATATCTGTTGTGCCGCCCCCGATATCAACAACAGCTACCCCCAATTCCTTTTCTTCCGGTGTGAGAACGGCTTCACTTGAGGCCATCGGCTGAAGAATCATGTCCACCATCTCCAGTCCGGCCCGGTTGATGCTCTTCGCAATATTTTGCGCAGAGGTGACAGCCCCCGTAATGATGTGGACCTCGACTTCGAGTCGAACGCCCGACATCCCGAGCGGGTCTTTAATTCCGTCCTGACTGTCAACAATAAATTCCTGCGGTAAAACATGAAGAATTTCTCGATCCAGCGGAATTGCGACGGCTTTGGCCGCATCGAGGACACGGTCGATATCGGCGCGGCTGACCTCCTGATCCTTTACGGCGATGACCCCCCGGCTGTTAAACCCCTTGATATGGCCCCCGGCAATCCCGGTATAGATCGATTGGATATCGACCCCGGCCATCAATTCGGCCTCTTCAACCGCACGCTTGACTGATTCAACCGTACTCTCGATGTTGACCACCATCCCTTTCCGGAGCCCTTTTGAAGGATGCGTCCCGATCCCGATAATATCAATCCGCTTATCGTCTACAATTTCGCCGACAATAGCGCATATTTTTGTCGTTCCCACGTCCAGACCGACTAAAATGTTCTCATGTTTCGCCAAGGGGTCCTCCGTTACCAAAAGTGATCATCACCCTGCTCATCTCCGTGTCGATTAAGCGGAATCTCTTGTTGACCATCAGGTTGGCCGCCTTTTTTCCTTATTTCTCCGGAAGAGCATCGACGGCCTCCTTGTGTCTGCTCTCTCTACTGAGAAACCACTTTTCACAATTGCTTTATCCGAAAACCTCAGATCGATCTCCCAGCGGGAAAGCCCCCTGTCCTGAAGATCGCTTTCTATTTCCAGATAACGACCCCACTTTGCCTGGTATTCCCCTTTTCCAAGATGGAGGAGTCCTTCCCGCTCGCCGTTCGTCCCTCCCATAAAATGAATAAGGAGATCATCCGGGTTCGACAAATCCAGGAGAACGTCCGGGCGGTTTTCCAGGCTTCGGGCCAACACAGCAGCATTCGGGAAGCGCTTCCGATCGAAGCGAATCACACGGGGAAGCGTATCCGGATAAATTCCCCCCTCCTCCAGGACCACGCCTTCTGCATCCAGGAGCGCCGTTTTTCCCGGGGATACGCCAGTTTTCTGAAATTTAACATCTACGTATTCGACCAGGGCAGGTCTACGCTCGACGATCATAACGGACAGCCGATCCGGAAACACCTTCTTGAGCGCCACCGACTTTACCCATGGATTCGCCAACACAGTCTTCCGAGCCTCGGCAAGGTTCAGGCGAAACAGGTTCTCTCCGGTGAGGGAATCCAGGCGATCTCTTATTCCTGATCCTTCCAGGCGCCGAAGGCCGGACCATTGTATCTCTTTTACGCTAAAGACCGGAGAGGCCATCCCCCGCTTCAAACCGAGATAGAGCGTAAAAAGGCCCGCGCCGAGCAGGACAGATAAACAAAATGCTTTCCCAAACACAAGAGCCTGCCGAAAAAGCTGCTTCCTTCTGTCTTTCTGCCTGTGCCGAACGACCCTTCTTTTTTTTGTCCTTGAGATCGCGTATCCCATGCCCGCCTCAACCCACATGCCTAAAATTCTACTGTTGATCTTTTATCCTGGAAATCTACCCGCTTGATGCGGTCGCCAAAATATTTTCCACAAGGGCATCAAACGCAACACCCGCCCCCCTCGCCATCTCCGGCATCAGACTCGTCTCTGTCATCCCCGGCAGCGTATTGACCTCCAGAAGATAAAGGTTCTCTTCTTCATCGATCAGAAAATCAACACGGCTGTACCCGCGGCATCCCAGAGTCCTGTGGGCCCTCAGCCCCAAGCGCAACACTTCTTCATAAAGATCCGAAGGGAGGGGCGCCGGGTAGACATGCTTCGACATTCCCGCAACATATTTTGCTGTGTAATCATAAAATTTTGTTTTTGGCCGGATCTCGATTGCACCCAAGGCACGCTCCCCGAGAATACCGACATGCACCTCTTTCCCGGAGATAAACTCCTCGATCATGATCCGGGGACCATAATAAAATGCTTCTTTCAAAGCCTTTTCGAGCCCTTTCTTTTCCGGAACAATTGTCACACCCACGCTCGAACCTTCTGAAACCGGCTTCACAACGACAGGAAAACCAAAAGACAGTCTGTTCGCGTCAAATGAAGGATGTTCTTCTTCACACAAAACAAGATAGGGCGGCACGGGCAGTCCCTCGGAAAGAAAGATCTGGCGCGAGACAATCTTATCCATTCCCATCGCGCTGGCCAGCACCCCCGAACCGGTATACGGGATCTGCATCATATCAAGCAGGCCCTGAATCGTCCCATCTTCCCCATATCGCCCATGCAATGCAATAAAAGCCACTTCAATCTCCTCGCGACGAAGCATAATTGCAATATCCCTATCTACATCAATCGCTTTCTGTCGGTAACCAAGACGCTCCAACGCGGATGAAATCGCCTCTCCGCTCTTTATCGAAACCTCCCGCTCTACCGACATACCGCCCATCAAGACCCCTATTTTCTTCCCTGCATACGCCTTTAATACCACCCTTCGCCCCGTTTCTCCAGCATTCCAAGACCTTTACGACGCTTCAACACCGACAACCCTGACCTCAGGCTCAAGGATGATCCCCTCCATTTCCTGAACCCGCTTTTGGGTCATACGAATTAAGCCCAGGACATCCTCCGCTCTGGCCGCGCCCTGATTGATGATAAAATTGCCATGCCGCTTGGAAATCTGCGCGCCGCCAAGGCATGATCCCTTCAGACCACAGGCTTCAATGATCTTTCCAGCATATCCCTTCTCAGGATTTTTAAAGACAGAACCGACGCTCGGAAAAGAGAGCGGCTGCGTCTCCCTTCGGCGTTTCAGCAGGCGCTTCATCTTTTCCTCAATCTGCTCCACCGGGGCCGCCTCAAGCTGAAAAGAAGCAGAAATAACTACCCCTTTCGGCAAATGTGCAGAACGATAGCCGAAAGGAACGCGGGCCCTGACATAAGTCTTTATCTCTCCTGCATCGTCAACCAGGGTGAGTTCCTTCAGGACGGCCTCTGTCTCTTCATTCGGGATGCCTGCGTTCATGACCACGGCGCCCCCAACCGTTCCTGGAATACCCACCGCAAACTCGAGTCCCGAAAAGCCCTTCTCCTTCGCAGTCGTTGAGAGCTTAGGAAACGAGACCCCCGCCTCCGCAAAGATAATGCCATCATCTTTTTCCCGGATCTGTTGCAGATGTTTCAGTTGAAGAACGACGCCCTCAATGCCGCCGTCTCTCACAAGGAGATTACTCCCCCCACCCAGAATAAACCAAGGGAGTTTGTGGCTTGAAATCTGATTCATCAGGAAGGACACTTCAAGCGTCGTCTTCGGAAAAACCATGGCTTCTGCCGGCCCACCTACTTTGAAGGATGTATAGGGCGCAATGGGTTCATTCCAGCGAATCTCTCCCGGATAAGCATCCAGAGCCTCATGGAGGACACTGTTATTTTTTTTGTCCAGGGCCACCTTCGTCAAACCCACCTTTGATGCGCACGTTTCAAGAATCAACCTGCCCCCTTCAGGAAAGCCTCTCCCACCTTCCAGACATCTCCAGCCCCCAGGGTGAGGATCACCATCCCAGGCTTTGCAATCTTCCGTAATGACGCGACAATGTCCGAACGATCCTGCAGAAAGTGGGTCTTCCTCTGACGATGATTCAAAACAGCCTGGTAGAGCCTCTGTCCATCAATACCGGGAATTGCTTTTTCTCCGGCAGGATAGATCTCTGACAAAATCAGATGGTCCGCGTGCTGAAACGATTCCGCCAGCGCCTCAAGACAATCCCGCGTCCGGGTATAGCGATGCGGCTGAAAGACCACGGCCACCTCCGCATTCCAGCCCTGTTTTGCGGCCTGAAGTGTGGCCCGAATTTCCGTCGGATGATGCGCATAATCATCGACCACCAAAACCCCGTCCTGCTCTCCCTGCAAATGAAAACGCCGTTGAACGCCCTGGTAAGACTGAACCCCCTTCTGAATCTCTGACACAGGCATCTCCAGCTCCAGGCCGACAGCAATCGCCGCCAGGGCATTCAGCACATTATGAACCCCAGGCGCCGGGAGATGGAAGTCCCCCAGAGTTTTGCCGTGGAGACGAGCACGAAACATGGTCTTCCATTCATGAAAAGCTATTTCTTCGGCAATCAAATCAAGCCCTTCTTCGGTCCCATAAGTCAAAACCCGTTTTTCGACATGCGGGAGGAGCGCCCGAAGATGAGGATCATCCCCGCAAAGGATCGCCCTGCCGTAAAAGGGAATTTTATTAATAAAGTCAAGAAAGGTCGCCTGAATAGTTTCAAAGGTTTTGTAGTAATCCAGGTGTTCATGGTCAAGCCCCGTGACCACAGCAATCGTCGGACAAAGCTTCATGAAGGAGCCATCGCTCTCATCCGCTTCTGCCACCAGGAAGTCTCCCTCCCCTTTTTTCGC
>JBHHXE010000083.1:0-9891 GCA_046756865.1 Nitrospiria bacterium | reverse complement strand
CATAGCACCTGCAATAAATAAGCTGAAACCGAGATACTTCATCTTCATGCGTATTCCCCCCCTAAATTCACGTTGCGTTGAAATCGGTTCTCAGTCCGACCAGAACCGGATGATGTGTCTGCTCTCCCTCAACAAAAAACGAGGCCTTTAACAAACGGTTTGCAGTTATCTTACCGCAGGACAAGGGGGACCCTCCCCTGCAACACCTCTCCCAAGTGATTCTACGACGTCCCCCTGGAGATAATATGAGTGCGCCCGTGATGAACATCGGGTACGAAACGAACCAAACGTAAAATTTTGTACCCGATTAAAATCAATTTGTCAAGTTATTTCAAGTATATTTTGCACTTTTGGGATATCCTCCTCCCGCATAGACAAATGCAGATTAAAAAATCTCGTCTGGAACCAGCTTGTATTTTCTGATTTTGTAGGCCACCTGTCGCGGGGTCATCCCGAGGTAACGGGCCGCCCTGGCCTGGACCCAGCCACAACGCTCCAGAGCCTTTTTGAGGGCTTCACTTTCCATTTCTTCCAGTGATTTCGACAGAGAATGGTTTTCCCGCCCGGAACCCGCCAGATGACCCACCCTTCGGGTTACCGGGGTGACCTCACGAATGTCACTAATATAGGAGGCGATGGCCGTCGGGATATTTTTGAGTGAAACCCAGCCTTCCGGAGCGAGGACCACAAGCCGCTCAATGCCGTTCTCCAACTCCCTGACATTCCCCGGCCAGTCATACCTTGTCAGGAGACGGATCAACTCTGCTTTCAGTTGCACCTTTTTGTTGTTTTCTTTGTTGAATTTTTTGAGGAAATACTCAATTAAAAGCGGAATATCTTCTCTTCTCTCCCGAAGCGGCGGAAGATAAACCGGAACAACATTTAGGCGGTAATAGAGATCCTGCCGGAAACTCCCTTCCATCACGGCGATCTCCAGATCCCGGTGCGTAGCTGCTATGGTTCGGACATCGACCTTCACGTTCCTGACGCCGCCAACCCGCTCAAACTCCAATTCTTGCAAAACACGAAGTAGTTTTACCTGAACCGAGGGTGGAAGATCACCAATTTCATCGAGAAAAATAGTCCCGGTGTCTGCCAGTTCGAAGCGTCCTTTCCTTTGCTCGACCGCCCCGGTGAAGGCCCCCTTTTCATGCCCGAAAAGTTCGCTTTCAATCAGAGTTTCAGAGAGCGCCGCACAATTGACCCGGATAAACGGCTTGTCCGCACGCGGGCCGCCCTGGTGGATCATTTTTGCAATCCGCTCTTTTCCTGTACCGCTTTCACCTCGTAAGAGAACCGTTGCTCTGCTGAGCGCCACCTGGGCGACCTCTTCCAAAACAGCTTTCATGATCGGACTGGAACCCACCAGATCATCCGGACCTGCTTTATTCATTTGCGCCCCCTGGAGAAAAAAAAACGCCCCACCCTGAAAAACACCTATTTACCAGGGGATGGGACGTCATCGTCGGACACGCCGTCGTGTCTCACTGAGAGTACTTGGTTCGGATAGACCTGTCAAGCACATATGGTGGCTTCGTCTCCGTCATTGCAATACCCTCTTCATTCTCCTATAATTTTTCAACAAGAGAAACCCGTCCGGGAGTCCGAGATGAAAGCCCTGATTCTTTCAGGAAACGATTTATCCCTCTCCAATTTTTATGATGTTGTCTTCAATCACCGTCCCGTCCGCCTGTCCCGCCCTGTGATCTCTGCAATGAACCGCTCCCGCCGGGTGGTAGAGCGGACACTTGCCCGGCAAGAGGTCGTTTACGGTGTCAGCACCGGATTCGGGAAATTGGCCGAGAAGAGGATCTCCGGGCCGGAAATCACAGAGCTGCAAGTCAATCTTATTCGAAGCCATGCCTGTGGATTCGGGCCGCCCCTCTCGGAGACCCGGGTACGCGGGATGATCCTCCTGAGAGCCCAGGTTCTGGCGAGAGGCCATTCCGGGGTCCGCCCTGTTATTGTCGAGCGCCTGATTCAGATGCTTAATCAATCGCTTCACCCGGTGATTCCAAGCCGGGGGTCGGTGGGGGCGAGCGGCGACCTGATTCCGCTGGCCCACCTGGCCCTGCTCCTGATCGGGGAAGGGGAGGCTTATTTTAAAGGAAATCGCCTGAAGGGAAAGACCGCCCTGAAACGAGCCGGGATCCCGCCCCTTGTTCCGGAGGCGAAGGAAGGGCTCTCCCTGGTCAATGGAACTCAGGCCGCCTTGACCCTCGGCCTCCTTTCCCTTTTTTCCGCCGAACGGCTGATGGAAACCGCTGATGTGGCCGGGGCCATGTCGCTGGAAGCCTTGATGGGAACACCAACAGCCTTTGATCCGAAGATCCAGGCCCTCCGCCCCTATGCCGGGCAGCTAAAGGTCGCGTCAAATATGCGGAGGCTTCTATCTCACAGCGAGATTCGCGACTCCCATATTACGTGCAGCCGCGTGCAGGACCCCTACTCGATCCGGTGTATTCCCCAGGTGCACGGCGCGGTTCGAGATGCGGTTGATACCATCCGTCGTACCCTCTCGATTGAGATGAACAGCGTAACCGACAACCCGCTTGTCTTTCCGGAAGAAGATCAGATTATACCGGGAGGAAATTTCCACGGACACCCGGTTGCCCTGGCCCTTGATGTCCTGGCCATTGCCATGACCCACCTGGGCATCATCTCGGAACGGCGGATCGCCCAGTTGATCGATCCGGAATGCATCGATCTCCCCCCCTTCCTGACACGGCATCCGGGACTTCACTCCGGACTGATGATGCCCCAGGTTGCCGCCGCAGCGCTTGCCTCGGAGTGCAAACTTCTGGCCCATCCAGCCTCGGTTGATTCAATCCCGACTTCGGTCAACCAGGAGGACTATGTCAGCATGGCTATGGGCGCGGCCCTAAAGCTGGACCAGATTCTCAGCAATATCGAAGGTATACTGGCGGTCGAACTATTCGCTGCGGCAGAAGGGATCGCTTTCCACGCACCCCTGAAACCGGGCAGGGGGGTGGCGAAAGCCATTCGGAGGCTTCGCTCCAGGATTCCCCCGCTTCTGGAGGATCGTTCACTCAGCGCTGACCTTGAAGTCATCGGCGGGATGATTCGGGAAGGGGTTTTCTCTACAGTCGCCTAAAAAAACCGGCTCAAAAAGAAAAGGTTCGCAATAATCAACGCGGTAAAAAGGATGATGGAGAGGATCATATAGGCTTTTATCCGGGTTCGCCGCCATTTCGTGATGAGCCTGGGAAGCCATTCTAACATGCTTATCCTCTATAACAACGTGGGTCACTCACCCTTTTTTTCCAATTGTGCCAACTTATCATAAAGTGCTTTCGCCTCGGCAGTAATCTCTTCCGGCAGTTTAACCTGAAGGCGAACCAAAAGATCCCCGTTCTTTCCTTCGCTTGAAGCCAGACCTTTTTCCTGCAGCCGGAAGGGCTGCCCCCCCTGGCTTTCCGGAGGAACCTTCAGAATGACATCGCCATGCAGCGTCGGGACCTTCTTGCTTGCCCCCAACGCAGCCTCCCAGGGCATCACATCAAGCGTCATTTCGAGGCGGTCACCGCAAACGGTATAAATCTCATGAGGCTTATATTTGATGCGGATAAAAAGATCTCCCGGAGGACCGCCACCCTCCCCCGGATTGCCCTGGCCCGACAGGCGGATCTTGTCTCCTTCGCGAACCCTTGCCGGGATAGTGACCGTCAGATCCTTTCCACCCGGGAGATTTCCACGACCCGCGCATCGCCTACAGACCGTTCTTCCTTCATGTCCCTGGCCACCGCAATCGGGGCAGGGAAACCGTCGCTGCGTTTTGTAGTGTTGACGGGTTCCCTGAGTGGCCTCTTCCAGGGTTAACATCATATCGGAGACGATGTTTTCACCACGCCGCGCCGGACGCGCGGTCGGCCTGGCGGAAGAACGGGCTTCCCCACCAAAGATGGACTCAAAAAAATCTGAAAACCCGCTGAGGCCCTCCCCCTCAAAATGCACGCCCGAAGCGCCGGCACCCGGCCCGGATTGAAAGGGCATGCCCTCCTGCCATTGTGATCCGAGGCGGTTATATTTCGCCCTTTTTCCCGGATTTCCCAGAACCTCGTAAGCCTCGTTAATCTCTTTAAACCGTGCTTCCGCTCTTTTCTTTCCCTTGCCCGTATTGAGATCGGGATGAGTCCGTCGGGCCAGCGTACGAAAGGCCTCCTTGATTTCTTTTTCTGAAGCGTCTCGTGAAACACCGAGTACTTCGTAATAATCTTTATAACGGACCGGCACGCTCTGATATCCTCCCGGAATCTACTCTTGTAAAATTGTATCACTAAATGAAAAAAGGTTCCAAAATCAGCGATTCAAACCGATAACCCCCACAATTCCTGATTCACGGCATTGAATGAAATCAGGAGGAAGAGGCATCGACAGGATCTTCATCGAAGTTCTCCGCCAAAGATGGCTTCCCGGCAGAGGTCTCCCCGGAAGCCTGCTTCCGTAACATCCGGCTGATCCGAAGTCCGGCACACATGACCACTGTACCAAAAACCATGTAGAAAGGGGACAGATAGAAGAGGAATGCCGTGCCGGTCCCAGGACTTGCCTTCAAGGAAAGGAACAAGCGATAGCTCCAAATCATCAACAGGATGGAGCCGGACCGGATGAGGGTAATGGCAACCCTTTTGCTTAAGGCCTTCTTTCGCAGGCCGACGCGAAGGATGGATGAGGCAACCCACAAGGACAGGAGCGTCACCATAAGATGCGGGGCAAATTTCGGGTCCTCCGCGTGACCGCGAAGCACCCGATAAAAACGGATACTCCCCACCGAGAGAAGAACCCATCCCGATATGGTCAGAAACCTGCTTAGCCTGGAAGACATCCCCCCTCCAACAAAACGCTCATCCCATCGTTCCGACGCGGAACGTGATACTTGCTTTAAAAGTTATTGTGTTGCTTCCTCCATAATTTCCATCATTCTTTTGACATAGGCATTCTTGGACTCCAGCTCATCATCAATCAGCTGCGCACTTTCAAATAGCCCCAGGATGCACTTGGAGATCATCGGATCCTTGTCGTTCGCGATATAGCGCTTCGATAAATTCCGAATAACCGGATGCTCCGCATTCACTTCCAGAATACGTTTGGATTGAGGAACATTCTGGCCCATCATTTTCATCAACTGCTCGGTGTGCTTATCTGCGCCATCGGCGCTTGCAACCAGGGTCACCGCCGAATCGACAAGCCGTTTTGAAACCCGGACTTCCTGCGCCCGGTCTTTCAGTGTTTCCTTAAACAGATCAATCAGGGCATTGGAGAGCTCATTTTTTTCTTTCTCTCCTTCTTTTTCATTCTCTTTTAAATCAAGATCACCTTTGTCGATGGCTTTAACCGGTTTTTTATCATACTCCGGTATCGACGGAATAATAAAGGCATCCACAGGATCGATCATGTACAAGACCTCGGTCTCGTGCTTTTTAAAATATTCCATATTCGGATTGGTTTCAACCTGCTCCCGACTCTCGCCCAGTAAATAATAAATCTCTTTTTGACCGTCTTTCATACGCCCGGCATAGTCTTTAAAGGATGATAGGACCCCTTCGTTCTGGCGGGAGGTTTCAAAGCGTAGCAGGTCAATAATTTTATCCTTGTTCGAAAAGTCGCTGTTCACCCCATACTTAAAGAGCTTTCCAAATGTATTGTAAAATTTTGCATATTTTTCCGGATCCTTTGTCGCCATTTTATCGAGCCACCCGAGAATTTTACTGGTGAGTGTCGTTTTTATTTTTTGCATCACGGGCGAAGACTGCACCATTTCTCTCGAAACATTCAGCGGCAGATCTTCCGTATCCACAACCCCTCTCATAAATTGAAGATACTCCGGCAAGAGATCCTTGCAATCTTCCATGATCATCACGCGATTGGAATAGAGTTGCAAGGTCTTGTGCTCCTGCGTCCTCATGAGCTCAAAAGGCGCATTCTTCGGAATAAACAGCAGGGCTTTGAAGGTTGCACCGACGCCTTCAAGAGACAGGGGTAAATAATCCAGGGGGTCTTCCCAGTCGTTGGCAACAAACTTATAAAACTCGTTGACCTCCTCCGTCTTAAGATCCTTCACTTTCTGGGTCCAGAGCGGAGCGATGGTGTTTACCTTTTCCTTGCCGACATATATGGGAAAATCGGCAAAGTTCGAATACTTTTTAATGGTGTTTTTTATTCTGAGTTCTGTTGAAAATTCTTTGAATTCATCCTTCAACCTAAAGGAGATTTTAGTCCCTCTTTCCTTCCGTTCAATTTCTTCGATGGTGTAATTTCCACCGACAGCCGAGGTCCATCGGAGGCCGACTCCCTCCTTGTTGGCATGACGCGTTTCAATGACAATTTCATCGGTCACCATGAAAGCCGAATAAAATCCGACACCAAATTGCCCGATTAGATCACCTAATTTATCTTTTTCTTCTTTGGCCTGTTCTAAAAATTTTAATGTGCCTGAGGAGGCAATCTTGCCGATATTGTTGATGAGATCCTCGCGCGACATGCCGATCCCGGTGTCTTCAATTGAAAATTGCTGCTTCTTTTCATCGACCTCTATCTTAATGATCAGCTCTTTGTTGCGATCTAAAATCGTGTCATCCGTGATTTGTAAATACCGGACCTTATTAGAGGCATCCGAGGCATTGGAAATAAGTTCTCTCAAAAATATCTCGGGATGGGTATACAGAGAATGGACAATCAGATTTAAAAGCTGGTTCATTTCCGCTTTATATTCAAAGGTTTCTTTCTTACCGCTGGCAGCACTCATTTTCATTGCTCCTTTTCGTTGTTATAAATCATTATTCACTCACTCTTTCGTCTTAAAAATCCATTGAATAAGTCATGACCTCTTCTTGAAGGGGGAGAGATTGAAATTCAACATGAGCAGCCTTGAAAGTCGTCTGGGACACACCCCACTTATCAGGGCAGAGCGTTAGAATGGGAGTGTCTTGAACGCACGGGCTGAAAAGAGTTCGTAGCGGCGGAGGGACTCGAACCCCCGACCGGATGATTATGATTCACCTGCTCTACCGACTGAGCTACGCCGCCAAAATCGTCAAACCGGAGATAGTTTATAACATCATCTCTTCTTCGACGTCAATTACTAGATCCTTCCCAAGCTCTGCAATTGATCTTGGGGTAAAGCGCATAAGTTGTCTAAAAGACAAGGCCAGAGGCGATAAGGGCGACGGAGGCGTACTCACACGTACGGTGAGGAGACCTTTGGCCGATAACGCAGTCTTTTCAGGCGAATCGGCGGTTTCTCATTCCGCAATCGCGGAATGAGGGCCCATCCCCAAGCTCTGCGATGAATCCTGTTATCGGAATGCTCGATATTTTTGACAAAATAAGGTGATTTCTTATATGATTGCGCATCATTTACGATCATGTGTGCCCGTTTGACCCCGATGAAATTCAAATTAGACCCCAATAAGCCCAAATATAATGAACTGGCATTTATTCTATCCGGATTTCTCCCGGGCCTCGGACAATTTTATAATGGAGAATGGAAGAAAGGCGCTGTGCTCTTAGTTGCAAACACCATCATGGAACCCTACTTCCTCCGGGAAAACTGGATAGATATCCTTCGTGGAAAAGTTCCCTTTTCCTACGAGTTGCTTGCCCGTGTCCTTGTCTTTGCCTCCTTTCGGATCTGGGCCGTATATGATGCAGACCGTTCGGCCAGGAGAATCAATGAAGAAGCCCTTTCCAAAGCAGACAGAAAAACACCTTGAAGCTTTCCGGCTTTTTAAACCATTCGGAGCTTCCAGGCCCATCGTCTAAGTGCTTGGTTCTTTAAATCAGGATTTCAGCTTAACCCTATGGCACCCAGAAGTCTGAACAAAAAATCCATTCTTATCGGCCAAGCGGAAGCCCCACTCGCGAGTAAACGCTCTGGAAGCTACCACCCTATACAGTGGCTTCAGTCTACAGGCAAGCACTTTAAGGACCCAGGTAATCTTACATCTGCCGATTTTATCAAAATTCAAGAACAACAAATTTCAAGGGCAGGTGGTGGGGCGAAGCAAATGTCCCTTGAAGGAATACCCGCTCAGGCATGAAGGACCTGGAGCCCTGCAAGGTTCTCCGAAAACCGTCTCTCCCCCTCGAGATGGTACAGATTGTTCGAAAGACTCTCAGAATAAGTATTGTATAACAATTCCCAAGGCTGGGGTATACTCATTCGTCTTGCCCCTGAAATAAAAGGCGACTATACTTGATTTGAGTGAGGATTGTGAATCGTTTCGGATTTAAGCCCATCACCTGATCACGATTCACCAGTCACGACATTTAAAGCGGAGGCATCGTTGGACTACTTATATTCGCTTCAGGGCAAGAATGTAAGCCTTGTCTACAACGGCATCGTTTACAAGGGAAAGCTTGTCGGAGCCGGAGAGGATGAAATCCACCTCCAAACCCTGAATGACTGGTTAACCCTGCCGATGGATAATATTTCAGATTTACATGAAGCGCCAGATGGAGAGGTCTAAGGATGAATCATGAGGGAGAGGAAACGATCCCCGAAGTGCAACTGACTCCGGAACGACACAAAAAGCAAGGAAAGATGCACGGGCCTGATCCGATATCGAACGGCCGCTCCTGTCCCGATGGAATCGTCCTCCCGCTTGCAAGTGTCGAGGGGAGGGAGGGGGAAAAGGCAAAGGAGGGCAAGATCGATTTTGTCATCCCGACCATTCTCTTTTTCCTAACTGTTTTTACAACGCTGGTCGCGGGTGCTCGTATGGAAGGAGGGCTACCCTTTAAAAATTCGGCGGATCTGCTCAAAGGGGCTCCCTTTTCACTTGCCCTGATGTCTATCCTCTTTGTCCATGAAATGGGTCATTACATCACATCAAAGCGCTACGGGGTGAAGACCACTCCGCCCTATTTTATTCCCGGCCCTTGGCCCGGCAACTTCATGTTCGCAATCGGGACCTTCGGCGCCTTCATCCGTATGAAGTCCCCCATCGTCAAGAAAACTGCGCTATTGGATATCGGTGCGGCAGGCCCGATTGCAGGCTTTGTCGTGTCGGTTCTCGTGACCATGATCGGCCTGCAATCTTCCCAACTCGTCAAAATTGGAGATGTCCCCACCCTTTTAGAACTAGGGAATCCACTCATATTCACAGCCATCGCCTCCATCCTCGGGAAAAATCCCCCAGCCGGATTTGATATCGCCCTAAACTCCGTCGCCTTTGCCGGATGGCTCGGATTTTTTGTCACCTCTCTGAACCTGCTCCCGATCGGCCAGTTGGACGGGGGGCATATTGCCTATGCCCTGGTCGGGAAAAAACAACGCTATGTTTCCATCGGGATGGTCCTCCTCCTCATCGTGCTGGGAACAACCGGCTGGGCGGGATGGCTGGTATGGGCCATCCTGAGCGCTGCACTCGGCGTGAGCCACCCCCCCACCATGGACGAATCCGCCCCGCTCGATTTTAAACATCAGTTGGTGGGGTGGGCTTCCCTCGTTCTCTTCATCATCACCCTTACACCAACTCCGTTTATAACCGGGGGCTGAGAGAATTGTATCCCTGAGGGTTCAATTCCCCACATCCTGCTGCAATTTTCGTCATTTCTGAGAAAGGTGGGCATCCCGTGACTCACCTACAGGCACCAGGCTTTGCCGGGGTAAGGTAATCATCTCAATATCCCCTCCAATTGTTGGCTTGCCGAAGGGTACCTGGTCGCAGCTCTGGATTCCCTCCTCTATGGAAGTGACGATTTTAGCTTAAGGAACCCCTGATTAAGTCCGGGTTGAATTTTTCAAGAGATAAAATGTTTCGTTTCAAGGCGCAAATCGCAGAGAATAGCCCGCTATTTTCAAGATTTGCAAGGTGGAAACGGGACATGATTGCCCAGAAAAAACAATTCATGACTTATTCAGAGCTT
>JBHHXE010000082.1:0-9961 GCA_046756865.1 Nitrospiria bacterium | reverse complement strand
TGCTACTGTGTGATATCGATTTCGTAGCTCAGGTGACTTTCGGCGGAGAATTTCCAGCCGTATCTCGACTCAAGATCTATTGAGGTTTTTCCGGGAGACATCGCGATAAATTCAAAAGTCCGCATTCCGGAATCGGTCACGCGGATATTCCGCGTTCGATCATACTCATCATTTAGCAGTCTTAATACACCGGTGTCAAAGGTCGGGACAAAACGGCACCCCCCCTTAGTCCGGTCTTCCCAGATCCGGATTTTGAAGGATTCCCCCACTTTGGCCTGAATCTTTTTGATCTCGTTCTTTCCCTGAATCATTGAGCCCAATCTTAAGTATATTTAGAGATGACTTTATCGAAATCTGAATTCATTGTCAATAAGGTCGGCATTATACGGCATCGGCGGTTTTACTTCGAGAGCATGCTCTTATTCACCGCAACAAACCCTCCGATCGCGCCGCCCGTTCCCGCACCGATCAACGCCGATTCCATTCCATTTAAAAAAATGGCAAGACCGGCTCCGAGAAAGATCCCGATGACAATAAAGAGAAAAAATTCCTGTCCGCCCATCATCCATACGATGTTTCCAATGAGCGCCCCGATCAGGGCCATGCCGATGATAAAAACAGGTCCGCCCATGAATGAGCCCACCACGCCGCCGGTAATCCCGGTAACTGCTGTCCCGGGGATAGAAAGCTTAAAGGGCTTAATGAAAAGCTTGTTCGGCATGGAGGCAGGCTATCAAATCCTTTGGGGAGAGTCAATTCAGAAAAATCCGGCGTTCTTGTGACTAATTGAAAGCTTTGGATTCCGGCCTCCGCCGGAATGAAGGAAATTGCCTCTTCAGATCTTTACAAGATCGTTATTCATATTTTTTGAAGTAATTTTCGGAGTGATCAGCCATCTTATTCAAACCTTCTTCGATCTGCCGTCGGAAACGAAGCATTTCCGGCTTTTTTGTGTCTGTCGGGATGGTAATCGGAGGAGCCGACCAGAGGATGACCCGGGAGAAGGGAAAAACCACATGGAGCTTGGACCAGCTTTTTTTAAAGAGAAAACCACGATTGCTCCAGGAGCGTATCTGCATAATCGGGTAGCTGGATTTACGTGCCAACAACAGGATGCCGGGTTTGACGATGCGCCCCGGCGGTTTCGGGCCGTCGCAGACAATCATCCCGATGGCTTTTTCTTTGAGGACGATCCGGGTCAAGCCTCCCAGTGCCTCCCGCCCCCCTCTCGAACTGGAACCTCGAACCACAATTGCCCCAAGGTTTTGGATGACGGATGCGGCAAGGTCCCCATCTTCACTGTGACTGACAATCGTCGCGATTTTTCTCCGGGGATTTATCTTCAGGATATAGGCAAAGTTGAAGATCATATCCTGATGCCAGCAGGTCAGGATAAGGGGTTTGTCTCCCTTAAGCGTCTCCAGGAGGGGGCCCTTGACTTCAATCCGGCAGGTCCATTGCCATATTTTTATGAGAACGCGAATAAAAAGACAAGCCGAGAAGGAAAGAAGACGTTTTTGTATTTTGGAAGAAAAAGACATGAGAATGAATCATTGTCCGGGTGGATGATAAAACTGCAAGGGGCATTCTCCGGATCCGGGCGATTACAGTTGATAATAATCTTTGTACCAGGAAACAAAGCGTTGGACCCCTTCTTCAATCGGCGTGGCCGGTTTGAAGCCGACGTCCCGCATCAGGTCATCCACATCGGCATAGGTTGCCGGGACATCCCCTGGTTGGATCGGTAAAAGCCGGCGTTCCGCCTTCTTTCCGAGACAGTCTTCCAGGACGGCAATCAGCTTCAGGAGTTCGACGGGGTTATTGTTTCCAATATTATAAACCTTGTAGGGCGCCTTGCTTGTTCCCGGGTCTGGTTTTGCCCCGTCCCACTTGGAATCGGGCGAAGGGATATTTTCCGTGACCCGGACAATCCCTTCAACGATATCGTCGATGAAGGTGAAGTCCCGCTGCATCCGGCCATGGTTGAAAACGTCGATCGGTTTTCCCTCAAGGATGGCCTTGGTAAAAAGGAAGAGGGCCATGTCGGGCCTTCCCCAGGGGCCGTAAACCGTAAAAAATCGAAGGCCCGTGGTCGGGATCCGGTAAAGGTGGGAATAGGAATGGGCCATCAGTTCATTAGCTTTCTTTGTCGCGCCGTAAAGAGAGACCGGATGGTCCACGTTATCATGAATGGAAAAAGGCATCCCGGTATTTGCGCCATAGACCGAACTGGAAGAGGCATAGACCAGATGGGGAACTCCGTTATGCCGACACCCTTCCAGGATATGAAGAAAGCCCGCGAGGTTGCTTTCAATGTAGACATGGGGGTTTTTCAGGCTGTAGCGGACCCCCGCTTGCGCGGCGAGATGAATCACCCGGTCAAAACGTTCATTCTGAAAGAGGACATCCAGGCCGTTTTTATCCGCCAGATCCATCTCGAGAAAGCGAAATCGGGCGTTCCCGCCCAAGATCTTCAAACGTTCGGTTTTAAGTCGCACGTCGTAATAATCATTCAGATTATCAAGACCGACAACTTCCTCCCCTTGAGAGAGAAGGCGTTGCGTGAGATGAAAGCCAATAAATCCGGCAGCCCCGGTGACGAGAATCTTCATTTTCTAAAGCCTCCCATCGACCCAGGTTCGCTCAAAGAGATGTTTGATGTCGTAGACCACTGAAGTTTCTTTGGCATATCGATCAAGATCGTCTTTCCCCCATTCTTGAAACTGCTTGTGCGGAACGGCCAGAATAATGGCGTCATAGCAATGATCGGATAAATTTTCAAGCAGTTTGATTCCATATTCGCGCTCGACTTCCTGGGGGTCTGCCCAGGGATCATAGACATCGACTACGGCATGATATTTCTCGAATTCATGAACAATGTCGATTACCCGGGTATTTCGGATATCGGGGCAGTTTTCTTTGAAGGTCAGGCCGAGCACCAAAATGCGGCTTCCGCCAACCTGTACCCGCTTCCGTGTCATCAGCTTGACAACTTCTCCCGCCACATGGTTTCCCATATTGTCATTGATCCGCCTTCCAGCGAGGATGACATCCGGGTGATATCCGACTTCCTGGGCCTTGTGGCAGAGGTAGTAGGGATCAACCCCGATGCAGTGGCCGCCGACCAGGCCGGGAGAAAACCCTAAAAAGTTCCACTTGGTTCCCGCGGCTTTTAAGACAGAATCGGTATCAATTCCGAGGCGGTTAAAGAGAAGGGCGAACTCATTAACCAGGGCGATATTCACATCCCGTTGCGTGTTTTCAATGACTTTGGCTGCTTCGGCCACGCGGATCGATTCGGCACAATGGGTTCCAGCCTGAATAACAGCGCGGTAAAGGGCATCGATTGAGGCTAAGGCCTCGGGTGTTGAACCGGAGACGACTTTCAGTATTTGTGTAAAGGAATGTTCTTTATCTCCAGGATTGATCCGTTCCGGAGAATATCCGGCAAAAAAATCATGATTGAAGCGCAGGCCCGAAGCTTTTTCCAGGATCGGGACGCAGATCTCCTCCGTTACCCCGGGGTAAACGGTTGATTCATAGACGACGATATCATTTTTTTTCAGGACTGCGCCGACACAGGCCGAGGCACGGGTCAGCGCGCCCAGGTCCGGTCTTTTGAAGCGGTCAATCGGGGTGGGGACTGTGACAATGAAGAAGTTACAATCCTTGATCCCGTCGGGGCTTGTGGTGTACGAAAGCCGTTTCGCGGCTTTCAGCCCTTCTGAACTTACCTCCAGGGTCGTATCCACACCCTCTTGGAGGGACGCAATCCGATCCGCGTCGATATCGAATCCGACCGTTTTGAAGCGTTTGCCGAATTCAGCCGCCAGGGGGAGGCCGACATATCCAAGGCCGATGACGGCAATTTGATATTTCTCTTCAAGCGTTGGCGGTCTCATTTTTTCTTATCCTCCTGATGTCGGGGAAACATAAATGGTGAAAAAAACCAAGCTCTAAATCGCGGTCTTATCAATCACCCTTCACGATTTATCGCTTTCCTGCCAGGCGTTCCGCCTCGCCGAGCATCCTCTCGAGCAGGCCGAGGCCCCTTCGCCAAAACAGCGGGTCAGTGATGTTTAAATTCATCTTTTCCTGAAGAAGCAGGTCCGGGCGCACAGAGCCTCCTGCGGAGAGAAGATTCAGGTATTTCGGGACGAATTTTTTCCCTTCCTCAATATATTTCTGAAAAAGCGAGAGGACGAGGAGGTGGCCGAAGGCATAGGCATAAGTATAGAAGGGAGAATGAATAAAGTGGGGGATGTACATCCACCAGCAGCTGTAGTCGTCTGTCAGGGTGACAGATCCTTTAAACATTTCCTGGTTTGCCGCCATCCAGAGTTCATTGACCCGCTCTGTGCTGAGTTCGCCCTCATTCCGACGCGCCGCATGGACAATCTGCTCAAAACGGCAGAGAATCACCTGACGGAAGACCGTGGCAAAATCTTCTTCAAGTTTAGACATGATCAGGGCCAGGCGTTTCTCCGGGTCTTTCTCCGACTTTTTAAGGCGGTGAAAAACAAGCATCTCCGCAAAGACACTGGCGGTTTCCGCCGTCGTCAGGGGGGTGGAGGTGTTGAAATAGCGCTGTTGCCGGGAGAGCCACTGATGGACCCCGTGGCCAAGTTCGTGGGCCAGGGTCATCACATCGCGGGGGGTGCCGAGGTAGTTTACGAAGACATAGGGGTGGACGCTCGGAACAGTGCTGTGACTGAAGGCCCCGCCGCGTTTTCCGGGCCGGACAGCAGCATCAATCCATCGGTTTTCAAAAAAGAGGGCCGCAAGCTCCTCGACCCTGGGTGAGAAGTCATGAAAGGCGGAGAGTACGGTCTCCCGGCCCTGGTCAAAGGGAACAGCTTCGGTAACGAGAGACAGGGGGGCGTAGCGGTCGTAGTCATAGAGGGTTTCAAGCCCCAGCACTTTTTTCTTGAGTTCATAATATCGTCCTACGAGAAAAAAATATTCCTCGCAGGAAGAGAGGAGAGCGTCCACGGCCTTCGAATCGATTTCATTCGACAGGTTCCGGGAGGCCATTGGGTCGGGAAAGCGGCGCAGCCGGTCATCACTTGCATGGTCAGCAGTGACTTGGTTTAAAATAAATGTGAGAACCGGTGCGTGCTCTTTCAGGCCCTCGGTGAGTCCGAAGGCGGCGGCGCGTCGCGTGGAACGCCTTCGGTCATGGAGAAGGGCCAGAACCTCCTGTTCGGTGAGGGACTTCGTTTCTCCCCGGACCTCAACCTTAAAGCGGATCAGGTTGATCGCCTCGTCAAAGAGCCGCTGAAAAGCCCGTATGCCGGTGTTGGCCTTTTCGTCCAGGATCTTTTCTTCTGCTTCCGAGAGTTGGTGGGGGCCGAATTTGCGGATTTCCTCCAGGAAGTGACGGTGTTCCGCGAGGGAGTGCGCCTTCATCCATTCGGCGGCGAGCGCTTCGGGCGCCGCCGCCCACTCCAGGTCAAAAAAGAGAAGGTGGGTATTGATCTCGGTCAGGCGCTCCTGGGCCATTTGCAGCAGGGCGCCGTTTTTAGGGTCATTTGTATCGGCAGAAAAAACAAGCGAGGCGTAGGAGATGACCTTATCTCCGAGCTCCCGGATGGCCTCCAGGGCGTAGATGGCCTCACAAAGCCCCTTTGCCCCGGTTTCTTCCGCCACAATCTTTCCCCGGTATTGTGCTTCAAAACCTTCCGCGTCCTTCAGGGCTTTTTCCAGGTCCGCCGCAATCTCCGGGTCATCCGTCCCCCGATATAGATCGCTCAAGTCCCAGCAGGGCAGATCCGCATCGCTCAAAATGGCTCCTTTCCTCGTAAAAAAATGAAATCAAGATACCATAAAAACAAGCCCTCCTGAAACATCAAAATAAGTCCATCAAAAAATATCTCTTGACCTATACTTGATTCTTTGACAGAATGGGAGATCGCTGAAGGAGGTTTCATGTGATCCGGATTGCCTTTGCCATATTTGTTTTTGTTCTGTTTCTACCCATGCATGCGTGGTCTGAGGCCTCGGATTTTTTCAGCAATACACAATCGGTCAGCAAACTGGCGACTGGTGCGTCCCCCTGTCTCCTTTGCCCGGGATTTAATCCTGATACTTTGATCCGGCATGCAGGAAAAGACCCGGATGGACCCGGCGGCGCATCATTTTCGATGACTGTGACAACCGATGCGCCTCCTCTCGGTGCAACTGTAAACGGCCGTTTTTTCAATTCTTTAGGTCCAGGGGCTATTACCGATAATATGTTTGGTGTAATTTCAAGCGTCCATCGTGGAGCGGACAACCTTCCAGACACTTCCGACGACGAGCCTGGAAAATGTGGTCAAAATGTGGCGGCCGGCATTCCGCCAGATCAAGCCGACACGAGTGGCAGCAGTTTGAACTGCGGAGATTTGAGGTTTGATCCTGCCAGCCAGGGGATGACGGTTCCAGGCTTTCCCGCTTCTGATAAGTTAGACTCTATTGTTTTCTCTCCAGCCACTTTTCTTGGGGATTCGGCGACGGCCAACCTGAATTTTGGTACAAACTCCGATCTCCATGCCAGTATCGACTTAAAAAACCGCTTTATCTGGAACAACACTTCAGCCAGCATCACAGATGTGGATCTGGTTGTCCCCTGTACTGCTGGTACAGTTGCTTGTGTCGGGGGCGCCCAAAAGGAAAAAGAAGTGATTGCCGTTTCAGGCACCACTTTTGGTACGCTGGCATCACCCGGAGCAGGAGAGCAGGTTTTTGATCAGACCTCAGATTGGAATATTTCGGGAAGTACAGGAAACACCTTTGCGGCCCCGCTTGTTAATTGGACCCAAAGCATTCAGAACCCGGTCTTCGGAGATTTGCTGTGGAATGCTGGGCTAGGTGACAATCAAATGATAGATAATAATTCCAACCGGAGGTTTGATACCGGTTCCATGACAGGCAGTTTTACCCGGGAGAGTGGAACTGCGACCAATATCACAAGTTTTCCACCGGTCAATATGCCGTTTGTCAGCGCCACATCGACCTTAGATTCAGCTTTTATTACGTTGCCATAAATAAAAGGGGTTTTGAGACATATGAGGTCAAAGTTAGAAGGGAGATACTTGCTTTTCGCTCTAATGCTCTCCGTGCTGGTGTTTGTCGCCCCCTCCTATGCAACGGATTCCAGAACCACGACAACAACAAGCCAGAACAGTGCTGTTTTTACGGATAACCAGAATATTCGAGAGGGGGACCCGCTTGCTTTCAGACAGGTTGACATCCCGATTCAAGGGGGAATGTTAAGCTTCAACCTCTGCAACCAGGGGATTACGCAGGGAATGAGCCCCCCTGACAGCGACAGCAGAGATCTTCCCTGTCGTGTGACGCCGCCCATGATTCCGCCCGGTGTGGATACCCAGCTGGGCACGGGTCTGGATCCGATCCTGGGCACGGGTTTGCCCGCGGACGGGGGGGATCTCGGATTTTCATTTGGCGGGAACACGAACGATGGGCTTCAAGATGGCACATCGAATATTCAGATTCCCGGGTTTTTGATTCACGGCGGGGCGATTTCTGTTACCCCTGGTGGCATAGGGACTGCAGGCCCGATAACCCTTACCGGAGAGGTCACCAACAATTGCGTGGACAGCGCTGTCTGTGGAACCCAAATGGATAAAAATGTTATTACCCACTTTCAAAAGATTGAGTCCCGCCCGATATCGAGTCCTGGCACGCTTTGCAGCCCCCCGCAACCAACAACGAACCGATGCAGTCAGGTTACTTTTGGTTTTGATCAGGACATGACAGGGAGCGAGCAGGCCCAAACAGCCTTGACAATGGCTTTTGAGGTCAACTCCGAGACAGATAGCACCGGAAAGCTGGTTAAAGCGGGGGGGAAATACACCATTAATTGCCCGACAACAACGGATCAAGCCACCTTCGGATGCCCGAACGGGACGATCACGGGAACATTCACCGTCACTGAACCGGTAGGAGGATTTACCACGACGTCCACCGACTTTGTGACCATCACACAGGATGCGCCGAATAATACCTTTTGCCTTCCTACGGACACTTTTGATCCCTTCAACAGAGACGGGACCACCTGCCAGGCACGCTAGCGTCTTACCGTCGCCTCCCTCCCATTGGGCTCTGCGGGAGCCTTTCGTAGCGTTCTCTCAAATCCGGATACGCATCTAAAAACCGATTTACAGCTTCTGTGTCTTCAAAAATCTCCGGGCCTCTTCCTCGATACTCCTCGATGGTCAGGTTGTATTCGGCGAGGATGTCGGAGACATGATTGTTGATCTCGGTTTCGAGTTTCCGGAGGGCTTCCATGTCGGGTCCGTCGGGTCCGAAGCGAGGTGAGCGTCTGCCCCGGAAGAATTGGGCCATCGATTCGCTAAGATCAATCTTTGCCCGGACGAACTGTTCAACATCCGCTTCACTGATGTGATCCGCCCTCGCGGACCGCATTCCCGAAAAACCCGGACCCAGAGGGATGATCAGGAGGATAAGAAAGAACAAGTGCACCCTGTATGACATGGCTGGTTTTGCAGATGAGTTTGATGGCGCGAGTGGCTTCATCCATTTTTCCTTTCTTTAATCATGTGCGTTTCCGCTTCAATGTCCGGATATAATGAATCACTTTCCAGGCCTCTTCTTCAGAAAGCATACGCGGCACATATTTAAACATTCCGCTTCCCTCTACCCCATGCTTGATCGACCAGAACATCTCGCCATCGGTTCGGAGAAGATGAAAGTTTGGGTCGGTTAAATCGCGCGGCGGAGGTGACAACTGTGTGCCGCCCGGACCGTCCCCCCGCGCTTCTTTGCCGTGACAGACGACACATCCTCCTTTGCCGAGGTAGGCTTCTCTTCCCTCCTGGATGACCTTTTCCGAGACCAGAATCGGATTCTTTACCTTCCGGGACTCGCTGGGGGCGCGTGGGCGCGACATATCAAGGGAGATCATATCTGAACCCATTTTCTCCGGTATAACTGCTTTGGTTGTAAAATGAACAATAGCGCCAAAGATGATAACAATCGCCATCATAATGATAATGACACGCGCTTGACTCATTGGATGTTTACCCCTTCCTTGATACAAAAATCAGACTGATTTAGTGGGGAGCGTGGATCTCTCTGCCAATTTGGCTGCTTCCCACAGAGCGTCCATTTCTTCGAGTGTAAGCGATTCTAATCCACCGTTTTTGGTTTTTGCTGCCGATTCCATCTTCTGAAAGCGTCCTGTAAAGCGTTGGATGGTCCCTCGCAGGGCATCTTCAGGATTAATTCTGAGAAAGCGCGCAACATTGACCAGGGAGAAAAGAAGATCGCCCAGTTCATTTTCGATCTCGGCTTTATCCTGGTTCTCAAGGGCTTCACGGAGTTCCTGAACCTCTTCTTCAACCTTGGCTAGGACCGGTTCCGGGGTCTTCCAGTCAAATCCCACGCGCGCGGCACGCGCCTGAAGCTGGTGGGCGCGCAGTAAGGCAGGGAGCTGTTTCGGGATGCCGTCGAGGGCGGATTTTCGGTCGCGGTGCCGGTTTTCCTTACTTTTGAGCACTTCCCATTTGGCCAGAACAGTCTTGCTGTCCATCGGGGAGGCGTCTTGCCCCTCCGGCGCCTCAGTTGAAAAGACATGGGGGTGGCGGCGGATCATCTTTTCTGTTGTGGCTTTCAGGACGCTTTCGATATCGAAAAGATTTTTCTCTTTCGCGATCTCGGCATGGAAAAGCACCTGAAAAAGCAGATCGCCTAACTCCTCACAGAGCGGTTCTGCCCGCCCGTCCTCAATTGCCTCATAGACCTCGTAGGCCTCTTCGATCAGGTAGGGTTTCAAGGATTCTGAAGTCTGCTCACGATCCCAGGGGCAGCCCCCTTCTCCCCGTAAGCGGACCATGACCTCGAGAAGTGCATCAAAGGTTTTTGACATCGTATTCCTCACCCATGAATGCTGTAAATAGTGAACCGTGATGAGGTGATCGGTTTAAATATTTAAGGAAGC